>NC_015589.1:2137161-2442470 GCF_000215085.1 Desulforamulus ruminis DSM 2154
CCACGGTGCCAAATTTTGTTCCCTCTTGCTGTTTAAATAAAGTCTTGAGAATGGCGTCGGTATTTAGGCCTGTTTCCGCCGCTGCGTCTTTAATGGTTACAATTTCCACGGTTTTTCTCCTTTTGCTGTCTCTCTTCGGTAAATCCTTCTATCTCCAAGGTTTCGGGATGGAGCAAAACACCGTAGTCCTCTTTGGCCTGCTCCAGGGTAATAAACTCATTTTTTACATCCAGGGCCACCTTTTCGGCCGGTCGTTGGAAGGGATCCCCGTAGCCGCCGCCGGTGGCGGTTACCAGCCGGGCCACATCGTTTTTATGGAGCGGAAAGCGGGCGTATTTGCCAAAGGGACCGGCCTTTTCGCCGCCGGCTTTGATAATGCTGAAGGAATTCTCCGATCCCGCTTTTCCCCCGTTAAAGCCCCAGGGCAGGTATTTATGCCGTCCAAAGGTAGCCGTAATAAACTGATTGTCCGTTAAAGCCCGGTAAGCGCGGATGCATCCGGAGCCCCCCCGGTATTCTCCCGCCCCGGCCCCGTCGGCCCGGAAGCTGTATTCGTCCACCATGACGCCGTAGCTGGTTTCGGCCACTTCCACGGGCACGTTAAAGGTTTCGCCGTCACCCAAACAAAACTGACCGGCCTCTCCGTCCTTGCCCTGACCGGCACCCCAACCGCCGGCAGTGGGCTCCACAATTAAGAAGGGGTCCCGGGTATCCGGGTGTGTACCCGAAAGCACCAGCCCGCATACCGAAAGCAGGTGACCTGCGGTGAGCCGGTGCGGCAGCACCGGCGCCAGGGCCTGCCAGATTAAGTCCGCACCGTACAGCATGGTCTCCCAATAGGTAGAGACTGCCGCCGGCCGCTGGCAGGAAAAAATGGACCCTTGATCGGAAATAACCTCCAGGGGACGGAAAATGCCGTCATTGACATCCTGGGAAGGATTGGTAATGGCCATAAAAACAATCCGTACGGCGGAAACCAGGGCGGCATAGGAGCAGTTGACCGGTCCCAGCACCTGGGGGTGACTGCCGCGAAAATCACAAATAAATTTTTCGTCGGTAATGGTAACCTTGACCTGGACTTTTAACGGTCCGTTGCCCAGGCCGTCGTCGTCAATATAGTCAACCACCTCATAGGTCCCTTTGGGCAGTTGGGCCAGTTGTTTGCGGGTCATTTTCTCGCCGTTATCCAGCAGGCGATCAATGGAAGCCATGACCATCTCCTTGCCGTATTTATCGCAAAGCTCGATAAAACGTCTTTCACCGGTGCGCAGTCCGGCAATCTGGGCCCACATGTCCCCCAGGGAGAGATCCGGGAAGCGTACATTGGCCGCGATAATATCCACCAGGGCCTGGTTCAATCTGCCCTCATCGTAAATCTTGACGCAGGGGAATTGCAGGCCTTCCTGGAAAATCTCGGTGGAATCGGTGGTCCAGGAACCGGGGTCCTTGCCCCCCACCTCGGTCCAGTGGGCTTTATTAGCCGAAAAAGCCACCAGTTCCCCCTGATAGAATATGGGCAATACCAGACCCACGTCCGAAAGGTGGGACCCGCCCCCCACATAGGGATCATTAATGATGATAATATCTCCGGGTTTGAGCCCTTCCGGACCAAACTTGGCAATGGTCTCTTTGACCATAAAGGTCAGCAGCCCGATAAAGCCGGTGGCCCCGTTGCCCTGGGTCAGCAGTTGCCCCTTAACGTCCGTCAGTCCGCTGGCATAGTCCAATACTTCATAAATAATGGGACTCATGGAGGTGCGGGCCAAGGCGTAAAACATTTCTTCGCCGATGGCAATCAGCGAGTCCTTGACAATATCCAGCGCAAAGGTGTCAATGGGTTCATTTACGGTTTGACTCATAATTACACCCCCGTTCCAATGATTAAATTGCCGTAGAGGTCCACGGTTAAGGTTTGTCCCGGATAAATCACCGTGGAAGCGGAGGGCTCCTCCACAATGGCCGGTCCTTCAAGGGTTATATTGGCAGCCAGCTTGTCCCGGTCGTAAACCCTTGTCTCCAGCCAACCGGCTCCCTCATAAAGCACCGGGCGGGTTTCCAGCAGCGCCTCCGCCGCCGTGCCCGCGGTATTTTGCAGCTTATAAAATTCCGGCTTCTGCACCCGGCCAAAGGCTACCAGGTGCAGGTTCACAATTTGGGTTTGCGCCCCTTCCAGTTTAAAGGTGTAGTAATGCTGGTGCAGTTCGTGGAAGCGCCGCACCATTTCCTGTATCGTCTCCTGGTCCCATTCCCGGTCCGGAACCGGCACCTTTACGGTATGTTCCTGGCCCAGGTAGCGCATGTCCACAAATTTTGAGAAAACAATCTTCTCTTGCTCCATCTCCTGGGCCTGATATTCAGCCAGGGCCCGGGCTTCCATCTTCCGCCATTCTTCATTCAGTTCCTTCAGATCCAAGTCCTGAACCCTGCGAATATGGGTTTGAATATAATCGCTGCGCAGATCGGTCATTAACATGCCCCAGGCGGAAAATACCGAAGCCGCCACCGGAATGATCACCTTGCCTACTCCCAGTTCCCTGGCCAGGGCCGCTGCGTGCATGGGGCCGCCTCCGCCAAAGGCAACCAGGGTAAATTCCCGGGGGTCGTAACCCTTTCTTACGGAGATCAGTTTCAGGGCATTAAGCATGTTGGCGTTGGCAATACGAATGATGCCCAAGGCCGCTTCGTCAACGGGAATCTTAAAATGCCGGGCCACCTTCTCGTAAACCGCCCGGCTCACTTCCTCCAGGTTGACCTCATTATCAAAATTCTTTGCCGACAGCCGGCCGGTCAGTAAACTGGCATCGGTGGTGGTAGGCTCGCTGCCGCCCCGGCCGTAGGCTACCGGTCCCGGCAAAGCGCCGGCGGACTGGGGTCCCACCCGAAGGGAGCCGGCATCGTCAATCCAGGCAATGGAACCGCCTCCGTTGCCGATTTCCACAATATCCACCACCGGAACTTTAATGGGATAACCGGCGGTACGATCGGTTTTTTCAATCTTATAATCGGTGGTGACCTTTACTTCACCCTTGTCAATTAGTGAGCATTTAGCCGTGGTGCCGCCAATATCAAAGGCAATGATATTTTTTTCTCCCAGCAGTTGTCCCAGCACCGCCGCCCCAAAAACCCCCGCCACCGGGCCGGATTCCACCATATTGATGGGAGTTTTCTTGGATTGAGCAAAGGTGGTGGTGCCGCCGTTGGACTGCATGATATACTTTTTGCCCTGGGCGCCGGTTTCCGCAAGCTTTGCTTCCAGACGGTCAATATAGGATGAAGCAACGGGTTTAACGTAGGAATTCAGCACACAGGTGCTGGTACGCTCGTACTCGCGCCACTCCTTGGTCACCTCACAGGAAGCCGTTACGGCCACTTCCGGCCAGAGTTCCTTAATGATCTCCACGGTTTGCTGCTCATGAGCAGGGTTGGCGTAGGCATGCAGATAGGTTACGGCAATGGCCTCCACCTTTTCCTTTTTAAAGTACTCCACCGCCTGCTTCACCTGTTCTTTGTTCAAAGGAGTCAGTACTTCCCCCTTGTAATTAAGCCTCTCCTCCACTTCCTGCCGCAAATAACGGGGCACAAAGGGCCTGGGCTTTTCATAGCGAAGGTTGTAAAGATCCGGCCGGTTGCCTCGGCCCAGTTCTAAAACATCCCGAAATCCCTTGGTTGTGATTAACCCGGTTTTTGCTCCTTTCCGCTCCGTAAGGGCATTAATGATCACTGTTGTGCCATGGATAAAGGCTTCCATCCCTTCCGGATCAACGCCGCTGTCCTGAACCACATGGAGGACCCCCTGTTCAAAACGGGGAGGTGTGGTGTGGCTTTTGGCAATCCTGATTCTGCCCTGTTCATCAACAGCAACCAGATCCGTGAATGTTCCGCCGATATCAGTTGCTACCCGCATCGTTACCCACCTTTCTTTGTTAGAAAATTATGCGCAGATCTTTTCAGAAAATTAATGGTGTCAGTACGCTGATAATTTTTGAGTTATGTTCCAGGGGATTAACCCAAAAATGAGGTAAACTGGATGGATAGTGAATGGAATCTCCCTTTTGAATCAAATATTCTTTGCCGTCAATATTAAAAATAACCGCTCCTTCCAGAACGTAGTTAAATTCTTCGCCGGGATGATTAAAAACCGTATCGTACTGTTTCCCCGGCGGCAGGATTACCAGCATGGGCTCTAATTTCTTCTCTGTAAAATCGCCGGCCAGGCGGACATATTCCGAACGGCAGCCTTCAATTTTAAAGGGTTGCTGTTCCTGAGCTTTAACCACAAAGGTATGGTTCTGGTAACTTTCAAAAAAGGTGGTGATGGGTACGTTAAAAGCGTCGGCGATTTTCTTTAAGGAGGTAATGGCCAAGGAAGAGGTTCCTCGTTCTACCTGGGAGAGAAAACTAACGGATAATCCAGTCTTTACGCTTAATTCCTTCAAGGTTAAATTCTGCTGATTCCTTAACATCTGGATTTTCTCACAAATCTGATCCATTTTCTGATTATTGCCCCCTGTCAAAGATGTCATTTTGTCTAAACGCTGGACAAATTACCGTATTACTAAATAATTTTACACTATATGTGAAAATTTTCTAGTCCTATGGTAACAATTTCAGAATTGTATTTTGTATTCTTTTTTGTCACAACCTCCAATTTATCGACACTATCCTACAAAAAAACACATCCCGGATGTAAATTCCGGGATGTGTCCACATCTTACAAAAAAAGTTCAATCCTTTATCTTTATGCGATCAAGATGCCAATCATGTAGTTTGCTGAAAAGGGTTAAGGCTGCAACCGCCCCGCAAAGGGCTAAAAACATATCCCACTGGGTGTCCCAAACATCTCCCTGGGTGCCCAGAAAAGCTTCGGCAGCAGTCCCTGTAGCCACTGCCACCCACCACTCAAGCAACTCGTAAAAAGCACTGACGGAAAGACAAATACTGAGCACCATAAAAAAGAGTCCCGGGCCTTTTCTAAAAGGAGAAAGCCGCAGGAGAATCTCCCGGGCGATTAACGCCGGCACAAAGCCCTGGGCAAAATGCCCTACCCGGTCGTAGTGATTGCGGGTTAAATCAAAGGTATCCCTAATCCAGTTAAAAAGGGGCACCTGGGCATAGGTGTAATGCCCTCCCACCATCAGGAGAATCATATGGGCGGCAATGAATAGATAAATCAGACCGGTAAATTTAAATCTGCGGTAGGTGGCTGCCAGGATACTTAAACCGATCAGGACCGGCAGGACCTCCAAAAACCAGGTAAACCGGTCTCTGGGATAAATGCCGGACCAGATAAAAACCATAAAGACCAGGAAAAGTAGGAAAACTAAAAACTTCCTGTTCATTTTTTTCTCCCTTCAAAGGGGTCCGAGGAAAACCTTTTTTATTCAACCTGAATCAGATAGGCATAGCCCTTGAATACCTTCACCCGGGCGGTTAGCTCTCCCTGCCGGGATTTTTCCTCCAGTTCCGTTCCGGTGTTTTCGGGCACAAAGAATTTATCCAGGCTGTAGTCAACATGAGCCACGTCCTGACCCTCTTGATTCTTGGTGATATATTGGATTTTACCCTTGAGATAATACCCTGTTTCCGGCTCCTTTATCTGTATGCTGTCCACATCGTAATGGTTCCCGGTCTTTTTCAAAACCACATAAAGGTCCTTGTTCTGAAAGGAATCTTTTTGAAACTCAGCGGGGAATCTGGACACCGGAATATCCGAGATTTGGTAATTCAATACCACATGGTCTCCCCGCAGCAAATCCCGGGGATCATAGGGCGCTGTCTGCAATAGGATCTCCTGGCCCAACCACAAGGTGGCCAGGGGCTTGATGCAGAGGCCCAGCAGGATCAGGATCGGTATCAGTGAGGCAATGAAATATTTCCGTTTATTGTCCAACGCCCAGTCCCCCCTTCTTTCTTCTCAACCGTTCAAAATAGTAACCAAAGCCTAAAAGCAGCAGGCCGCCTAAGATAAAGAAAGCGGATTTGGGCATAAAGTCAATGAAGGTATCGACGTAATAACGGAAGATGATGGCACAGATGAAAACTAGTGCCGTCAAGTTTTCCTTCCGGGTCAGGTATAACAGGTAGATCATCAGGGCCACTGCAAAAACACTGCTGGCAAGACGGCCTGCGGCGAGGTCGAGCTGCAGGCCGGGATAAAGAGGCCCCCGCCACATTTCCGGCAGTGTAAGAAACAAGCCTGCCACCCCCATCACGAGAGTGCCCTGGAGGCGGTAGACCGCCGTATTCATTTTTAGAGGCAAGTAATACAGGGCCAGCCCCAGGCCGAAGAACAGCAGACCAATATAAAACTGGTCCATATCCAAGACATGGGTTAAAAGCAGCACCGCATCCAAGGTAATCAGGTTAATAAAGAACAGGATCATCCGGGAATGGTCCAAATACCGGTTGCAGTAATAAAGCGCCGGGATCAAGGCCAGGATCATATAAGGGTATCCATCCAGGGCAAAATAACCGCTGACATAGATGATGACCAGCACACAGGTAAAAAGATAGACCAGCTTATCCCTGAACAAAGCCGCTATGGGGAAAGCTCCCAGTGCCCACAGTAAAAACGCGCCGGTAAAATGGCCGCCGAAGTTAAACATCTGCCCAATTAGGAAGATGCCGGCCCCATAGGTTAACACCCCGATGTACAAAAGGCTTTTGCTTGTTTTGGGATAAGGGCCGGATATTTGATAACTAGCCAGCATGGCCCCCAGGAAGACTGCCAAAATAATGGATAATTTGGCAGCCTTACCTAGTTCGGCCCAGTTGGATGCAATGAAGGACAATATCCCGAGGCCAACCAGCAGGGCTCCGATGGTCAGCATGATCCGGATAAAACTAAGCCCCTGCTTTGTTTCGTAATCGGTCAGCATCTGAAGTTTTTGCTCTTCTGAAATAACGCCCCTTTCCTGCTGGTATTGCAATTCCCGGTCCAGGAATTGCAATTGCTCTCTGGTCAATTGCCTTTTCAATCTTTTCAACGCCCTTCAGTCAATTTTTCTTTTAGTTGCTATGGCGCAACCGGGCAATCCATTTTTGGACTTCAATAAAGCCCAGCATGACCAGGCAAAGCCCCAGAATGGTCAGCCACTGGACGGCATCCAGGGGAACCAATCCAAACAGATTGCGCACAGGTGGAATAATCATGACCATGATTTGCAGCATGGCAGAGCCAAAAAAGGCCAGCCATAACATGGGATGTTCTTTCACTTTAATGGAAAAAATACTGTGCCGTTCGCTTTGGAATCCGATGCAGGCAAAGAGCTGCGCCAAGGACAGCGTCAGAAATGCCATGGTGGTGCCCACAATGCCTTTGCCCCCCAGAACGTAGGCGGCAAGAGTTAGAATGGCTTCCGCAGCGCCTACAATCACAATGGAGCGCCAGTCACGTCCGGTAAAGAAGGGCAGTTTGCTGTCCCGGGGCTTTCTGTCCATAATATCCTTTTCCGCCGGTTCAACCCCCAGGGCCAGGGCCGGAAAAGCATCGGTCACCAGGTTAATCCATAAAATGTGTATGGGCGCCAGCAAGTGCCATCCAGCCATGGTGGCGGTTAAAATGGCCAAAACCTCGCCGGCGTTGCAGGAAAGCAAAAAGCGCACGGTTTTATGGATGTTGTTGAAAATGCGCCGCCCTTCCTTTACCGCCGTCACAATAGTGGCAAAATTATCGTCGGTAAGCACCATGTCGGAGGCCCCCTTGGATACGTCGGTGCCGGTGATGCCCATGCCTACGCCGATGTCGGCGGCTTTAAGGGCCGGAGCATCGTTCACGCCGTCTCCGGTCATGGCCACCACTTGGCCGCGTTTCTGCCATGCCGCCACAATGCGGGTTTTATGCTCCGGTGCTACCCGGGCATACACGCCGATCCGGTCCACCTGCCGGTCCAAATCCTCCTCGGACATTTTCTCCAATTCCGCACCTAAAAGGGCTTTTCGTCCATCGGACAAAATGCCTAAGTCCTCGGCAATGGCCACGGCGGTAATCTTATGGTCGCCGGTAATCATCACCGGAAGAATCCCCGCATGGCGGCAAACGTCGATGGCCTCCCGGGCCTCCGGACGGGAGGGGTCAATCATGCCTGCCAGCCCGCAAAAGGTTAACTGGCTCTCCACCGCCCCGGCATCCGTAAAGTCCGCCGCTGGAGCGTCTTTATAGGCAAAAGCCAATACCCGCAGGGCTTGTTTGGCCATCTCTTCGTTGACCTTTTCGATTTCCAGGCGTCTTTCAGCATCCAAAGGAACCGCACCGCCGCCGGAACGATGTTCCTGCACACAGCGGTTAAGCAAAACATCCGGCGCTCCTTTGACAAAGATGCGCATTCCCTCTCCGGAGGGATGTTCCACCGCCACCGTTGAAAGCTTCCGCTCGGAGTCAAAGGGAATTTCTCCCATGCGCTTGCGTAACCGGACCTCTTCGGCGCTCCAATGCTGTTCCTTAAGGATGTAATCAATTAAAGCCGTCTCGGTGGGGTCGCCCAGGGGTTTGTTGTTTTCATCCAGTTTCGAGTCGTTGCAGTGTCCCATGGCGTCACATAACAGTTCCGTATCTTCACTCCAAATTTTCTTAACGGTCATGCGATTTTGGGTAAGGGTCCCGGTCTTATCAGAACAGATAACCTGTGTGGAACCCAGGGTCTCCACCGCAGGCAGACGACGGATAATGGCTCCCCGTCCGGCCATACGGGACATGCCCATGGCCAGCACAATGGTAACCACCGCCACCATCCCTTCCGGAATGGCCGCCACGGCAAGAGACACCGCCGTAAGGAACATCTCCAGCGGTTCTCTGCCGCCTAAGAGGCCTATACCAAAAATCACCGCCGCAATACAAATGACACCCACTGAAATCACGTTGGAAATTTGATTCAGTTTTCTTTGCAAAGGAGTGATTTCTTTCCGGGTGGAGGCCAATTGTCCGGCAATGGCTCCCATTTGCGTATTCATGCCGGTGGCAATCACTACGCCGCTGCCTCGCCCATAGGTAACGTTGGTGCCCATGTGCGTCATGTTTAACCGGTCTCCTAAGGCAGCCTCAGGATCATCCAAGGAGTCGCTGATTTTTTCCACCGGAACCGATTCCCCGGTGAGCGCCGATTCTTCTACCTTCAGGGAGGCGCTTTCAATCAACCGAAGGTCGGCAGGAATGCTGTCTCCCGCTTCCAGCAGGACCACATCCCCTACCACCAGGTCCGCAGCCGCAACCTTGGCCACCGCGCCGTCACGCAGTACCCGGGCGGTAGGAGCCGCCATTTGTTTCAAAGCTTCCAGAGCCGCTTCAGCCTTGCTTTCCTGAATGGTGCCCAGAATGGCGTTTAAAAGAATCACTACCGCAATAATGGCAGAATCCACCCATTCGCCAAGAACGCCGGATATGGCCGCAGCGGCGATAAGCACCCAGATCATGAGATCCGCAAACTGAGTTAGGAATATAGAGAACAGTGTTTTCCTTTTTCCTTCCTCCAGCTTGTTGGGACCGTTCTGTACCAACCGGCGTTCAGCCTCGGCGTTGGTTAATCCCTCTGTTCCGCTTTGCAAGCTATCCAGTACTTCTCGGGTTGAGAGAATATGCCATCCTTTTTGTTCCAACAGCAATCCCACCTTTTATAAAATTTGTCAACCATGCCTGTCAAATCTTATGCATTTAGCCTTCCGGGTATTTTCACAATACAATATATTTTACTGGATCTTCTTTATTTTTAACCATGGTTCTCCCCCCCTTACGATTTATTTATTAAAAAAATCCATTCTTGAATATGGGATAACTTTTCACTATTCTATCATAAAAAAGTATAGTAAATAATGACAACAATATTAAATAATAAACCGGAACTCCTTCATGGGAATTCCGGTTTATTATCTCACCGTTCTGGCTCAGATATGGCTAATCTTTTATACTTTAAATTTATCTACCATCTCATTTAAATCATCGGCCATTTTATTAAGCTGTTCTGTGGCCGAGGCCACTTCCTCCATGGCCGCCGTTTGTTCTTCGGCTGTGGCGGAGACATTTTGCACCCCGGCGGAAACCTGCTGTGACGCCGAGGCAACATTTTGAATTTGTCCCGCCAGTCCTTCCACAGAACGAATAATTCCATTGAAGTGGATACCCACTTCTTCTACCACGGAATTTCCCTCTTGGACCTGTTTGTTTCCTTCAGTCATCGCTTCCACCGCTTTTTGGGATTCAACCTGCACCTGGGAGATTAAGAGGTTAATGTCCTTGGCCGCGTCCGCGGATTGCTCGGCCAGTTTGCGGACTTCTTCCGCCACAACGGCAAAGCCGCGGCCGTGATCTCCGGCCCGCGCCGCTTCAATGGCCGCATTCAGGGCCAATAAATTGGTTTGATCCGCGATGTTGGTAATCAAATCGACAATTTGGTTGACCCGGTTTAAGGTGTTGGTTAATTCCTCCACCACTCTGGAGGCATCCCCGCTGGAAGAAGAGATTAATTCCATCTGACTGGTGATCTGCTTAACTCCCTGGAAACCCTCCTCGGCCTCCCGGGAGACTTTTTCCGATAGCGTCGCTACTTCCTGGGCATTATTGGTTACTTGTTCCATGGTAGAAGCAATCTCCACCACCGTAGCGGCGGTTTCCGCCGATCCCGCCGAAGTTTGCTGGGCCTGTGCGGCCAGTTGTCTGGCTGATTGGTTCAAATGAACCGAGGAACTTTGCAGCTTTAAAATGATCTCTTTAAAGGCTTGCTGCATTTTATTTAGGGCCTTGGCTAATTGGCCCAATTCGTCCGCCGACTTGATTTCAATGCCTTCGGAAAAATCCCCTTGCGCATACCGGGAGGAAACCTTGTTCACCTTCTCCAGGGCTCTGGTAATGGGTTTGGCAATAAAGTAGGCGAGGCCCAGTCCCAACAGCAGCCCCAGCAGCAGCATGGTCAGCAGGATGCTGCTGATGTGAGTTTCTTTGTTTTTTATGTTGCTCCCATCCCGTTGCATTTGCTGTTCCTGATAAGCGGTAAATTTTTTGATTGCTTCAATGGCCCGATCATTGGCAGGGGTGCCCGATATTTGCATATAGGTGGCAGCATACTCCGGACCTTCTGTCTCATAAAGAGAAAAGACCACCGGCGGGTATTGCTCAAACTCCCCCAGGGCTTGTTTAACCTGTTCGAAAAGCTCTCGCTGCTCTTTTGATACAATCTGTTTGTCCAGGTAAGCCAGGTGCTCATTGGCCTTTTTTTGGGCATCCTGATATTCCTGTAAAAAAATTTCATCCCCCGTTGCCAGGTATCCTCGAACCCCGGAGGCCTGACGGACATAATTAAAGGCCAGTTCTTGAGAAGCATTGGTCAATGGAATATCCCGTTCTGAAAGATGCACGGTTTGTTCAACCAATTGCCCGATCTGGTAGTAGGTAAAACCGACGATCACCGACATCAGCAAAATAATCGATATAAACCCTGCCCAAATTTTGGTTGAAATCTTTTTCAATAGGTTGTTCCTTCCTTCCATTATTTTTATAGCCCTGCTAAAACTTTTACGGCAACTGCGCCGAGTCAGTATGCATGATTATAATGGAGGGGAATGTTTTTAGACTTTCCTTTCGGTTGCGGGGCCGCCCCTTTCGTACCCTTGTCCACCGTCCTGCCAGGTCTTGCATTCCGTATTTTTTCTATGCCGTTCGTTTGACACTGTCCGGGTCGATTCCCAGGATGGAAAATATTTTGGCCAGATACTTTTTCCCGGACCTTTCGCCGTGTAGAATATGGTTCAGATAGATTTTACTGGTGCCGATCTCTTTGGCCAGTTGCACCTGAGTTTTCCCGACTTCAATCAGCCGCTTCCTGATGATGATGCCAACCTGGGTCAGTTTCCTTTTTTGCAAGGGCGCTCCTCCTTTCCTACAGCGCTTTGGATCATTAAAGGATGTCACCATCCCAATGAATTTTAAGAAACTGATAAATGGATTACCGGTTCGTTTCTTTCCCCTAAGCTACGCCCTTTCTGTGGTTTTACTCTTCAGTTTTCGTTTCGCTTTGTTGTATTTTTGGAAATAATGTATGCTAGAATTCTTTCAATGATAAAATAGTTTATCTAAAAAACAGTCCATTTAAAAATAAGATTACACGTATATAAGTGTATAGTCAACAAAATGTTTTATTTTTCGTGCAAAAACCTTCTTGATGTGAAAACATATGCGGAAAGGAGATTTTTATTGAATATTGGGGCGAGAATTAAAGAATTGAGGAACCTGGTTAAGATTAGTCAGGAAGAACTGGCGGATAAAATTAAGGTATCGCGAGGTAACGTAGGGGATTGGGAAAGGGGCAGGGCCAAGCCCGGAGCGGAGGCTTTACTACTTTTGTCAAGATTTTTTAATGTATCAGTGGATTGGATTCTTACGGGAGAAATGTTACAAAATACGGATTTATTTTCCCAGAGCTGCGGAAAAGAAATTTCTCCAAGGGATTTGGAATTGCTGGCAAAATTCCACCAACTAGCTCCCCGGGATCAAATTAAAGTAGAAGGCTTTATTGAAGGGTTGCTTTATAGTCAGACACTGTCGTCCAACGGAAAGGAATCCACCGGCAGGGCCAATGAAGGGGCTTAATTTTTTACGTTATCTTGATAAACTTATTTATCATACAGCTTGTGTCAACCATTAAGGAGCCGGGCCATTTGCCCGGCTCCTTGTTTTTCAACAAGCTTTGATCTACCGGATTTCTTCTATAATATAATTTGCGCTGTGATCCCGGTCATGATCGTATTACCCCCTGCCGCTTCTCCCTGGTTAATCTTCGATCCAGCATGCCGGTGGTCAAATATACGCCGGTAAAGACCAACAGGCCGCCGCCGATCTGGGCGGTCGTAATCTTTTCACCAAGCACCCCGCTGATAATGGCGGTGAAAAAAGGAATCAGGTTTAAGAAGATTCCGGCTTGGCTGGCTCCAATGGCACGAACGGACATATTCCAGAAAACATAGGAAAATAACGAGGGAAAAATGACCATATATAAAATCCCCGTTACAGCCAAGGGGCCGATTTTTTGCGTATCAATGCCTTGGGCCAGGGCAAAGGGAACCATCAGCAGCGTGGCGATTAAAGCGGATACCGCCGTGGCTGTGATGGGCGGGACGGCGGTAAGACGCTTGCCGACGATGGAATACAAGGTCCAGATCACAACGGCGGCCAGCATCAGCAAATCCCCTTGGTTATATTCGGTATACAGGACTTGACTCAGGCGGCCCTGGGTTAAAATGACTAAAGCTCCGATGAGGGAAACCAGCACTCCGGAGGTCTGAATTCCCGAAATTTTCTCCCCCAGCAGAAAGACCGAAAACAACACGATAACACCGGGGTTTAAAGCGCTGACCAGGGCCGCGTTGGTGGCTGAAGTATAGGCAAGGGCGGAATAAAGCACCAAGTTGTATCCGATAATGCCCAGCACCGCCATGGCCGTCAGAGCGGGCCAGCTCTTTCTCACTATTTTCAACTCCGGCTTTTCCAGCCAAAAAGCCGTCGGCAGCAGCAGCAAAGAGGCTAACAGCCAGCGGGAAAAGGTAATCCAGAGGGGCGTCATCTCGGCAATAACATATTTGCCAAACACATAATTGCCCGCCCAAAATAAATTGCACAGTACCAGCAGCAGCCAAACCCGGTGTTTTGCCATTTGATAAACTCCTTACTCCCTTTGGTAAATGTCTATTAATAATCAAACCCAAATGCCAGCCCTCTCCAAACCCGGTGAGGGGCTGCTCAAAAAGAATCCCCTGCCGGAATATATGCCGGCTATTGGCGGTAGGACTCCCAGAGCAATTCAATGGTATGACGGACTTTTACTTTGCGGCCGGCCTGGTTGAGGCCGTCCTCCATCTGCATACGGCAGGCGGAACAGCCGGTGGCAACCCATTCGGCGCCCACGCTTTCAATATCGGCCATCTTCCGCTGGGTGATCTGCAGGGAAAGATCGTAATGAGAAGCACTGAAGGTCCCGGCACAGCCGCAGCAGGCCTGGGACCGGGGAAGTTCAACGTACTCCAGGCCCGGTATGGCCCGGAGGATCTCCCGGGGCTGGGCGGTGATCCCCTGCCCCCTTCCTAGATGGCAGGGATCATGATAGGTCACCCGGCCTTTAAGGGGCCGTTGAATAGGCTGCCGCCAACTAGGCAGGGTCACAATAAATTCGGCAATATCCCGCACTTGATCCGCCATGGCCCGGGCTTTGGCCTCATAAACAGGGTCTCCGGCCAACAGAACCGGTATCTCCTTTTTTAAAGCGGTGCCGCAGGAACCGCAGAGCACGATGATGGCGTCCACCGGTTCCGGCAGGGAAGCAAATTCGTCCACATTGATCCGGGCCATTTCCTTGGCTGCGGCCCGGTCCCCGGAGACCCGGGCAGGGGTTCCGCAGCAATGCTGGTTGCGGGGAATGATCACATCCAAACCGTTGGCGGTTAATACCTTTACCGCGGCTTCGGCGGTTTCAGGATAAAGGAAATTGGCCATGCACCCGGTAAACAAGGCCACCTTTCCCTGGCGGGGCTTTTCAGCCCGCACCCGTTCCAGGCATCCATTGCGGAAAGAGCGGGACGCCACCGGGTGCAGCAGCCTGCGCTGATCCAAGCCCAGGGGATAACGGGGCAGCATTCCCCCAACTCCCGGCACCCTGCGAAAGCAAAAACGCTGCAGGCCCGGCAGCAGGGCCATGAAGGAATTAAAAATCTTCCGGTTCTTCAGCCCTAGATTAAAGATCACTCGCTTTAACAGCGGCAGACCCCGCCGGTTGACCACCAGGGTCCGGCCGGCCTCTACAATTTCATTGGTTTTCACCCCGGCGGGACAGCTATTGACACAGGCGCTACACAAAAGACAGTGGGAAAGTAAACGCTCAATTTCCTGGTTCACCGGCAGCAGCCCTTCCTGAACCGCCCTCAGCAGCCGTACTTTTCCCCGGGCGGTATAGGATTCCACCCCAATCTCCTTAAAGATGGGGCAGACGGCCTGGCAGGCCCCACAGCGGATACATTTAATCATTTCTGCTTCAAGGTTGCAACCTTCCTGTTTTATCTGCTGCATACTCATGACTCCCCGAACATAACGCCCGGATTCATAATTCCGTTGGGATCCATGGCCTGTTTGATGGTTTTCATCAAATGCAACGGACCTTCCCCGAACTGCCGGTTCATATATTTGGCTTTTAACCGTCCAATGCCATGCTCTCCGGTAATCACGCCGTCAAAGGAGAGAGCGGCTTCCACCAGGTCGTCGATGGCCGCTTCCACCCGTTTCATTTCTTGATCATCCCGTTCATCACAGGAGAAGGTGGCGTGCAGATTGCCATCCCCGGCATGTCCCACCGTTGCAATAATGATTTTTTGCTTACGGGCAATTTCCTGGATTTTAGCTACCATGCCGGGAATTTTGGAACGGGGGACGGTAAAGTCTTCCCCAATAATGGTGGGATTCAACCTGGACATGCTGGCAAAGGCGGCCCGCCGCGCCTTCATAATTTCTTCGGCTTCCGCATCATCCCGGGCAATACGGATTTGCGCAGCCCCGGCATCCCGGCAAACCTCGGCCATGCGGTTCATTTGTTTGTCCAGGATTTCTTTGTCCCCGTCCACCGCCAAAATCAGCACCGCTCCGGCATCCAAGGGAAAACCGATATGGGAGTATTCTTCGATATTGCGGATATAAACCTGGTCCAGAAACTCGATCATGGCGGGTACAAGGCCGCTGGAACCGATCCTGGCCACCGCCTCCGCCGCCGCTTCCATGGTCTGAAATACGGCCAGGCCGATCCTGGTTGCCTCCGGCCGGGGCACCAGTTTTAGAATAATCCGGGTAATCACCCCGAGAGTCCCTTCCGAACCCACAAATAAACGGGTTATATCGTAGCCGGTGACGTTCTTCAAAGTTCTGGAACCGGTGCTAATGATCTCGCCGCTGGGGAGTACAACCTCCAGTCCCAAAACATAGTCCCTGGTAACCCCGTATTTTAGGCAGCGGGGTCCTCCGGCATTCTCAGCCACATTGCCGCCCAGGGTAGAAAACTCCGCACTCTGGGGGTCCGGGGGATAAAACAGTCCCCTTTTTGCTGCCTCTCTCTGCAGATCACCGTTAATCACGCCGGGCTCAACCACAGCCAGCATATTGTCCGGGTCAATTTCAATGATCCTGTTCATGTTGTTCAGGCTGAGAATAATGCAGTCTGCCACCGGCAGGGTGCCCCCGCTCACATTGGAGCCGGCCCCCCGGGGAATGACCGGTATCCCTTTTTCATTGGCCAGCTTGATTACTTCGCTGACCTGGCGGGCATCTTGGGGCAATACCACCACTCCCGGCAGATTGCTTATCTGCAGTTTTAAGGGGGATGCATCATAACTGTAGGAAAAAAGATGCTCCCGCTTGGTTAAAACCTTGGTTTCCCCCACAATTTGTTTAAGGCGCAATAGAACCTCAGGATCCAAATTTCTACACCACCTTGTTGCTATTCTTATAAAGCAGCGAATTCTTTATGCCTGCACAAACCTCAAGTTTAATCACAAAAAAACACCCTCCAATGAGGATGTCAATATCTTTAACCCCTTCATTCTACCATACTACTTTTAAATTAAATTAACCTTATTGTGCAAGTGCTACTTTAAAACATGCTGCCATTTCACCGTAAACTATTTAATTAGTTAATATAGCACAAATTTTACATTTTTCAATACTGGTTTTATTCATTTAAAACTACTTGGCTTCAGAGCTAAGAACTTACCATCACTCCGCCATTGACATGGATCACCTGTCCTGTTACATAACTTGCATCATCTGAAGCCAGATAGACATAGGCAGGAGCTAATTCAAAGGGCTGTCCGGCCCTTTTCATGGGTGTATCCGTACCAAAGACTTTAACCTGTTCGGCAGAAAAGCTGGCCGGAATCAGGGGTGTCCAGATAGGACCCGGGGCTACCGCATTGACTCGAATCCCCTGCTCAACCAGAGATTGGGACAAGGAACGGGTAAAGGAAACAATGGCCCCTTTGGTGGAGGAATAGTCGATCAACTGTTTGTTCCCTTCGTAGGCGGTTACAGAAGCAGTACTGATGATGGAACTGCCGGCTTTAAGGCAGGGCAACGCAGCTTTGGTTAAATAGAACAAGGGATAAATATTGGTCCGAAAGGTGTCATGCAGTTGTTCACTGGAGATATTCAAGATACTCTGTTGAGGAAATTGCACCGCCGCATTATTTACTACAATATCCAGACGGCCAAAGCATTGCATGGTCTGATTTACAATCTGAGCGGAAAAGGCCTCATTCCTTAAATCCCCGGCCAGGGCTAAACACCGGCGTCCCAGTTGTTCAATTCTGGCCTTGGTGGTTTCGGCGTCCTGGTGTTCATTAAGATAAACAATAACCACATCTGCGCCTTCCTTGGCAAAGGCGATGGCCACAGCCCGCCCAATGCCACTGTCCCCACCGGTAATAATGGCTACCTTATTCATTAATTTACTGCTTCCTAGGTAGGAAGGGTTCTCGGAAATGGGGATAGGGTTCATCAGATATTCCAAACCCGGCTGACGCGCCTGGTGTTGCGGTGGAAAGGTAATGGGTTTTTCCTCACATTTGGTTTCTTTCCCTACATAGGGATACATGGGAATCATTTTTACATCTCCTTCGTGTTTTTAAAACCATTTTATGCCAATTCAACAGATGGGTTCTTATGTAAATAAGGCCGTACAATAATAGGGTAACTTCCAATTATTGTACGGCCCTATTTTATACCGGGAAAAAAAGCATTACTGGCAGAATCCTTTGTGGCAGCCTGGTCCAAACCCATTGGGGCCGGATTTCTCAGGTAGCATTTTCTTTTGTTCTTCTGTCAGGATCGATTCAAACTCGGCTTTGTTTTTCTGGCGAATCTCCGAAAGTTTGTTTTTCAGTTCCTTTACTTCTTTCAGCTTCGCTTCAACTTTGGCTTCATCCGGGTTTTTCTGCAGCTTTAGCTGCTTTAATTCAAAAAACTTATCCTGAAGATTGATCTTCAGTTCCCGGGTTTCCTGGTAGTTCTTTTTTTGCATTTCGCGCAATTTGCTGTACTGCTCATCGGTGAGATTTAAAGATTTTAAATGATCTCCGGGATGTCTGGGCTGCGTCTGCGATGCTGCCGAGGCAATCTGAGCGATGCTAAAAATCAGCAGCAGCACAACCGAAAGATAGATTACTTTTTTTTGCATATCCGACCTCCTTATCATTTATTTTGTTTTCCGTTCTTATTGTACCCATTCTAAAGACTTTCAATAAGGAATTTTATTCATTAAAAATGATTTATTTAATTTTATTCAAAAAAATTTTGTAACTTTTTTAGGCTTTATCTTTATGCAGCCACTCCATCAGATTGTTTTCACGGGTCTTTTTAATTTGTATCAGGCTTTCCGGGGTCCAATCGTATAAACCGCTGCCGGTTTTGGCGCCCAGCTTTCCCTTTTCCATGGCTTCTTTTAAGAGGGGCGAAACCCCCGGGTTGTGGCAGAGATCTTGGATCAGGTAAGTGGAAATGTTATAGAAAATATCCAGTCCGCCCAAATCGGCGCTTTCCAGGGGACCGGTGGTTGCCAAACGGCGTCCCAAACTATATTTCACGGTGGTATCCACCGCCTCCTTGCTGGCAATGCCAGATTCCACAATATACAGGGCTTCACGAAGCAAAGCCAGTTGCAGGCGGTTGCCGATGAAGCCCAGGGCTTCCCGGTTTAAGGCCACCGGTTTTTTACCAATCTTCTCCATTAGCTGCCAGGTGGCATCCACCACCGGCTGGCTGGTGTACTTGCTGGGAACCACTTCCACCAGCGGAATCAATTGGGCCGGATTCCAAAAGTGAGCGGCAATAAAACGCTCTTTATAGGCCAAGGCCCCGGCAATAGAGGTGGGGCTGAGACCGGAAGTATTGGTGGCCAAGATGGTTTCCGGTGAGCAAAGCTGTTCGATTTGTGCAAAAACCTGTTGTTTCACCGCAAGATTTTCGGCAATGGCTTCAATCACAAAATCCACGTCTTTCACAGCCTCTTCCAGGATGGTGACGCCCTTAACCCGTTCCAGGATCCGGGGAATATCCTCTGCATCAACCAGGCCGTTTTCCCGGAAGGTTTCCAGAGCCTCCTTGATGTTTTGCAAGCCCCTCTGGATACTGGCTTCAGAACGGCCAAACATTCGTACCGGGTAACCGGCCGCCGCAAAGACCAGGGCAATCCCAAAACCCATGGTGCCGGTTCCCAGGGTGCAAATATTTTTAATTTCCTCGATTTTTTTCACCCAGCATACCTCCTTCAATGTGCATGATCATGCTTTAAAATCGATATTTTCAAGGCCGTAAGAAGCAATCAGCCCCTTTAAAGCCACCTGCTTTTCTTCCCCGGGTGTCTTATAAACCGGTGCTCCAGTAAAGCCCAGGGCCCTGAATTTGGCAACCCCCAAATGGTGGTAGGGAAGCAGTTCAACACCCGTAATGCTTGTATTTTCTACCAGAAACCGGCACATTTCCCGCAAATTCTCCTCCTGATCGTTGATCCCGCTAATTAACGGAACCCGCACCAGCACATGAGGGTGTATACGGGACATGGCAATGATGTTATCTAAAATCTGGCGGTTGCTGACTCCGGTCAATTGCCTATGGGTTTGGGGATCCATATGCTTTATATCCACCAGCACATGGTCCAGCAGCTCCAGAATATCTCTGGATGATTCCCAGGAAAAATAACCGCTGGTCTCAACCGCCGTATCGATGTTCAGTTTTTTACAGGCCGCCGCCAGGGACCTCAGAAACACCCCTTGAGCAAAGGGCTCTCCTCCGGAAAAAGTGACTCCTCCCCCGGATTCCCGGTAGAAAACCGCATCCCTTTGGACCGCTTTAACCACTTCCCCTACGGGGATCCGGAACCCCATTTTCTTTCTGGCGCCGGTAGGACAGATTTCACAGCATTGATTGCAAACCCGGCATTTTTCCTTGTCCAGAAGGGGATGTCCGTTCTCCATGACCAGCGCCTTGGCCGCACATGTGGACGTACATTGGCCGCAGCCAGTGCAGCGGTCTCTGAAAAACAAGATCTCCGGGTTGCTATTCCAGGATTCCGGATTGGCGCACCAGCGGCATCGTAAGGGGCAGCCCTTGAAAAAAATTGTGGTTCTAAGGCCGGGCCCGTCATGGACCGACCATCGCTGTATTTGAAAGATTTGACCGGTTGCTTCCATTTTCGCCGCCTCTAAAGGGTTTCATAGGTGGTTCTGGCAATAATGGCCTCCTGAGCTTCCCGGGACAGGTTGACAAATTGAGTGCTGTAGCCTGCTACCCGGACCAGCAAGTCTTTGTAATCCTCCGGTTGTTCCTGGGCTTTTCTCAGGGTTTCGGTTGATATAACATTAAACTGGACGTGAAAGGCCCCCAGGGCAAAATAGCCCCGGATCAGGGACGCCAGATTTTTTAAATCTCTTTCCGATTGCAGCATTTCCGGAGTGAACTTCAGATTTAATAAGGTTCCGCCGGAATGGGCGTTATGATTAATTTTGGCCGCCGAACGCATGGCCGCGGTGGGGCTGGTCCTATCGGTCCCGGCATGGGGAGAGACGCCCTCGGTCAACGGGCTGCCGGCTTTCCTGCCGTCGGGCGTGGCTCCAATCACACTGCCTGCCGGAATATAATTAGAAATCCCCATGAAGGCTGAATTAAAGGGAACGCCAAAATAATCCCCATAGGAACGAACCTCCCGGTGATAAAAATCGGTAATCTCCAGGGCAATGGCATCCACGTAATCGTCATCGTTGCCATACTTGGGACATTCCATAACCCTCCGTCTCATCTCTTCATGCCCTTCCCAGTTGGCCTCCAGGGCCGCGCCAAGCTCCTGAAGGGAATATCTCTTTTCTTCAAAGACCAGTTTTTTAATCACCGCCAGGGAATTGGCCGCATCGGCCACGCCAATTCCCGTGAGAACCGGTCCCACATTGTATTTGGCGCCGCCTCTGCTTAAGTCTTTTCCTTTCTCCATGCACCCATCCACCAGCATGGATAAATAAGGTCGAGGCACCATTTCCCAGTGGATCTGCTGAGCCGTCACCGTTCCAATGACCGCATGTTTAATTAAATGAGCCAGTTGTCTGAAGAAGGCTTCCTCCACTTCTTCATAGGTTGTAAATTCCGCAGGCTCCTTTTCCTCAAGACCCATCTCCATTCCGGTCATGCGGCTTCTTCCTTTGTTCAGCGCATATTCCACGGCTGAAGCCAGGTTAATGTTGACGGCGGAAGTCCACTCACCATTCTTTCTGAAATGCGGCACCACGCAGCCGCAATTACTCCAGTCTCTGGCATCCTCCGGGGATAATCCCACGGCCAGCAGCATCTCTGAGCCAACCCGGTCATTATGGACTGCCGGAAAACCGGTTCCGGTACGGATAAGCCGGCATACAGCCAGCAAAAATTCCTCGGGACTGTCGGGATGAATGCGCACACTGAGCCCCGGCTGGTGCGTTCTTACATTCTCGGTGGCTTTAAGGCACAGATAGGATAATTGGTTGGTGGCGTCCCGCCCGTCTCTTTTTCTTCCGCCCAGCGTCAGGTTCTGAAAAGCGTTATAG
The DNA here is from genome assembly GCF_000215085.1 of Desulforamulus ruminis DSM 2154. Classification (NCBI taxonomy): domain Bacteria; kingdom Bacillati; phylum Bacillota; class Clostridia; order Eubacteriales; family Peptococcaceae; genus Desulforamulus; species Desulforamulus ruminis. Next base: position 2,158,741 of record NC_015589.1, read on the forward strand.
CCTGCAAAGAACTTAGCGGTGTTGCTTGAAATAACCCATACCCATTCGGAAAGTTTAAGCCAAAGGCACTCGATGAATTCCAGGGCCTTTTCATCGGTGAGGGTTCCTTTGCTTATGTCCTGCTCATAATAGGGATACATATACTGATCGAATCTTCCCAGGTTTAAAGCCAGTGAATTCTCGGACAGGATGGAACCAAGCTGAGTAAACCAGACGGTCTGAATGGCTTCATGAAAAGTTTCCGGCGGATGCTGCGGCACCTTCCGGCAGATCCTGGCAATCTCCAGCAGTTCCTGTCTTCTGACCGCGTCCCCTTCGGTTTCCGCCAATTGCCGGGCCTTCTCCGCATAACGGTGGGCCAGGGTCACAATTCCTTCACAAACCAATAGGGCCGCCCGATAAAAGTCGATCTTTTCCAAGGCTTCTGCTGTTACCGGCTGCAAATTCTCCAGCAAGGTCAAAGCTTGCTCCTTAAGGCCGGCAAAACCTTTTTTAAATATCACATCCTGATAATCGGGCGTGATTTCCCCCACGGCATTCCGCCATTTGGAATCATTGTCCACAATTCCGGTGTCAATCAGCAATTTCGCCGTGTCTTTATGAATCCTGGCCAAAAAAGCTTCTTCCAGGGATTTGCCCTTCCAGTAAGGAAAAACTCCTTTACGAAGAATAATTTTTGTCTCTTCATCAATGATATAAGGGTCCTGGATTCTGTTGGCAAAGGAATCCATTTCCTGCTCCACCCATTTCCAGGAATACTCGGGACAAACCAGGCCGGTCTTCTTAAATTCACCAATACATCCCACAATCAACTCATTGTCAAAAATGGTTACCGGCAGTGTGCTGCATACATGCTTAAAGGCTTCCGCCCGCTGCAGAATCATGGATTGGCCTTCGGTGTTTTTATGGGATTCCGTAAAGGCCAGGGCTCTTTTAATGCTAATGCGCGGCTTGGTTTGCAGATATAGTTTTTTTAAATCTTGCACCCGCTGGGTGGACATGTCTTTAACCCCCTATCCGTTCTTTATCTTTTAAGTAGTCAACCAGAACAGCGCTGGCATCTTCCATATGTTTACGCAGCACCCTCTGGGCCGCCTGGACGTTCTTTTGCACACAGGCCTGCAATAATTCCCTGTGTTCCGCCTGGGATTTTGCCTGGTAATTCATGGCCGATAAATATAAGCGCATGTATCGTTCCGCGTTGTTATGCAATGTCTGAATTAAAGCAAGCAATCTTGGCCTTTCCGCGGGCAAATAAATCGTTTCGTGAAAGCGCCAGTTCATCTCTCCCCAACGGGCGCAGCAGGTTTCCACATCTGTCTGGTCCAGGATTTGCCGGGCTCGTTCCAAGTTCTCCCCGGTCAGATTCGGAAGGGCCAGCTCCAAGGCTCCCAGTTCCAGAAACAACCGTATGTCAAAGATTTCCCGGGCCTCCGCCGCAGACAGTTCGCTGACCACCGCCCCGCGGTTGGGATAAAATTTTACCAACCCCTCCCCTTCCAGGCTCTTTAAGGCCTCCCGCAGGGGGCTCATGCTTACGCCGAAGCGAGCCGCCAATTCCTCCTGTCTTAATGGGGTTCCTCCTTTTATCTCGCCGGATAAAATTGCATCCCGAAGAAGATTAGCGATGATCTCCGGCATGGTACGATGGGATATTTTAATTTGAATTTTTGAATGATGATTGTTCATATAGCTAGTATAAAATATTTTTGTCTGATAAACATTCTATTTTCGAAAGTATACAGTTTTTTATTAGATATGAGGAGGCCCCGCCATAGTTGTCAATTCCGCCCTTTCATCCTATAATGGATGTAATTTTAATTAAGGAGTGTGGTTTATGTTTGTTCAAGCGGAGTCGGTGGTAATCCATTTGTCAGCTTAAGTGTCGCAGGGTTCTCATTCATACTGACCGACAGTAGCTTATGAGATTCTTCTGCGGCCTATTTTGGTTCAGGAGGATTCTCAATGAATTTAATTTCTTTAGGTTGGAACGATTTTTGGGAAGAGCATTTTAGGAACTATCAACAGCCAGGTTTTAAGGCCGGGCGAATTGCCGCTGAATACAAAGGGATTTACCGGGTATACACGGAAAAAGGGGATTTTCTGGCCGGTATTTCCGGCAAAATGCGTTATCAGGCAGCGGTCCGGGATCACTTTCCAGCGGTGGGTGACTGGGTTGTTCTCCGTGATGAGGATGAAGCAAGCCCTGTAATCCATGCAGTTCTGCCCCGGAAAAGTAAATTTTCCCGCAAGGTGGCGGGAAAAGCTACGGAAGAACAAATTATCGCCGCCAATGTGGACACGGTCTTCCTGGTAACAGCGCTAAATAAGGATTTTAATCTGCGCCGCATCGAACGCTATCTTACCCTGGCCTGGGAGAGCGGAGCGAACCCGGTCATTGTTTTAAGCAAGGCCGATCTGTGCCAGGATATCCCAAATAAGGTGCAGAATGCGGAAGCCATTGCTTTGGGCGTACCGGTTTATGTTATCAGCAGCATTACCGGCCAGGGTATTGAGTCCCTGGAATTCCATCTAGGAGAGGGTCGGACGGTTGCCCTGCTGGGCTCCTCCGGGGCCGGAAAGTCCACATTAATTAACCGCCTGATGGGGAAACCGGCCCAAAGAACCCGGGATATCCGGCAGGGGGACGACCGGGGCAAGCACACCACCACCTCCAGGGAGCTGTTCCTGCTGCCCCGGGGCGGCCTTGTGGTGGACACCCCGGGCCTGCGTGAATTACAACTCTGGGATTCTCATGAAGGGTTTCATGAGACCTTTGAGGATGTGGAATTTTACGCCGGCCAGTGCCGGTTTACCGACTGCCGGCATACCAGTGAACCCGGTTGCGCCGTCAAAAGGGCCCTGGCGGAGGGAAAGCTGGATCCCGCCCGGTTTAACCATTATCTTAAACTGCAAAAGGAACTGGCTTATCTTTCCCGCAAAGAGAATCAACAGGAACTTTTGGCGGATAAAGCACGCTGGAAAAAAATCCACAAAGAAATGAAACACTATAAACCCCGCTAACAGGGGAACCCTCCGGTTTACCGGAGGGTTCTTTCGTCTTTTGCTATAGGGCCGCTTCTGATGAAAATGGTTTACAAAACCTTTTTGTTTACTGACTGCAAATGGTTGGATTCACGGTCTTAATAAAAACATCCAGTTTGGCTGGCTCTCCCTGGGCCGTTACCTCGTAACCAAAGGCCTGGCCGACAAAGCGCAAGGGCACCATGGTTCGATTGTTTATGATCTTCGTCGGCACATCCAGGGTTATTTCCTGTTCATTAACCAAGGCCTTAGCCTGGCCAACGGGCAGTTGGATGACGACTTCATCCCTCTTTCCAAATACCGAACTGCCGGCCTCGTCCAGCCAAACTTCTGCTCCCAGGGCCTCAAAGGTTTTGCGGAACGGCACCAGGGTCCGGTTGGTTTGGGGGTCATAAAGGGGCGGTTCATCGTAAATAATCCTGCTTCCGTTCATATACACGTTAATGGCCAACTCACCGGCGCTGGTGGCAACGGGTTTTTCCACCTTATCCGGTACCGCTTCTTCCGCAGGGCCGGCGGAATCCACTTTATAAAGGATCATATAATCTTTAATAATCTGCACCGCTTCTTTTTTCATATCCTGAGTGAGGAATGAATCGGTAAAGACCGGTTCTGTCAGATCCCAAAGATTGTTTCCGTCGTTTGTACGCATGGAACTCTGAGCCTTAGCCAAGGCCAGGATCATGGAAACCGTAAAGCTCTGGGGATTTTTTATTTTTGCTTCTTCTAGATAGGGAATGGCCTTTTGCGGTGTCAAATAATCATCCAGCAGAATCAGATATCCAAGGCAGAACAACTCGTCCCCGTTTAGATCCTTCAGATCCAGATCGGCAACTGGTTTGTCGTACCGTTGCTCTGCGTAAAGCTCCGCATGGTTCCGGACTTCCCAGGTCTGCTGCTGATACATGGCGTTGATCACGGCAGCCTTGATGTCCAGGGATTGCTTGGGATCCTGCAGGAACCGGGTAATTTCCTCGGTTGGTACGCCCCAGGTCATGGCCTCCTCTACAATCTGCCGGTCCTTGTAGGCATTGGCAAAGGGGGTGGAAGTAACCGGTGTGTCGGCAAAGGAAACCCCTGGCCAAACATTAAAAAACATGACTAAAAAAATGATTCCCGCGAACCGTTTCAAAAAAATACCTCCCTAAAATTTTTACACAGGATTCTCTTTCATAGAATTCTCTTTCCGTGTAAAATTTTCCTATTAGGGGATTTGGTATTATGCCACCCATCGGTATTTTATTTATAATATTTAACGGTTCATGTTAAAAAGGATTTTTCCTCTGACAATGGAACAATCTAAATATAAAGAAAGATGAGACCAACTATATGAAGTCAAGAGAAAAATAAGAGAAGGAAGTAAAAAAGTAGTAGCGAAAAAAGGCATGCTTAAGCAAACTGTCGGGATATCCGGCAGCAAAAAGAGAAAGGAATGGTTAGGCCTGAGGGATAAAAATGGAGTTGTTTTTAAGCAGACTGAAGATCACACGAACAAGTTTTTTGCCGACATGGCTCAAAGCGACAAATTGATGCTTACCCTCGGATTTTTTCTTCGCCATATAAGACTTGAAGGTGGGGTCGCGCATGGCAATAAGTCTAGCGGCGTTTATTAAAGCCCAGCGGAGATAAGAGGAACCGCGCTTGACCATCGGAGTGGAATTGGCGGAGAACTTACCGGACTGATAAGTAGAAGGGTCCAGACCGGCAAAAGCAAGGAGCTTAGCCGGAGTGGCAAAGCGAGTAATGTCGCCGACCTCGGCCAGGATGATGGCTCCAAGGGTATAAGATATGCCCGGTACCGTGAGAATGGGAGAATCAAGCGCCACCATAACCTCCCTGATACGGGCATCGATGGCAGAGATCTGAGTCTGGAGAAAACGGACGGTTTGAATCGTCTGGACCAGCTCGAAGCTGAGCGCAGGAGAGCAGGAACCGATAGAAACCTTGGCAAGCTCACGAATCTGGATCGCCTTCTCTCTGCCATACCTTCCTTGTGAGGCTTCTGCAAGGAGGCTCGTAAGGCGAGTCAAATGACATTGGGCGATGGCCTGAGCGGAGGGGAACTGGCTGAGGAGGGCAAGACAAGAATTCTGATGGATGGACCAGACGGCCGTATGAAGCCGGAAAGAGGATCGTAAGCTGCCGGTTATAGGACGTTTTCAGTTTAGAGCGTATAGAAAGCAGACGAAACCGGTGCCGGGTTAGTGCTTTCAGCTCGGAGATATGATATGATGCGGGAGAATAGGGCTTGGTGTCATCGGAGAAGAGCATGGCAGCCAGGAATCTTGCATCCGACTTGTCGGTCTTGGTTTTTCTCAGAGTCTGTGCCTTACGGTATAGATTGACATGGAGGGGATTGAAGGTAGTGACTTCAAACCCCTGTCCAATGAGAAAGTTTGTGAGATTCGTGCTGAAATGGCCGGTGGATTCCAGCCCTATTTTTACGTTTAGAGATCCGGAAGCCGATTTTAAGGAAACGATGTTGCTTATCAGCGTCTCAAAACCGTTGCGGTCATTGGTAAAGGTGAAGTTTTCAAAGAGGGCGGAGCCATCGCGATTCAGGATGCAGCAGTCGTGTTTCCGGGACGCTACATCGATACCCACGTAGATCAAAGAATCATCTCCCATTGATTGATTTTGGCGCTGTGTGTCCACGCACTTCATGCTGAATGTATCCTTGTCCGATATGAAGCGTCCAATGCGCTATCCAACCGATAAACAAATGAGCATGAAGCTGTGGTTGTAGCCTCTAAGGTATAACCAGTCGGCCGTACCGCTGTAGGTGATCAAACCAATCCACAGCGCAGACAACATTTTAACCCATAATCGGGAGAAAGGTAATGGAGCCCTTTCCGGACTCCATTATACAAGGTGATAACATGACTTCGATTAAACTGACCCTCTTTTCAGATTATGCCTGACCCTTTTGCTATATCGGCAAAGGTATTGTCGAAAAATTGTCTAAAGAATATTCCCTTACCCTCCGCTGGGCCGGTTATGAACTACGGCCTGAAAGGCCTCCGGAGGGGGAACGCCTGGACCGGCTGATCCCCGATTTTGATGCGGAAGCCGCCTGCCAGCAATTTAACAGACTGGGTGCCCAGTATGATCTTTCTTTCGGTCCCGTCACTTTTCTTCCTAATACGCGATTGGCCCTGATGCTTACGGAATATGCCAAGGATCAAGGGATTTTTAATGAATTCCATCAGGCCGTTTTTAAGGCTTATTTTGCAGAAGGGAAGAATATTGGATCGAAGGACGTACTTCTTGATATTGCTGCCCTTCTGGGAATGAACCTCACAGAAACAGAAGCAGCTCTCAGGGAGCCCAAATATTTGCATCGTCTGGAACAGAACCGGCAGTCCGGCGTTCCTTGGCAGGTAACCGGATTACCAACCATGATTATAAACGAGCAGAAAAAAATCGTCGGCGCACAACCCTATGATACCTTTAAAAAAGCATTGGACTCCCTTCTAGCGAATGGTAAAGGCTAAATAAAAACTCTAAATGTTTTATGGGCCAAAAACCATAGAACACGGATGATACGGATTTACACGGGGTTTTTAATCTTTGTTTTATATCCGTGTTCCATTCTTATTTTAGAAGGCGTTGGCTATCCAACAGCCTTCTATTTTTTATCAAGAGTCGGGAAAAATCATTAGCATTCTTTTTCGGCCAGCATCAATGCCAAATCCAGTACGCGGTTAGAATAGCCCCACTCGTTGTCATACCAGGAAACCACCTTGACCATATTTCCTTCAATGACCATGGTAGACAGACCGTCAACAATGGAAGAATGGGGATTGCCGTTAAAATCTCGGGAAACCAAGGGCAGAGAATTGAAACTCAGAATTCCTTTTAATGGACCTTCGGAAGCTTGCTGCAAAGCAGTATTTACCTCCATGGCGGTGGCCGGCACGGCCAATTCAGCCACCAGATCAATTACCGATACATTGGGAGTGGGAACCCGCATGGAAAAACCGTTCAGCTTTCCTTTTAGTTCCGGTAAAACCAGCGCCACTGCCTTAGCAGCACCGGTGGTGGTGGGAATGATGGATTGTCCGGCAGCCCGGGCGCGACGCAGATCTTTATGCGGCAAATCCAAAATTCGCTGATCGTTGGTACAGGAATGCACCGTTGTCATAAGACCTTTGACGATACCAAATTTTTCATTCAGCACTTTGGCCAGGGGAGCTAGACAATTGGTAGTACAAGAGGCATTGGAAATAATATGGTGGCACGCCGGATCATAGATAGGATGGTTAACCCCCATAACAATGGTTGCATCCACTTCACTGGCCGGAGCGGAAATAATTACTTTTTTAGCCCCTGCTTCAATGTGCTTGCCTGCCTGAGGGCCCTTGGTAAAGAAACCGGTGGATTCGATTACAATCTCTACGCCCAGATCGGCCCAGGGCAGCTTTGAAGGGTCCTTTTCCGCATAGACGTGAATGTCAGTCTCGTTCACCCGAATGGTGGTTTCCGTGCAGGCAACCTCTGCTTCCAGCTCGCCGTGCACCGAATCATATTGCAGCAGGTGTGCCAGTGTTTCCGGATTGGTTAGGTCGTTAACCGCTACAATTTCGATGGCTGAACCCTGATTTAAAAAACCTCTCTTTACCATGGCCCGGAATACATTTCGGCCGATACGTCCAAACCCATTAATGGCAATCTTGGTGGTCATATGACATTCCTCCTATTATTTTATCTTTTGGAAAAAACAAAAACGGGCCAGAGGTAGTTAATGTAACTACCAACTGACCCGCTCCAATACTCCTGGGCATTTATTCTGTTCTTCTAGAACATTATACCATGCTTTCCTTATCATAATAAAACTATTTTGCAAAAAACCCCGATAAATGGTACAGACCTTTGTTAGGCTTACTGAGGAAGTACTTCCTGCTTTATAGAAAATATGAAACTCAATCTTTACAGTTCCCTAATAAGTTTAAATTCCACAAATCCCTAAGACTTGTGCTAATGGCGCTAATCCCTTTATCCAATGCTTCATGGACATCTTCCTCGGTTTTTACCAAACCGCCGGCCAGGATGGGAATGGCTAAAGACTCCTGCAGCTCACTAATGACATACCCAGGCACGCTGGAAGGTAAAACTTCAATGGCATGGGGCTGTACTTGACGGGCTACTTTAATGGCTGTCTTTAAGGATTCCGAGTCCACCACAAATATCCGCTGTACTGTCAACAAGCCTTCTTCCTTACCGATTTTAATAAGATGAGACTTTGTTGTCACAATTCCTCTTAAGCCGAGCCTGGTTAGAAAATGAAGCCCCGGGCGATCTTTGCCCACCCCTTCAAAGAGATCGATGTGCACTAGCAGTAATTTGCCGGCTTCCCGGGATCTCTTAATTAAACTGGGTAAATAGTTGATATCCCCGTTTAGGGCAATAATTGCATCAATATTTTTATGCGCCAAGGCTTCAGGCAAATCCTTCAGTTTACGAATACAGGCAACAATTTTTTTGCTAAATAAAAGTTCTTCCATAACCCGCCTCCATAGAAACACCTACCACTTTGGCCACCTTGATGATCTTCTGCGTTGGCGGGGATTTTCCTTTAAAGAAAGTTTGGGATTGCTTGAAAAAAACAGACCGGCGGTAGCAATAAATTCACTACTACCAGCCAGCCAGCTCCAAATTTCCCCGGTTAATTTTTTATCTTTAACCTATGCTTTAACGATTTATCCCAAAGTCTTTTTCCCCGCTGATGACAGTGAAAGAATGATATTGGGGCTGCCGGAGTTATGAAAGATACATGCTTTCCAGATAACTCCGGCCGGTTTTGGTTTTAAAATATTTTTCTTTAATGATTTCTACTTGTTCCTGCCCCAGGTCCCCTTCAAAGATATTGACCAGAAAATCTGCCTCCACCAAAATCTGAAAATCCAGATCATCAATTTTGGTATAGGTATGATGATTCCCAATCAAATAGCAAACCCGCTCAACAAAACTTTGACTCAAATTGAACTCCTGCAGAAACTCCCGGGCGATGGGGGGGCCTTCGAACTGTTGATACTTTCCGGCTGTTGATGAATATTTTCTTTCACTCTCTTTAATCCCGATATCATGTAAAATAGAAGCTGCGTCTAAGATTTCAAGTTTTTCTCCGGTAAGCCCCTCTAACTCACCAATGCTTTTGGCCAGCGCATACACCTTAAGGGCATGGTTGATCCGTTTTACATCGGCCCCAAAATAGGCGATCATTTTTTTCATCATACTACTTGCCATCATTACCACAGACAACACCTCAATACTTTTTTATTCTGGACCAGAAATATCAATAAACCCTTTTCTTCACCATTCTTATCATATCATAAGATACTTTCTTTCATGAATAGGAACTGCGTTGCTTCTTAAAGGGTTGATCAGGACAAGATTCTTGTTTGACATAAATTGGATGCCATGATAATAATATTATTAGATCATAATTATTCTTAATAAAAAGAGTTACTTCAAAGGCTAAACCTGCTCAAAAAACATTTAAAATTTTTGCCTGCTTTATTAATTTTAAGTATATCAACTGAATAATGAATATAAACAACTTTCCAATTTAAGGAATAAAGGAGTTTTTAAAACATGTTGCGGTCTGCTGTCTACAAGGGACGTAGTATCACTTTTCTCCTGCTGCTTCTGATCGTCATCAATCTTATGGCGGTTTTTGCCGCCCAGCTTCAACGGATACCGGGGGGTTTTTTCCAGGAATTGAGCCAGGGGGCTTTCGGTAATTTACAGGTCATCTTTTTTAGCATCATTATTGAGGCGCTCCCCTTTGTTATTCTGGGGGTGTTAGGTTCAACTCTTTTAGAGGTGTTTGTCTCACCGGAACTGATTCAGCGGCTGCTGCCCCGCACCTGGTTTCTGGGCATTATGGTTTCCGGTTTACTGGGGTTTTTATTTCCCTTTTGCGAATGCGGCCTGGTGCCCATCGTAAAGCGATTAATGGAAAAAGGTGTGCCCGCCCCTCTGGCCACCGTCTTTTTATTGACCGCTCCGGTGGTTAACCCGGTGGTTGGCATGGCCACTCATTTTGCTTTTATGAGACAACCTGAATTTGTCTTATGGCGTTTGGGAGGAGCTTATCTTTTAGCCATAACGGTCGGGTTTCTGCTTCTCCGCCACTGGTCTGAGAGGCTGCCGCTGAAACCAGGGACGGGCTATTATTGTGGCTGCGGATTCTCCCACGGTAATGAATTAAACCGTTCCTTCGGGGGAAAAATCCGCCGCGTCTTTGCTCACAGTCAGGAAGAATTCTTCGGAATTGTGTACTATCTCATCATTGGAGCTTTTTTAGCATCAGCCTCCCAGGTATTCCTGCCCAGGGAATGGCTTACTCAAGCCGGTTCTCACGCCACAGGCTCGGTGGGCGTCATGATGAGCATGGCCTTTCTGCTCTCCCTCTGTTCCGGAGCCGACGCCTTTGTGGCCAATACTTTTGTCAATACTTTTACCCCGGGGTCTATTCTGGCTTTTATGATTTTTGGACCCATGGTGGATTTAAAGAATTTACTCATGATGCTGGCGGTATTTAAAAAGAGATTTGTTATAACTCTGGTTTTTTGGGTTGCCACCCTATCCTTTTTACTGGGGGTTGCCATTAATAAAACGGCGGTGATGATCCGATGAATTCCTTATTCCGGTTAACCTCTTTGCTGATGTTGAGCTACACTTTGTTTAACTTATTAAGTACAGGCCAAATATCCCTTTACATTAATCCGCGCTTTATCCCATTGACCAAGTTTTCCCTGGCCTTTTTGCTGCTGCTGTCCCTTTTCAGCCTGTTGCAATGGATCTCCCTGTGGTACAGCAAAGGACGCCGCGGGTCATTAAAAATAGCTACGCTGATTATCTGGCTGGCCTTTTTAATGCCCCTGGTTTTCCCTCCAAAGATGATGGATAGTTCCATGGCCGGTCAAAAGGGGATGATGTCCTATCAGCAGAAGGCACAAGAACAAAAGCCCTCTGCTAATAATGACGACAACAAGGATTTCCAGGAATCGACGGACCCTTCTATTAAAGAACCGGAAACCATGCCGTCCGCTCCTCAGGGAGATCAGAATCCGGCAACTCCGGATCAGACCCAGGCGCCTCCGGCTAACCTTCCCGGAAACAATGATCCGATTATCCGGTTTACCTCGGAAAATTATGTAGAACTTCTGGATGACATGTATAATCATCCAGCTCAGTATTTGGGGAAGGAGTTGGAGGTGGACGGTTTTATTTTCCATCCCGAAGGGCTGGAAGCAAGCCATTATCTGATCGCCCGGTATGCCATTGCCTGCTGTGTGGCCGATGCGGTAACGGTGGGATTTGTGGCCGATGGAGAGGCCCCCTGCTCTGATAATACCTGGGTAAAGGTGCGTGGAAAATTAACTGCTCTGGATGATAAAGGACCCCGACTGAAGGTGACGGATTGGGAGGAGATTCCCCTTCCTCCAGACCCCTATATCTATGCCTATTAAAAAAGCAACCAAAGGATTTTCCTGAGGATCGAGAGGATTCAATGATATGAGAGTTGTGGATGTGGTACAGGGATTTCTCGGATCGGGAAAAACCACTTTGATTGATCACCTGATTCGAGAGGTTTTTACCAAGGAAAAAATTCTTGTCCTGCAAACCGAATGGGGAGACTTTCAACTGCCTGATTACGGCTCCCGGGTAAAGGTCTGTTCTTGGGATTGGGAAAAGGGTTTTCCCCCGGTTGAAATGCAAAAGCTCATTTGTACCCCGGGGGTGCAACGGGTAATTATTGAAGTGAACGGCATGTCCCCGGGGCAAAAATTATTGGAGACACTGGAAATCTTGAGGGCCAAGGGAGAAATATCCCTGGGCGCCTCGCTGGCCGTCTTTCACGGCCCCACCTGGCAGACCATGGGAAAACCTCTGGAAGAATTATTCCGCTCCATGGCCTTGACCAGTCATGGTTTTTGGATCAGGGAAGGAACCGTTGACCTCCACCGTTGGATCATGAATGTCCAACCCAAAGGATGCCTGACTTCGGGGGACGAATGGTCAGCCTGGTATCGGCACGTCATCCGCTCAACTCGATTAAAGGGGTTGGCCAAGATCGCTTGGACCGCCGGAATCATCATGGCAATGTATTTATTCTACTGGCTTTTGTTTGGAAAAATATAAGGGCAAAATACAAAGCCGGATTAGGCCGTAGAAAAAATCCGGCTTTGTTTCATTTCCTCATGCAGCCGCTGCATAGCGTCCTCTGTTGGCGGACTCAGGTGGCCCAGTGTATAGACCAAGTTGAGTTTTTGCCACTTATGAACCCCCAGTGGGTGATAAGGCAGCAGCTCCACCTTCTCCACTTGGTTCTCCAGGGCATGCACAAATTTTTTTAATTTTTGCATGTGCAGGGCCGAATCATTGATGCCCGGTAAAACCACATACCGTAACCACAGGGGCACTTTGCTTGCTTTGATGTATTCCAGGGCCAAAGAAAAGGGCTCTTGGGGTTTGCCTGTGATCCATTGATACAGGGGGCTGTCCAAAGCCTTTATGTCCAGAAGCAGTAAATCGGTAAAGGGCAGCACCTTTTCCAGTGCCCGTCTATCAACCCAACCCGAGGTATCGATGGCCGTGTGTACACCTGCATTTTGGCAGCACTGTAATATTTCAGCGGCAAATTCCGGCTGCAGCAGGGGTTCCCCTCCGGACAAAGTGATTCCGCCCTGGTGCTTAAAGTAGGGTTTAAACCGAAGAACCTTGCTGATAATTTCGGCGGAATCGATCTTCTGCCCGCCTTTTGGGTTCCATGTGTCCGGATTGTGGCAATAGCGGCATCGCAAAAGGCAGCCCTGAAAAAAAATCACACAGCGCAGTCCCGGTCCATCCACAGTACCACAGCTTTCAATGGAATGAATCCTCCCCTTCACCTTTTCCCCTCCCCAATATCCAGTCATCCTAAAGTCTTAGATCCTTTTGTTTCGCGCGATTAGTTCGTTCAATGCCTTTCCCCTTGCTGGGTAAAAGACCGTTCAGCATTTGAAGAATTAGCCGCTTCGCTTCCATGCCCCGGTCCAAAAAGGTTTAAGACCACCACACCGATGACAATAAGAGAAATTCCCATCACACTGCCGATATTTATTTTCTCTTTCCAAATGAGTATGGATATGACCACGGTAGCCACCGTGCCAACGCCGGACCAGATGGCATAAGCGGTATTCAGCGGTATGGTCTTGAGCGACAATGATAAAAAGAAAAAGGAACAGGTAAAGCTGATCACTGTCGCTAGGACCGGGAGCAACCGGGTAAATCCTTGGGATGCTTTGAGCATAGAGGTGCCAAAAAGCTCACTCATGATAGAAATGGCTAAGAATAAATAAGCCATTATTCATCCTCCCCCTTTAGCCAATTCATCAGTTCATGAAAAACACGTTCTCTAAGTTTTTGATCTAAAGGGGATAATCCAAACACCTCCGAAAACCATAAACCGTCCGCGGTAAGCCTGGCAATACTGGCGCGAACCGGATTGATTCCGTCATTTTCTATGTTTCTTTGCCAAATGCCATATTGTGTTTGCATTTCTTCCAGTAATTTCGGGTTTGTAAAAAGAACTGCCGAAAGAGCCGAACTCATAGGAAAGCCGTCTTCTAAGCCGCTAAAAGTTGATTCCACATAGGCCCGGCTCCATTTTCCCTTGGCTCGACTGTCATTGGTTACTCTTTCTTGAATATCCGCCGCATAATTACTGTTTAACTCTTCTACCATGCCTGTAATCAGAGCCTCTTTACTGGGAAAGTGATATAACAAGCCGCCTTTACTGAGTCCGGCTTCTTTCGCCACTGCTTCCAGGGTTAATCGTTCTAAGCCTTGATTGCGAATAATGTCGGAAGCAGCCGTTAATATACGCGCACGTGCCGATGTCCTGTTATCTGAACTCACTGGATCTCCCCCTTTTACTCAACTATACCGTCCAGACGGTATAGTGTCAAGTATAATGAGTGATCCTGGAATTACACGCGTCTAGGAACATGGACTGCCCGTGAAGTCATTTTATATTTTATTGGTTAAAATCTTTCAAAGAAGGTCCTCCGGATCACTTCCAGTTGGTGTTCTCTGGAGAGCCGGGTAAAATGGACCGCGTAACCGGAAACCCGAACGGTTAATTGAGGATAATTTTCCGGCTCCTCCATGGCCTTTTCCAGCATTTTGCGGTGCAGCACGTTTACATTTAGATGGTGCGCCCGTTGTTCAAAATAACCATCCAGGATATGGACCAAATGATTAACCCGGTCCTCCGGTTCCCGGCCCAGGGCGGTGGGAATAATGGAGAAGGTATTGCTGATACCGTCCAGGCAGGCTTCATAGGGCAGCTTGGCCACCGAGTTTAAGCTGGCCAGGGCGCCGTGGGTGTCCCTGCCGTGCATGGGATTGGCTCCCGGGGCAAAGGGGCTGCCCTTTGGACGTCCGTCGGGAGTTGCCCCGGTTTTTTTACCATACATCACATTGGAGGTAATGGTAAGGATGGACAGGGTATGCCTGGCCTGGCGGTAGGTGTCGTATTTCTTTAAATTATCACTAAAGCCCCGTACCAGCTCAACGGCGATGTCGTCCACCCGGTCGTCATCGTTGCCGTACTTGGGAAACTCACCTTCAATGCGGTAATTAACCGCCATTCCTTCCTCGTTCCGGATGGGATAAACTTGGGCATATTTGATGGCACTGAAGGAATCCGCCGCCACCGATAAACCGGCAGCCCCAAAGGCCATCAGCCGTTCAACCCGGCTGTCGTGCAAGGCGGTTTGAATTTTCTCGTAGGCGTATTTGTCATGCATGCAATGGATGATATTCAAAGTGTTTACATAAAGTCTGCATAGCCAATCTTGCAAGATGAGAAAATTCTTTTTCACCTGGTGATAATCCACGACTTCACCGTCCAAAGGAGGAATTTCAGGCGCCAACTGTTTCCCGGTTATCTCATCCCTTCCCCCGTTGATGGCCAGCAGCAGAAGTTTGGCTAAATTGACTCTGGCGCCAAAAAATTGCAGTTGTTTACCAATTTTCATAGCGGATACACAGCAGGCAATGCCATAATCATCGCCATAAAACGCCCGCATTAAGTCGTCATTCTCATACTGAATGGAGCTGGTTTGAATGGAAATGGCCGCGCAAAAATCCTTAAAGGCTTGGGGCAGGTCTTTGGACCACAACACCGTTAAATTGGGCTCGGGAGCCGGTCCCAGGTTTATCAGGGTATGCAAAAAACGATAAGAGTTTTTGGTAACCAGAGTCCTGCCGTCCAGCCCCATGCCGCCAATGGCTTCGGTAATCCATAGGGGATCTCCGGCGAAAAATTTATCGTATTCCGGAGTTCTTAACTGCCTGGCCAATCTTAGTTTAATGACCAATTGGTCCACCAGTTCCTGAGCTTCCGTCTCGGTTAAAAGACCGGCCGCCAGATCCCTTTCAATATAAATATCCAGAAAGGTACTAATGCGTCCCAGGGACATGGCCGCACCGTTTTGCTCTTTGATGGCTCCCAGATAAGCAAAGTACAGCCACTGAAAGGCTTCCCTGGCATTGGCAGCCGGTTCACTCAGGTTAAAGCCGTAGGCAGAGGCCATCTCCATTAACAGCCGTAAAGCTTTTATCTGTTCTCTGATTTCTTCCCTTAGGACAATAGCTTCCTGGGTCATGGCCAAAAAGGCCATGTTTTCCAGATCTTTCTCCTTCTCTTCGATGAGCCGGGTTACCCCATATAAGGCCACTCTGCGGTAATCCCCGATAATGCGGCCCCGTCCATAGGCATCGGGTAAGCCGGTAATAATGCCCAGACTTCTGGCCTTGCGCATTTCAGAGGTATAGGTATCAAAGACCCCGTCGTTATGGGTCTTTTTATATTTAACAAAAAAATCCTCCAACTGCGGGTCCAGGGTATAGCCGTAGGCTTTACAGGCTTCTTTGGCCATCCGCAGTCCCCCAAAGGGATTTACGGCTCTTTCCAGGGGTTTTTCGGTCTGCAGGCCCAGGATGATTTCCAGGTTTTGATCAATAAAGCCGGGGCCATAGGCATTGATTCCGGTTGCCCGGGAAGTATCAATACTTAAAACCCCTCCTTTATTTCTTTCTTCCCGAAAGAGAGCCAGACATTTCTGCCATAATTTTTGCGTTTTCTCTGTTTCCCGGCAGAGAAATTCCTCTCCACCGCTATAAGGGGTGTAATTGTTTTGGATAAAATCCCGGACATTCACTTCCAGCCGCCATTTTTCACCCTGAAAACCGGCCCATGCTTGTCTCACTTCTCCTATCCCCTTTCTTAAAAAAACAAAAGACCGCCTGGGCAATCACATCGTACCATGTACGGTGAATTGCCCAGGCGGTCGGCTTTACAACAGTTACAATCCTCTGTGGTATACTCCACATTTCTTCCGCCAGTCATGTAACTGCCAATATTCTATTACCATCTCATTATAATTATAATCCGGTCTTTTGGCAATGACCATTTAAAGAAAATAATTCCTATTGATCGTGGTGCTTATGGTGCAGTAATGACGCCTCAATGATGGTCTTTACACATTCGTCGTCCAGCGTATAAAATACCATCTTTCCTTGTTTGCGATGTTTCGCCAGGCCAATGTTCTTTAATAAGCGCAGATGATGGGAAGCTACCGGTACCGTTGAGCCAATAATGGCCGCCACATCGCAAACGCAAAGTTCTTCCTGGGAGAGAGCGTAAATAATCTTTATACGCGTATCATCCGCCAGGGCTTTAAAAATCTCCGCCAATCCTTCGGTAATCTTTACCTCGCCCCTCAAACGGTTTACTTTCTCTTCGTTAAAACAAAAGGTTTCACAAGTGTCCTGCTGCTTTGCCCGGTCCACTTCATCACCTCCAAAAGGAATTCCCTTTATCCTGAAATCAATGGATTGGCTTACATCACTATATTACTATGGTATAATACTGTTTGCTCTTTGTCACGTTATTTCTGAATACCGATTACCGATACGAGGTTAGGATCTGTCCCTTTCATTCATCTCATTCCCTTTGACGCAGATCGCCCTAAGGACAAGAATGACGCCCTATCATTTAAATAAAATGGGAAAAAGTTTGTATCTAAAAGGATGCCCATGAGTAAGAAAATTTAAATCGTGGTAGTTATCTCTATGATTCAATAACCATAAGAAAAAGCTACAGTTGAAAAAATATCAGTGGCTTAAAGGTGATTTCAAGTAAATTATTTGGCCGTCGGCTTTGGCTTTAGCATCTTTAGCATTCTTTTCAATCCTCGATCCTTGGTTATGTTTCCTTACGGTACCCTGGGGGTTAATTTAATCTGGCTTACATCCTCTTAAGCACCGTCCTGGATCAATCTTTGCTTATTTAGATTATCTCCTGGGAAAAGTTTTTAAGAAGAGTAAAGAAGGAAACCGCGGGGACAATTGAAAAGAGCGCTAAAAACTAAAATCGAAGGCGAGTGGGTTATTTCCGCCTTCGATTTCTTACTCTCTATCCTGTTCTTCTGTGCGGCTTATTTTCTCCAAGCCAATGTCCTCAAGGATTTTGTTAATTAATTCTGTAGACATCATCGACCCTCCTTCCTGATATTATTATATCATAATATCACAGGATGGCTGATAGGTCAATATAAAATAATTGTCATTAACCTTTTAACTTCCCTGCAGGACGTTATATAAAACCGATTCCTCTGCTGTTATATGGAAACCTTCCGTTTGCCGCGTATTTTGCCTTTGGCTGCCGTCCCTTTATTCTCCTGCTGTCTGCCGCGGTTCTCTTTATGGTATTGCTTGGGGCGGGGCTTTGGTACATGGGTTTTCTTGACACGCAGGGGTTTTTCCTCTGTCAATTGAACAGGCGAACGATCGGGCTCCCTGGTTAGACTTTTTAAAGCTGCGGCCAGAAGGGTCACCGAATCGGTTTCCGCCAATAGTTCCTCAGCCAATTTATAGTAGTGCTGAAAATCTCCTTCTTCAACAATTTTTAGTAATCTCTCCACCGTCAGACGCTGCTGCCCTTCAATGGTCTCTTTCATTGTAGGCACGGACTGCCGGGTAATCTTTCGTTTAGTAATATTTTCAATCATTCTTAAATGATGAATTTCCCTGGGAGTAACAAAGGTTATGGCTTCCCCTTTTTTACCCGCGCGCCCGGTTCGCCCGATGCGGTGGACATAGCCCTCGGGGTCCTGGGGGATGTCAAAGTTATAAACATGGGTTACACCGCTGATATCCAATCCCCGTGCCGCCACATCCGTGGCCACCAGAACGTCAATGGTCGCCTCTTTAAACTGACGCAGGACACTATCCCTTTTGGACTGGGAAAGATCCCCATGAATCCCTTCGGCTGAATAGCCCCGTTTATTTAAGGCTTCATAAAGTTCATCCACCCGGCGTTTGGTACGGCCAAAAACAATGGCCAATTCCGGTGATTGAGTATCCAAAAGCCGGCAGAGGGCTTCAAACTTTTCTCTTTCCTGAACCTCAATGTAGCTTTGATCAATGCTGGGTACGGTCACTTCCTTGGCTTTAATACTAATAAATTCCGGATCTTTTAAAAAGCGCTGGGCCAATACCTGGATGGGTTTAGGCATGGTGGCTGAGAAAAGAAGACTCTGACGCTCCTCCGGAATCTCCTGCAGAATGGCTTCAATATCCTCGATGAATCCCATATTCAGCATCTCGTCCGCCTCATCCAGGACCACCATCTTAATCCCCTGCAGGCGCAGCGTCCTTCTGTCCATATGATCCATCAGCCGGCCCGGAGTACCAACAATGATATGAGGCCTTTTCTTCAAAGCCTTAATCTGCCGGTTAATATCCTGACCACCGTAAATCGGCAGGGTACGAATGCCTTTTATTTGGCCGATGCGGTTTAACTCCTCGGCCACTTGAACCGCCAACTCCCGGGTGGGAGTAATGACCAGGCCCTGAACCCGATCTGCTTCTTCTTCAAATTTCTCAACCATGGGAACACCAAAGGCAGCGGTCTTCCCGGTTCCCGTATGGGCCTGTCCAATCAAATCCCTTTGCTGAAGGGCAACGGGTATGGTTTTTTCCTGAATGGGTGTGGCCTCTTCGAAACCCATGTTGGCCAAGGCCTGGAGCAAAGATTCACTTAACCCCAACTCATAAAAGTATGTCATAAATAAAAACACGCCTCTCTTCTGACTAGTAAAAGCTGACACAAATGAATTTAATTTTTATTTTCTTATCCCCGGTACATATGATTTCCATTTTCAGGGATACTTACTCCTTCCCTCTTTACTCATGCAGAAAGCCTCAGTATTTTATGTGAATTTTTTGCTTAAATTGTTATTAACCTTGATAATCTCCTTTAGGGATTTACCAGTTTATGACGAACGGGATAAAAGATCAGCGTGATAATAATTTCCTGGCATTCTCCCCGAGGATTCCCCGATACTCATGGTCCTTTAAATTCAACCCGTCTAAATATTGGGATTCTTTTAAAGGATCACTGATGGGATAATCGCTGCCTAACAAAATCCGTCGGTAACCATGTTCCCGAATCATTTGTTTAAATTTTTCCGGCGCTAAAAAACCCGCACTGCTGGAAGTATCAAAATATACCTCTCTGCCAACCAGATGTTCCAAAGCCTGATCCCACATCTGCCAGCCGCCCATATGGGCAGCCACAAACTGCATGCCGGGAAAAAGATCCAATATTCGAGACATTCTTGTCGGTGAAGAGAAATCCTTTCTAAAAGGCGTATCTCCCACGTGGAAAAGAACAATAAAATCTGAAACAATTCTTTCATACATGGACAGCGCCTTGGGGTCGTCCATATAAAATTGTTGAAAATTAGGATGAAACTTAATCCCTTTAATGCCGGCTCGCTTTAATTTTTGGATTTCCCCGTCAATATCCTGGTAATCCGGGTGAAGGGTTCCGAATCCAATCAAGGGGCCCTTGGTATTGCGAATGGCCCAGTCATTGGCTATTTTTACCTGGGCAGGAACGGTGGCCACAGTAAAAAAGACCGCTGCATCCACCCCCTGGCGCTGGATCAAATTTTGATACTCCTCCAGGGTCCCTTGATAGGGAACGTCAACTTCATAATAATCGGCCAGTTGATGAGTCACCTTAAAAGCAATACTTTCGGGAAAAAAATGAGCGTGCATATCTATAAACAATCTCTTTACCCCCTATCCTCCTCCATAGAATCTTCTATAAAAAATCTTTAAAAACAGAAAAAACCCCTTGGCAGGGGCTTTTTATCCAGGGAATAAATATAGCGTTTAACTTCGCCAAAAATCAAAAAGAAACAAACCTACCGTACTAAAATAATATTATACGATAAGAACCTTGGCTTAACAAGACTAAATATGGCAATGGTCATATTTTATACCAATCTTTTTTAAATATCCAATAAACTAAAGATCTTTTAAGCTGCTTAGCAGAAACGCTAGGGTAAGAAATATTGAGCAATGTAACTAAAGGCAAGGAATAAAACCAATAGGCAAAGAACGGTTTTAATGATTTTATCCGGAAGAAATTTTTGTATCCTTGCTCCCACATAGGTCCCCAACAAGCCACCCACACCAAACAAAGTTCCCAGCAACCAGTCCGGCGCAATGGCAACACTGCCGGCTATGGAGGTTGCAGCCAGGAGGTGATAGTAAGCAACCCCGGCGATGGAGGTGATCAATGTCCCGGCCAGAGCGGCACCGGCCACCGTATAAATAGGTAATCCTAAAACAGCCACACAAAAAGGTGAAATAATGGCCCCTCCCCCAATGCCGTAAATGCCGCCAATCAACCCCACCGCCAGGGACAGGGTTAAAATAGCCAAGGTGCTGAAGGAATAGGTTTCACCCCAGAATTCATACTCAACCCTGCGTAAAGAAATGGATTTGGTTTTGACAACCGCCTCCGCAGGCAAACCGGCAGCCAAACGACGGGTATTCTCTACTCTCAGTTTGGCGATTTGCTCAGCAAATTTCTTTTGCATAATTTTGTTTTGTTCTTTCATCTTTTTATTCCAACCCGCTACTTCCGACAGCAGCCGGTAGCCAAGATACAAAAGAACAAGGCCCACGAACAATTTAAAGGTCCCGGGATCCGGTAAATATAATATTCTTATCCAGGCGCCGAAAAACACACCGGGCAGCGTACCCAAAACAATAGCCCAGGTAAGGGGCCAGGCCATTCTTCCTTCCCGGATATACCGGTACAGCCCTCCCGGGATAGCCACAATATTATAAATCATGTTGGTTGGACTTACGGAAGGACTTGTATAGTGCAGCACGCTCATTTGAAAGGGCAGCAGTAAAAACGCCCCGGAAACTCCTGCGGAAGCGGTGACGGAAGAAACCAGGAAGGCCACCAGCGGTGGTATAAAGGGCAGCACATCAATCCCGGATACCGGAAAATGCATTTTTAGCACCCCTTTCTTATTTCCATTCAGGAGTTCAATAGCATTTAACTAATTCGTCAATCCCTGGACGAAATTTCTTTAATCTATTTGCATCGCGCATATAGATTTTTTATAAAAATACTAAAGATTCATAAATATGTCAATAGCCTTTTAACATCCCATGAGATTATTCCATCCACTCTGTAAAGGGCCTGAACAAGGCTTCAATGGCGTGATTAGGATTCGGCAGGGCAACTCCCATTACCTGCAGCAGGGCCAGAGTAAAGCCAAGGATTAAAAAAAAGCTAAAGGCAGCCAGTTCCCGCCAGGCTTTTTTCTTTACAAGACCCGGCACCTCAAGGAAAACAATGACGCCAAAGGCTAAGACGATGAGTATAATCATTTCAGAACTCCTATACATACAGAATGCTTGGCGTTAATCTTCCAGGCTGGTTCTTCTTCTTTGCAGCCCGGTGCTTTGCAGCTTGGCCTCCGCGGAAATGCTGACTTCTGAATTAACGAATTCCTCGTCCCAGTGATCCTTCATTTCTTTCCATTCTTTTTTATATTTGCGGTGAAAAACCTCTCCGAAGTCAAAAATATCCACGCCATATACCTCCTGGGCCTTCTCCAAAGCTCCGGTGGACTTGGCAATAATGTTCTCCTCCGCTTTCCTTTCTAAGGCTGCGATTTTTTCCAAATTAAAGAGTTCTTCCTTTGACTGCTGCTCCAGCAAATTCATTTCACAGGTCATGGAGACTTTAAAATGAATGGTTTGTCCGTCATAATAGGGTTCCACTTTGGTTTGGGCACGAACAACATTCAGAGAAAGCAGTTTGTCCGGCTCCCCCGGTGAGGGTATGGTAATGGTTCCTTTTTCTATCTCTCCCCGCAGCCATAACAGCCCCCTGGTTTCCGCAAGATCCAACCAGCCAATGAGCTTTTCGTCTTTAAATACCCCTGTTCCGGTAATGGCCAGTTCCTCATGTTGAGGCGCTTCTTCCAATCCCGGTCCCTGGGGCTCTCCTTCAGGCTTTAATTCAATAACCGGGGCAAGGGGATTGGTTGCTTTGGAAGCAAGGTCTATAATAAAATCTTTCAAAATCACTGAAAAGGCCACCTGGTTCCTGGCCAGATAACCCGCGGACTGTGCCGATGTTCTTTCCAGCTCCGAATGGCTTTCCAAAACCCTCTTCGCTTCCCCCCGGGTGACAAAAACCCAGGCAGTCTCACGGGGCTCCGGATTGCGTACGAAAAAATTAGTGACATGCCGGACGCCTTGTTTCGCCATTTCCTCCCCCAGCACCAGAATAATGCTGTGTCCCCAGTAAAGTCTCCGGTCTACCGTTAGAGCTAATTTCCTCTCTGCTTCAAAAATAGTATCCCCCACTGCGGATACCACCCAGACGATATTTTGTTTCAACTGGCTTCCGCCGCCGGTCTCCGAACCGCTGCTAAAGGCGGAAGGCCTGGCCAACTGAAGGGTAATGCGAACTTTCTTATCCGGGGTTAAGTCAACCCCGGCCCCCAGTACAATGGCCAGATCACTGATCTCCCGGCGGCTCCAGCAGCCGCTGAGCAAGACCAGTACCAGTATCAGGATTAAAAAGGAAATCCTTTTTTTATTCATGACTTCCCTCCTTCTTACCCCGGAGCCAGGCAATAACCAGCAGCAGCAGGGGAATACCCACCTCGAAGATGGACAGAGCATAAGCCGGCCAAACCTGAGACAAGAACAGCAATAAATCCAGAATATTGGAGTTGAGAAACATGGACAAGGCCACCAGGGTAGCGCCAATGGGAAGCACCAGCGGACGGTAGTCCTTCAGTTCCAATATCTGGGCAGTGCCCAAAACCACTACCCAAAAAAAAACAGAGATTTTAATAAATCCTCCGGTAACCCAGACGCCCATAACAAAAGGTTCCATTCTTTCTATAAAATTGGCAATGCTGATGATCCTGGCATTGTTCAGGGTGGGAAACATCCAAGCACCGGAGAGTTGTGGCCCAAAAATGGCCAGGGCTCCCACAACGGAGGACAGCAATAACAAACCGGAGATCAGAAGGGCCGCCGCCGACACCTGATAAGCCTTGCCGGGCTTGTTGAGATAAGGCAAAAGGATCATAATGGTCACAATCTCACCGAACCAGGACAAAGGTACCAGGCTTCCCTTGAGAACAGGAATGGCTCCGGCGTCCCAAATAGGGAGCAGCCTGTTGAAATCCATGTTTCCTATGGATAAGAGTAATACCAGGATAATGGACCCTAAAATAACCGGAAAAAAAACTTCGTTGGCCCGGGTCAAAACCTCCAGGCCGTTTCTTACGGCATAAGCGGCCAGAGCCACCACGATCAGATGAAAGACAATAATGGGCGTATCCGGCATAAAAGCGGCGGTCATCAATTCACCGTATTCCCGGATCACTTCGGCATTTAAATGCAAAAACCAGAGGATGTATAATAATCCCACTGCTTTGCCGGGCCAGCGGCCAACAATTTTGCCGGCGTATTCAAAGATGGTTTTATCCGGATAATAGAGTCCCAGCCTGGTAATCAACCAGGCCATCAACAACCCGCAGGCTGTGGCCAGCAGTACGGAAATCCAGGCATCCTGCATGGCATAGTTGGCAGTAATGCTGGGGACAAAAAGAATGACTGTGGCAAAGATGGTGGTGGTCAGCAAAAAGATCGCCTGTCTAGTGCTGATTTTTCCCCCTTCCAGCATGATTTTTTGTCCCTCCTTTGGCACCGGACTGGTTTTCAGGTGGCTTGGGTTTTTGATGGCGTTTCATTCTCTGAACATTTTTTACTCCTAAAAGACTGGGACGCTTGATCATCGCCCAGCGGGGCGCCCGGAAAATATAATCCTTCATATCGGAAATTTTCATAGGAGCCACCGGGCTGAGATAGGGCGTCCCAAAAGAACGCATGGTACAAAGATGGGTTATAATTAAAATAATGCCCGAGATCAACCCGAAAAGCCCCAGGGTGGCAGATAGAACCATCAAGGGAAAGCGCAGCAGCCGGATGGCAATCCCCATCTGATAAAAAAATACAAAGGAAGAAATTCCCGTGATGGCCACTGTAATGACGGTGGCGGGAGCCACCAGCCCGGCCTGAACAGCGGCCTGACCCACAATCAGAGCTCCCACAATGCTGACTGCCTGACCCACCTGACGGGGCAGCCGGAGTCCCGCTTCTCTCAGTATCTCAAAGGAAATTTCCATCAACAATGCTTCCACCAGCACGGGAAAAGGCACCGCTTCCCGCTGGGCGGCAAGACTTAACAAAAGGGAGGTGGGCAGCATTTCCTGGTGAAAGGAAACCTGAGCAATATATAAAGAAGGCGCCAACAACGACAGCACTAAGGACAAATAACGGATGACGCGAACCGCCGTGCCCGTGGGAAATCGTTCGTAATAATCCTCTGCCGCCTGCATATATTCAAAAAACGTGGTTGGCACCGTGAGGACAAAGGGGGTTCCGTCAACCATGATGCCCACCCGTCCTTCCAGTATCTTGGCCGCCAGACGGTCCGGCCGTTCAGTATGGTTAACATTGGGGAATGGGCTGAATGGATTGTCCTGAATCATTTCCTCAAGATAGCCGCTCTCCAGCACACCATCAATGTCAATTCTTTGCAGCCGTTTTTTAACTTCTTTTACCAGGCCGTCGTTCACAATACCCTGGATATAAACTACGGCCACATCGGTTTGGGTCAGACGGCCGATCTTCAGCATTTCCATTTTTAAATCCGTGCTTTTGATCTTGCGACGAAGCAGCGCGGTATTAACCCGTAGGGTTTCAACAAAGGCCTCCCGGGGGCTGCGGATGGACATCTCGGTTTTGGCATCCTCAACCTGGCGGGCTTTCCAACCTCTGGCGCCATTAATTATGGCACTGGCGTGCCCGTCCACCAGCAGTACCGTATCCCCGGCCAATACCGCGTCCACAACCTTTGCCAGTTTAACGGTTTCCTTGATCTGCTGGGTACACAACCCACGCTCTTTAATTAAATGATAGGCCCTGGCCTTGGAAATGTCGGAAGGCGGCGTAGCCATGGCCGCCTCCAGGGTCAATGCTTTCATGATTTGGTCCGAAACGATTGTTTCATCAACCAGCCCATCCATGTAGACCAGGGCTAATTTTATATCTTCTTGCTGGGCAAAAAGAAATTCACGGTAAACCACGTCGCTGCAATCTTTAAAAACTTCTTTTATTCGCTGAAGGTTGTTTTCAATATCAGGCTCCAGAAGACTCTGCTGAATCGGGTTTTCCGGAATCTTTTTTTCCGTATCACCATTTTTATTGGAATTCTGCTTACGGCTTTTTAACGAGTTTGGCCTGGACGGCTTAATCAATTTGCGCATTCATTTGATCTCCCGTTTAAACGGACTCCATCTTTATTAATTATTTGCATTACTGGTAGTTTTATACTGTGCTATCCCCTGCAACGGCCGCCCGGTTATCATGTCATTCCCTTTATTTTCTGAATCCACCGGACCTTTGCCATATTCTTTTTAATTTTTTTGCCGTATCTATTGCAGATTTGACAATCTGTGGTACAATTTATTTCGTGTGTTTTAAATATTTTACCGGGGGGAACGGTCATGAAAGAATTTTTCAAGCTTCCCTGGGGGAAGGTTGAGGGACTGGCCCAGGAGTATGGTACGCCTTTACTGATACTCTCTTTAAAGCAGGTAGAGCATAACTATGAATTTCTCCGCCAGCACCTTCCCGGAGTTAAGATTTTTTATGCCATCAAATCCAATCCTGATTTGCGGCTGGTTCAAAAACTGGCAGAGATGGACTGTTCTTTTGATGTGGCCTCGGAAGGCGAAATTACCTCCCTGGTCAGTATGGGCATTTCTCCGGATCGTATGGTTTACGCCAATCCGGTAAAAACCTATAAAGGTCTGGAAACCGCCGGTAAAACCGGTGTCCGCGATTTCACCCTGGACAGCGAAAGTGAAATCTACCGTATTGCCCGTTCCAATCCACAAGCCCGTGTTTTAGTGCGCATCCGGGTGGATAATAACCACTCCCTGGTGGATTTAAATAAAAAATTTGGCGCCGATCCCAAGGACGCCATTCCTTTAATGCTTTTGGCCATCCAGGAGGGTCTGGAGGTAGCAGGGCTTTGCTTCCACGTGGGAAGCCAAAATACCAGTGCCGACGCTTATCTGGATGCCCTCTCCATCTCCCGGCGGATTTTTGATGATGCAGCCCTGCAAGGAATCCATTTAAAAATTCTGGATATCGGCGGCGGCTTCCCCATCCCTACCGGCGATTTAAATATGGATATGGCCTCCTTTATGGATCAGATTCATTATGGCTTGCAAAGCCTTTTCCCGGATACCGAGATTTGGGCGGAACCCGGGCGTTATCTCAGCGGCACCACCATGAACTTAATTACACGGATTATCGGTTCCCAGATTCGTAACGGCCGGCAGTGGTACTATCTGGACGAAGGAATTTACGGAACTTTTTCAGGAATTCTTTTTGATCACTGGGAATATGAAATGGAAGTGGCCAAAACTAAAAAAGGTCCGGAAATTGAAGCAACCTTTGCCGGTCCTAGCTGCGATTCCCTGGATGTGGTCTTTAAAGACTATAAAACTCCCCCTCTTGAAATTGACGATCTGGTGCTGGTAGCCAACTGCGGCGCTTATTCATCGGCCTCGGCTACTACTTTTAACGGCTTTGCCAAGGCGGAAACCGTAATCTGGGAAGAGGTTGAGGAAAAGCTTCAAGAGGAGATTAAAGCGGTAAGTTAAAAAATTAAACCCACAGTCCTTTTTAGATGGACTGTGGGTTTAATGGTTTTTACTTTGCAAAATACAAATTTCTAGGCACCCAGTACTTCTTTAACAATACCGTTAACAACCTTGCCATCGGCCTTCCCTTTCACCTTTGGCATTAAGGCGGCCATAACCTTCCCCATCTCTTTGGGTCCCTGGGCCCCCACCTGGAGAACGGTTTCCTGAACGATTTTTCTAATCTCCTCTTCAGAAAGCTGCTCCGGCAGGTAGTTCAGCAGTAAATTGATTTCCTGCTCCAGCTTAGCCACCTCTTCCGGACGGTCCGCCTTTTTATATTCTTCCAGGGCATCCCGCCTCATTTTGATTTCCCTGACAATAATATCCGTTACTTCCGCATCGCCCAATTCCTTTTTCCCGTTGATTTCCGCATTCTTGACGGCGGCATTCACCATGCGGATGGTGTCCACTTTCAGTTTATCTCTGGCCTTCATGGCTTCTTTCATATCATTCATTAAACGCTTCTTCACAGGAGTCATCCTTTCATCCTATTTTTCAGGAGTATGCTACCAATGCCTTTCTATTGTAACATCTAAATTTTAGCAGGTGAGCCATGGCCTGGTCAAGCCGCCCAAGGGATACCCTCTAAGGCTACAAGGACCATCCGTTCTTAGCGGCCCGCCCGGCTAGGTTGGCAAGACCCCTGATTTAAAGGGTGACAGCAACAAACCTCCTGGACCACTGCTATTTCTTGGCCGCCATTGAAATTCTTGCGGCTTCCTTTGAAAGGTTCAAGGTTACCATCAGCCCTGCGGCATAGATGATGGCGCCAAATACATAGGCACTGGCAAAACCGCCCATATGGTCGCTGATCCAGCCGGATAAACCGGGCCCCATCATCTGACCCACCGCATAAAATACCGAGATGAAACCAATTACCGCAGAAACATACCTTTGAGGCACCTGCTGAGAGGCCTTAACCTGAATTAGTGTAACCAATCCCCCGATACTGGATCCCCAAATGGCCGCCGAAAGGATAAATCCTCCTATATGGGTGCCAAGCACGGGAATAAGGTCGCCGGCCACAGCAAAAATCCAGGCAGCAAGCAGTGTTTTCTGTGCGCCAATTTTATCGGAAATACCTCCCCATAGGGGACCTCCTACAATGCTGAAGACCCCGGCTACGGCATATACCCACCCCGCCGTTGCACTGGAAAATCCGTTTTCCAGCATGTAGCTGGTTTGATAAAGATTGGGGATCAGGTAGGAAACACCCAGTAAGAAATAGAGCAGTGCTATTTTCGTCAGTTCTCTGTTTTTAAGCCATTGAGGTTTGTTTTCCTGGGTATCGGTTGTATGGGTCAGTGCTGGGTTTTTTAAAATTACCACCGCCAGCAGTAAAACAGCCAGTGAGATGAGGCCAAAAAAGATCCATACCGCCCGCCAGCTTAAATCTGCAAACTGCTGCATAATCAAAGGCGTGAGGATGCCGCTTAAAAGCATGCCGATTCCCGCTCCACTTAAAATGATGCCCAGGGCAATTCCTCTTTTGTCCGGAAACCAGCCGATCATTACGGACATCAAAGGGGTAAAAACCAGCGCGCTTCCTGCGCCGGAAACAAACATAAACAAGCACACCCACCAAAATGAAGAGGCCCAGGCCAGACCCAGCATACTAACCAGGACGCCGCCTCCCCCTGCCAGCAGTACGGCCTTGGCACCCCAACGGAAGGCTAAAACGCCGGATAATCCCACCGTAACCAGATAACCTAAAAACATCACCGTGCCGATCAAACCTGCCTGGGAGATGGATAAACTTAAATCCTCCTGCATGTAGGGAAGCACCGCCCCATAGGACATACGGGCAAACCCGCTGGTGGTGAGTACCAGGAGCATCCCGGTCAGAACAAATAGCCAAAAGGTTCTTTTTTGATTCATGCTTTGCTCGGTCAATGTCATTCCTCCTATTCGTTTTTCCATTTAAAACTTCTGTCAACCCCGCTACGGTTCTTCCATAAAGGGCAGGATGCAGCTAAAACCCCTCTGAAGGGTGCTGTTATATCCAAGTATAAAAATCGCCGGATCATTTCTCTACTCATATCGGAATTACGTTAGCCCAAATCCGGATTATTGATAAAAAAGCCGCCCCAAGGACAGCCCTCCTGAAGCAAACTCAAGTCGGGGTTATTTTTCCTTGTAACATTCCAGCTTTTCTTTCCATACCATGAACTATCAAACAGGAAAGGGGAATATACAATGGGCTATGGATGCGGTGGCGGCGGATATGATAGCTGTGTTTTTATCATCTTTTTAATCCTTATCCTACTGCTTCTTGGAGGCAGCGGCGGCGGTTGTGGCTGTAACAGCAATTAAGCATTAAGAAACCCCCGGAGAATATCCGGGGGTTCTGGTTTGGGGAAAAGAATAAAACACGGATTTACGCGGATTTTTAGATAAAGATGCGAACCCGTAAAAATCTGTAAAATCCGTGTTTTATTAGTCCGATTGTTCATTGCGTTATCTCGCTGTTCTTTGACACGCAATTAAAAGGTAGTTTTGCAACACTCCTACGGCATATTTGCGGGATTAACTTCCGTGGTTTGAGGATTTTCAGACGTTTCCGGGCTCTCCACAGGGGTGTTTGGTTCTAGGGGTTCATTGCCCTTTGGCTGCTCCGGAGTGTTTACCGGAGAAGAGGGTTCCGTTTCAGGTTCAGCTCCAGGCTCTACCGGTTCCTGCACCGGCTCTTCCGGAGGCAAGGCGGTCTCCTCTTGCTCCGGCAGATTCTCTTCCTGCTCCTTCACAGGGGTATCCTCAAGCAAAGGAAGGATGCTCCGGGAGGGTCTTTTGATGACCCGGCTATCCATCAAAGAGATCATGTATTCACGCCAGATGGGAGACGCCAGGTCACCCCCGCTGTAGCCCCGGACAGGGCGATTATCGCTGTTGCCGACCCAAACCGCAGTGGAGATCTCCTGGTTATAGCCAACAAACCATAAACACCGGCTGTCATCGGTGGTACCGGTTTTCCCGGCCTCGTTTCCGGTAATATTGGCCCGGGTGCCGGTGCCGCCCCGTACCGCCTCGGTCAGTATTTTGGTCATGGTTTGAGCGGTTTTGGCGGAAATAATCTGTTTGGGTTGGGAGTCATGCTGGTAAAGAATATTTCCCTTTTGGTCCTCTACGGTTTTAATCATATACGGTTTATTATATTTCCCATCATTGGCAAAGGTGGCAAAGGCCGCCGCCATCTCAATGGGTTTCACGCCATAATACATCCCCCCCAGAGCAATGGCCAGATTCGCATCATGCTCGCTGCTGATGGTGGTGATGCCAAACCGTTTCATGTTTTCAATGGCGTTTTTTACACCCATTAAATTAACAACTTCCACTGCCGGTACATTCATGGAATACTTTAAGGCCGACAGCACCGTTACGCTGCCGTCCACTTTGGAAGCCACATAATATTTGTTGAAGTCCTTGGAACGGGCGTTAATTTGAGAGGATTCATTAATGATTTTCTGTTCCAGGGCCCCGGCATAATGAATGGGCTTAATGGAGGAACCGGGCTGCCTGGGAATCATGGCCAGGTTGTTTTGATCCACCCGGAAATCCGTGCCTCCCACCAGGGAAAGCACCGCCCCATCGGCCGGATCCACCGATACAATACAAATATTGCTGGCGGCGATTCCCCTTTGCTTTAATTCGGCGGCCTTTCGCCGGACCACTTCCTCCGCTGCCTTAACCGCCCGGGTATCTAAGGTGGTTGTAACCACCAGCCCTTCATGAAAGACTCTCTGGCGGCCATACAGATCCACCAGTTGTTTTACAATTTCGGTGGTGAAATAAGGAAAGGCGTAATGGAACGATTCCTCTGAGGCCTGAACAGGATGCACCTGTATTTCCTGCTGCCGGGCAGCTTCCGCCTCCTGGAAAGCAATCATCTTTAATTGAACCATTCGATTCAGGACATCTTTTTGACGAACTTTGTTGGCCTCTAAATGGTTTAAGGGCTCATAAAGGTTCGGCGCCTTGGGTATGGCTGCCAGCATGGAGGATTCGGCCAAATTGAGATCACCGGCATTTTTATTAAAGTATTTTCTGGCAGCGGACTCCACCCCATAACAGCCGTTGCCAAAATAGATTTCATTTAAATACATCTCCAAAATTTCATCTTTACTAAAACGGCTTTCCATTTTTAAGGCTAAAAAAATTTCTGTAATCTTTCTTTGAAAGGTTTTTTCGTTGGTAAGAAACAGATTTCTTACCAGTTGCTGGGTGATGGTGCTGCCGCCCTCAACCGCTTCCCGGTGGGCCAGGTCTCGGTAAAGGGCCCTGAAGGTGCCAATAAAATCAATGCCAAAATGATTATAAAAACGGTGATCTTCAATGGCTAAAATAGCCTCTTTCATGGGTGCTGAGATTTTGTCCAGGGATACGTAACGTTTCTCCCGTTCATACAACTCAGCGATGACTTCTCCGTTGGAGGAGTAAATGATACTCTTTTGATTTCTTTGATATTCAAACTGATCCAAATTATAGCGTGAGGCAACCTCTTCATAATCCTGTATAACGGTATAAGTCAATCCCCCTGCCAAGACTAAAAAAATAAGCACCAATACCCCTATAGACAGCTTTAATAATCGAATCCCGGAATTTTTGGATGCCTTCTCCGTCACCTACCGTCCACCCCGTTTCCCTGTACTTCTTTTAGCTTATTCTAAAATAATGGCTATATTGCTAATGAAGAAAGAAAACTTGGCTCCCGCCAAGCCTTTAGAGCAGGCGGAAGCCAGGTTGTTGCTAAAGAAAACCGGCCCCCGGCCGGTTAATAACACCTATTTATAGAATAACTAACTGGAGAAGAAATACCGTGCCCACCAGGGCGGAGAAAATGACAAGTTCAATGACAGGGCTGATGGAAAATACTGAAAATAAACTAAATATAGCCCGGATCAAGGTCAACACCTCCCATCCTTTCGTGGTAAGTCAGCCTTAATCTATATATTCACTGATAAATCAAAATTTCCTTTAACCTTTAGTAAATTATTTCTTTTTAAGACTCTTCCTGTAAAACGTTTTTTTCAATCCAGCTTCTTAATTCCGGAGAGATTTTATAAATGCCGTCCTGGGCATTTTCCGTCTGCTCCCTAAGGGCGCTTTGCAGCATTTCCTCCGGAGGTTGTTGATCCAGATGGTCACACTTTACGCCAAAGGGGGTAAATTTGTATAAAGCCAATTTGGGTTTACACTCCCAGACATCTATGACAAAGGTATATCCTCTTTCCCGGTTTTTAAATTCGTTATTAAAGTCATAATCCCATTCAATTAATGGTTTGATAATGGGAATCACCATATTTAAAACCCCTCTCATAAATTCTTTTTGTCCATAATATTTTAATTCTTTTGACAGCGGTGATCAAGTTTTCTTCGCGTTCTTTATTTCATGGAAAGTCGGGAAATAATAAATGCAAATAATAAAGGAGGCCATATTCATGACTCAGCAGGATAATAAAGTGGTTAATATCAATCAAGAGCTTATTACTAAAAATACCGATATGTTTTCAGACATTACCACGGTGTTAGAAACATTATTTAATCAAGGACTAGCCTCCTTTTCCTTTGATTATCAGGAAACCGTCATCAATCTTGATTCCGTTCCGGAAGTGGAGGAGGTTTTTGCCCATTATGACCCCGACCGGGTGCAGGATACCATTGAAGAAGTAGTTGACATCACTTTGATGCTGCTGGATAATCGGGAAGAGCAGTTGTTAAGCGACGCGGCCAAGGAAGGCCATACGGTCCAGGCCATTATGGAGCAAAAAATTAAAATTATTAAAGAAAAAATTATTAACCCCAAATTACAGCAGGCCTATTATTTTTATCGTACCTGTATTTCCAATGTCATGGAACAGTTTGTGGCCCAAAGGGTGGTAAAACCCCCCAGCGGACAGTTTCCCGCCCTCTCCAGCTTCTTGGTAAAACTCACCGTAAAGGATAATCTGGACCACGCCAACAGACAAAACGTATCTTTTGAACTCTATGAAGATCAATTGGATGAATTAATCACCTTGCTCTCCCAGCTAAAGCAGGAATTGAAGCAAGAACAGCCCCAGAAGTAACTTAACCAAGGGAGGATGTCCGCTGCTGGGCGTATCTCTCATGAAGTTGTTGATAAAAATGAGCTAATTTTTGAGCACAAGCTTGAGCGGACAGGTTGGCGGCATTGACCAGAACCTGTCTGCTCATTTTTTGTCTTAATTGCGGGTTTTTGAGGATAGTAACCACCCTTGATACAAAGAGTTGTTCATCCTGAGGCACCAGGTAACCCTCCTCCCCATTCACAACCATCTCTGAAACGCCAAAGGCGTCCACCGCCACTACAGGAACTCCCGCTGCTTTGGCTTCTCCAATAACCAGGCCTTGGGTTTCAGTCACCGAGGCAAAAACAAACAGGTCGGCGCCGCTGTAAGCCCGGATAAGATTTTCCCGGCTTATTTTTCCGGTAAAAATCACCTGATGCACCAGCCCTTGTTCAGCCACCAAGGTTTTCAAGTTCTCGGTCTCGGGTCCTTCCCCTACCAGCACCAGTTTTGCCGACAGCCCGTACCCTCCCATAATTAATTTTAAAACTTTAATTAAAAAACCAACATTTTTTTCCCGGCTCATTCTGCCTACAAAGAGCAAAACAAACTCCTCTTCTTTTATGCCATAGGTCCTGCGCAGCCAATCCCTGTCCGCTCCGGCAAACTCTTCCTGGTTAATGCCGGTGGGCAGGCTTTGAATAGGAGCGCTTACGCCCATTTCCTTAATTTGTTTGCCAATGACTCCGGTGGGGGTAATCACCAAATCACAGCGGTTACAAAAATCAATGCAGAATTTCCGGGTTAAATCCCTGCTAATCTGACGGGCAAAGGGTACGTAGTGGGTGTATTGATCATAAAGGGTATGATAGGTGAACACCAGGGGCAGATGACGGCTTTTGGCAACTCTGGCGCCAACCCGGCCCATAATAAAGGGTGAATGGACGTGAACAATATCCGGGGCATTTTCTTCCAGAAAACGGGTTAGACCGGGAGCCAGGGGAATGGAAATATAAAAACCGGGATGCCGCACTGCGGGAATGGACGGGAAACGGAAAACCTTCTCTTCCTCTGCCGCGGTAGGATAATTGGGGGCAAAGATGGTCACCTCATGGCCCAGTTTTTTTAATTCCCTGGAAAAGGTTTCAATGGAGTGCACCACTCCGCTAATATAAGGTTTATAGCTGTCGGTAAAGAATCCAATGCGCATAAAAAAGTCACCCCTAAGATATATACTGCTAAAAGTATAAACAAAGGAGTGGAAGTCTAAACCATTATTCTTTTGTTTCGTGTCTGGGGTTCTTTTGCACAATGGGTATGGCATTTAATATGGCGGCAATCACCTGAGCTCTTCCGGCAACCTGGTCCAGGGCTACTTTGGTAAAAATGCCGCCCACATCGGTTACCACGTAACGGGTTGGCAGGTTATTCAAAGCAATAGCCATAATATCCAGCCGGCATCTTGCACAGGTACAGGTTCCGGGATGATTCAAAGCATATCGGTTTAATACATCATCCAATGTTTCTTCTACAGCCAGTTCAATGTAATTGCGAATCATCGTTATCCCTCCTGATCTTTTCCTTAGGTTTAACCTTAGTCGCCAAAGGAGATTCCCACTTTTTTGGCCGTAAGGACCATCTCTCCCTGGGCATCCACCCGGCGAATTCCTTTGGCTACCTCGGACAGCGGGATGGGAACAACTTGATCTTCGTCCAAAGAAACTACCTGGCCAAACGCTCCCCTGGCCACAAAATCCACGGCTGCCGCACCATACAGGGTGGCCAAAATACGGTCCAGAGGTGTGGGGCTGCCGCCCCTCTGCAGGTGACCCAACACGGTAACCCGGGTTTCAATGCCGGTCAGTTCTTCCAGTTTGTGCGCCACCACTTCACCAATACCGCCTAGACGAACCGGATCGGTACTGTCCGCAATCATCTTGCTGACAACCATCTGGCCGTCAACGGGCTTGGCCCCTTCAGCAGCCACCACCAGGCTGAATCGCTTGTTATGATCCAGCCGCTCCTGGATCTTGGCAGCAATTTTATGATAGTGGAAGGGAATTTCAGGAATTAATATAATGTCGGCTCCGCCGGCCAAGCCGGAATACAAAGCGATATGGCCTGCATAGCGGCCCATGACTTCCAAAACAATTACCCGGTGATGGGACTCCGCAGTAGAATGCAGCCTGTCCAAAGCCTCTGTGGCAAAGGCATAGGCTGTATCAAAACCAAAGGTTTTGGCCTGTCCCACTGCCAGATCATTATCAATGGTTTTGGGACAACCCACCACCGGCAGACCCTTCCGGGCTAAATCATGGGCAATGGCCAGGGACCCGTCGCCGCCAATCACAATCAGCACATCCGCATGTTTTTTGATGGTTTCAATACACTGGTCCGAGCGGTCGGCAAACTGCCCCTTGGCCACTTGATAGTGAAAGGGATTATCACGGTTGGTGGTACCCAAAATGGTGCCACCCCGGGGTAAGATTCCGGAAACTTCTTTTTCTGTCAACGGATAAAAATTATTTTCCATAACCCCTTTAAATCCATCCCGGAAGCCGATCACTTCCATACCGTACTGCCGGACGGCTGTTTTTACAATGGCTCGGATAACCGCATTTAAGCCGGGAGCATCTCCCCCGCCGGTCAATACCGCGATACGCCCAACCATATTCTACACCCCCGTTCATTGTTGCTAACTTATTTTACCATAACCCGAGAATGATGGCATCCCGAATTATTCTTGCCCACCACCGGGGCAACATGGCAAATGAAATGAAGGTTCAAAAAACAAAACCTCCATAACCGCAATTGTGGCCATGGAGGTTGATTTTTGCCTCTTCCTTAGGGGATGATCTGCTCTTTAAATACCTGTTCGCCGTCTTTCATTTCAAGAATTACGGCACCCTTAACCGGGTTATGATTTTCGTCAAAGGTAAACTTACCGGTTACAGCCTGCACATCCTTCAGACCTGCCAAAGCGTCCTTAATTTTCTCAGGCTCTGCACTGCCGGCCGTTTCAATGGCCTTCACCAGCAGGATAGCGGCATCATAACCCAAAGCCGCTAAAGCATCCGGAGTTTGTTTATATTTTTCTTCGTATTTGGCTACAAAGTCCTGCACAATGGGATCTTGCTGTTTCGGAGAATAGTGGTTGCTGAAATAGCCGTTGTTTAAAGCCTTGGCTCCGGCAATTTCAGCCAGTTTGGGAGAATCCCAGCCGTCCCCGCCCATAAAGGGTACGGTAATGCCAAGATCACGGCCCTGCTTCACAATTTTCCCCACCTGCTCATAGTAGGCGGGAACAAACACCACATCGGGCTTAGCCGATTTAATTTTGGTCAGCGTGGCATTGAAATCCTGATCCTCACTCAGGAAGGCCTCGTTGCCTACAATTTTTCCGCCCTGTTCTTCAAAGGATTTTATAAAATACTCCGCCAACCCTTTGCTGTAAGGAGAATTATTTTCCACAAAGACAGCCGCGGTTTTGGCCTTTAAGGTCTTGGTAGCAAAGGTGGCCATCACCGTGCCCTGGAAGGGATCGATAAACACCGACCGGAAAATGTACTCACGAACCTTTTTGGTGTTGGGATCGACAGTGATGTCAGGGTTAGTTCCACCGGAGGTTATGGCAGGAATTTTATTGTCCTCGGCAATTTGGGCAAAGCCCATGGTATTGCCGGAAGTGATACTTCCTAAAATAGCCACCACTTTCTCCTGGTTAATCAAACGGGAAGCCACGTTGGCCGCTTCAGTGGCCTCACTTTTATTGTCCAGGCAAATAAACTCAATTTTCTTGCCTAATACGCCGCCCTTGGCATTTAACTCATCAAAATATAATTCAATACCGTTTTTGGCAGAATTCCCATAGGTGGCAACCTGTCCACTCAACTCATAATTGCCGCCGATTTTAATGACATCGGAAGCCTGCTCCTGGGCCTTGGACTCCTGTCCGCCGCCGCTGCAACCGGAAACGAAGCTCACCATCAACAAGACCACCAGTAAAAATAACCCCTTCTTTACTCCTGCTCTCCTCATCTTTTCCCCTCCATGTTCATTCTTTCAACAGATAATTTGTTAAAACATTTAGAATTCGATTTCCATTCTACGCCCCCTTTATGTATAAGAACTTATCACAATTTTACTTAGTTAAGCAATAACTGTCAACTAAAATGTCAGCCAATAGATGTCTAGAAGGGGTCAATAATATGTACAATTTTCAGACACAGAAAGAGGTGGCACCAGGCCTGGCGCCACCTCTTTTATCCCTTATTGAGATTGGGCTTGCATTTTTTCTAAAACTGCTTTCAGTTGGTCTAAAGATTGCCCGTATCCTGCCCAGTCTCC
The DNA here is from genome assembly GCF_000215085.1 of Desulforamulus ruminis DSM 2154. NCBI lineage: Bacteria > Bacillati > Bacillota > Clostridia > Eubacteriales > Peptococcaceae > Desulforamulus > Desulforamulus ruminis. The sequence continues at coordinate 2,196,335 of NC_015589.1, forward strand.
GGATTTTAGTTTGTTCTGGGCCTCGTCATAGAGGCGGCCGGCTTCCCCGGCCAGTTCCTGAAGAGATGCCGGAACTTCCGGCTGCCCTGTCTCTTCCTGGGGAGCCTGACCTGTACTGGGCGGCAAACTTACATTCTCGCCGTAAATCCTCTGTAACGCCAGATCCAGGGTGGGTTCCATGACTACCCGGTCCCCTGCGGCTACCACCACACGCCGCAGTTCCGGCATTTTACTCTGTCTGGCCTGCAGGTAGATGGGTTCCACATAGATTAGGGAATCCTTGACCGGGATTACCAGCAGATTACCCCGGATAACCGATGATCCACTCTGATTCCATAGGGCCAACTGCTGAGAAATGGTAGTATCCTGATCAATTCTGGCTTCAACCTGCATAGGGCCGTAAACCAGTTCCTGTTTGGGGAATTCATAGACGATCAGTTTGCCGTAGTTCTCTTCGTCCGAACGGGCCGCCATCCAGGCCACCATGTTCTTTTTGTTCTGGGGGTTGAAGGGCATAATCAGCACGAATTCCGGCTCTTGTTCACCCAATAGAACGGTGATGGTATAATATGCTTCCATGACCTGCTCTTCGTCCCCTACCTTCTCGGTAGGAATGGTCCATTTATCTTCACGGTTATAAAAGACCTGCGGATCCGCCATATGGTAGGAAGCATACATCCGGGACTGAATCAAGAACATGTCTTCCGGATAGCGAATATGTTCCCTTAAATCAGCCGACATCTGGTCCATGGGCTTAAACATGCCCTTGAAGATTTTGCTGTAGGTTTGAATCACCGGGTCCTTGGAGTCCGCAATATAAAAATTGACATCTCCGTTATAAGCGTTGATGGTTATTTTTACAGCATTGCGAATATAGTTGTTGCCCCTGTTGTCAAAGGGTTCGGCATAGGGATACATGTTGCTCAAGGTATAAGCATCCCACATCCAGATGATTTCACCCTTGGTATTAATGACCGGATAAGGATCGCTATCGTAACTTAAAAAGGGAGCAATTTTGGAAACCCGCTCTTTGATGTTGCGGTTGAATAAAACCTGACTCTCTGCGGTGATATCACTGGTTAACAGCATTTTATAGTCGCCCATGGCCAAGGCGATCATGATTCTGTTAAAAAAGTTGCCAATCTTGACACCGCCGGTACCCTCATAACGGGTGTAGGCGTTTTCATCCCCTTCGGGGTAATCGAACTCTTCGGTTTTGGTATTGACGATGACATACCCGTCGTTAGACTCTCCATAATAAATTTCCGGTCTGGTGACTTTAATATCCGTGGAGGCGGTGGGGGGAATGTCTTTCAGGAAGAAATGGGGCATCCCCTCGCCGGATACCTCGTTCACGGGACTCATGGCCACACCGTAACCATGGGTATATTTCAGGCGCTGGTTAATCCACGTTTTGGCCTGATCGGGCAGTTGCTCCTGGTTCATTTCCCGCATGGCCAGCATGACCTGGCGGTATCGGCCGTCAATTTGATACCGGTCAATGTCAATGTTTTTAAATTCATAGTACAGCCGCATTTCCTGCAGTTGAGCGTAAGTCTGCTGCAGCGGCCGCCAATCCCAAAGACGGATATTTTCAATGGTGTTCTGGTTTTCCTGGATATCCCCGGCAGTCAGCGTCCGGCCGGCCGGGAAGGACTTTCGTTCCACTTCGTTCAAATTATAAGCCATCTGGGAGAACTTAATATTATTGGTAATATAGGGTTTTTCTCGGGTAAACTCGTTGGGCACCACCACAAACTTCTGAATTAGCGCCGGATAAACGCCCGTTAGCAGGACCGAACCCAAGATCAGTCCGCCAATGGCGTAGGCGGTTAAACGGGCCCGTTTGAGAAACAGATTGGCCAGAATGACAGCCGCTGTTAATAAGGAAAGAACGATCAATATCTTATAAGACAGCAAGGTTGCATGGATATCGGTATAGCCGGCTCCGTGCACCGCCCCGCCGGATGAATTCAGCAGATTGTACTGATTTAAGCGGTAACCCCAGGCCCTGACAATAAAATATAAGGCAGCCAGGGCGGACAGGTGATTTCTGGCACTGGCAAAGCGGAATATCTTGGCCAAACCACCCCTCGCCGTGTCGGTCACCAGATAGACCAGTGCCACAAAAAAGGCGTTGATTAAAATGGCGGAAACCAGCAATCGGTATAGGAATAAATAAAAGGGCAGGCTGAAAATATAGAAACCAACATCTCGGTTAAAAATGGGATCCTGAATGTTGAAAGGGGTTTGATTGAAGAATTTTAATACCGTGGGCCAGTCCCCGGCGACCGTCGAACTGTAAAAAAATCCCATAATTAGGCTGATTACCATAAAGGCAGCCGTTAATCTTCCGGAGGTAATGCTTTCCCTCCAGTCGGTTTGATTAATGGTAATGACATTGTCGTCTTCCGGATGAAAGGGCCGAAAGGATTTGATGGCTTTAACGGCCTGTAACACTGAGTTCCTGGTTAACATCAGGTTTAAGAACAACAGCCCGAACAAGGCCAAACCCGCCAGGACCCGCAAGCCGATGTCGGAAACCATGGTGGTAATAAAGACCTGCCGGTATTTAAGCGCGCCAAACCATAACCAGTCGATATACAATCCGGCACCCCAGCCTATTAAAGACACGATTAAGGCAATGACCAGAATGGTCAGGCCCAGAGTAAATCGTGACCCACGATTCAATAAGAACACCTCCGGTTACTTTTGCCATGCAGCGGCTCTCCAGCTACATGGGCTTTCTTCCCTTCATTTGATCGTCTGATTCTTTGCGCAGTTTGGCCTCACACAACTGGCAAAAGGATACGCTTTTTTTCGGTTTGGGAATAAAATCATCTTCCTCTTCCCACTCACTGGTTGGTTCAACCTCTAAAACTTGTCCACACATGATACAGCGAAGTTCTTTTTGCTGCTTGTCCTCCACTTTGCCACCCCCCTAGTTGCCCTAAATGGGCTCATTATTAAGACAATTCTGTAAGGGGCGACAAAATTCCTTCCGTATATGTTATAACTTTAACCATTTCCACCTTTCTGTAACCCTGAGGCGGGATTTTTAGCCCGGTTGATGCTTATTGAATTCTAAAGCCAGTTTGACCAGCCGGTCTGCCACTTCCGGGAATTCAATGCCCGCATAGCGCGCCGCATCGGGAAACAGGCTGGTGCCGGTCATGCCGGGCAGGGTATTAATCTCAAGGGTATAAATCCCCTTTTCCCCCACCATAAAGTCCACCCGCCCCAACCCCCTGCAGCCCAGGGACTGGAAAGCTCTAACCGCCAGGTTTTTAATTTTTTCCTGAACCTCCTCCGGAAGCCCCGGGGGGATAATATGGTGGCTCATGCCCGGAGTGTACTTGGCCTGATAGTCATAAACGCCGGTGACCGAGGTGATCTCAATCAGGGGCAGGGCAACCGGATTCTCGTTGCCTAAAATGGAAGCGGTGACTTCCATTCCTTCAATATACTCTTCAATCAAAACGTCTGAGTCATATTTTAACGCAGACTCAATGGCGGAAGCCATTTCTTCTTCTTTATGCACAAAGGAAATACCGATGGTGGATCCCTGGGTGTTGGCTTTGACTACAACCGGAACCCCCATTTTTGCTAAAGCCTCTTTGGCCACCGCTTCCAGTCCTTGGTCCAAAACCTGGCGGCGGGTCACAACCGTAAAATCCGGAGTGGGAATTCCTTCTAAGGTAAAAATTTTTTTGGTGACAATTTTATTCATGGCCAGGGCACTGGACAAAACACCGCTTCCGGTATAGGGGATATCCATCATTTCCAGCAAACCCTGCAGGGTTCCGTCCTCCCCGTATTTCCCATGCAGAACGGGAAAAGCCAGCTCTACCTTTTGAGCCTTTAGCTGTTCAACTAAATCATAACCTACATCTATTTTAACCACTTTTTTATACCCGGCGGCTACCAGGGCCTGATATACGGCCTCTCCGCTGTTTAATGACACCTCCCTTTCTGCAGAACGTCCCCCGTAGAGAACTCCGATGCATAAGGACAAATTAAGCACCTCCAAAATGGAATAGTTTATTTTAATATATTCTTATGAAAGATACAAAATCCTTGCCGGATTCTGGTATTTTTACAATCGTTCTATTGCCAATTATCTTAATTTTTTAAAATATATCAAATTTAATACATAGTTATTTTCAAAATCAACAGATATTTTAAGAAATTGCAACTTATTGTCTAGAAATTGACACAGTTATAATCAGCATGCGATAATTTTATTTAATATAATTCCATACTGGAGGGGGCATTCCATGAATCCAGTTTCTGAAATCACCATCCTGCGACGCAATATCTTTACCAAAGTAGCCCGCCGGGCTCTCAACAGGCCCTTGGATCAAGGACCCTCTAGCATTGACATGGCTGCTCTGGTAAAGGAACTGATTCCGGACGGTCCGGCCCGTTACCGCTGCTGCATTTACAAAGAGCGGGCCATTGTGGAAGAACGAATTCGTATTGTTATCGGCGAAGCCAAAACGTCACCCATCACCATCATTTCAGAAGCCTGCAACGGCTGCTCTTTAAACAAATATATCGTAACCGACGCCTGCCAAAATTGCGTTGCCCATCCCTGCCGGAACAGTTGCCCCAAAAAGATTATTTCGGTCATTCAAAACAGAGCTTTTATTGATCAAAATTCCTGCGTTGAATGCGGAAAGTGTGCGAAAGCCTGTCCTTACAATGCCATTATTGAGATTACCCGTCCCTGTGAGCGGGCCTGTACCATCAAGGCCATCAAAGTGGATGATTCCCGCAAGGCGGTTTTGGATATGGATAAGTGCGTTTCCTGCGGTATGTGCGTCACCGTTTGTCCCTTCGGAGCTATCACGGACACTTCTCAAATGCTCAATGTCATTGATTCCCTTCGTAAACAGGAGCAGCCCCGGGTGGCCATTATCGCTCCGGCCATTGCCGGACAGTTTGGACCTAAGGTGACTCCCGGCCATATTAAATCCGCCCTGCTGCGTCTTGGTTTTGACAGGGTGGTGGAGGCTGCTCTGGGCGCCGATCAGGTAGCCAAAGAGGAAGCGGAAGAAATTAAAGCCCATTACGATGCCGGTTTAATGACTAATTCCTGTTGTCCCGCCTACGCCCGGGCCATCGTACAAAAAATGCCTGAACTAACCGGCAATCTTTCAGCTTGCCTGTCGCCCATGAAGGTGGTAGGTCAGTTGGTTAAAAAGCAATATGAAGATAAAGTCACCACAGTTTTTATCGGCCCCTGCATTGCCAAAAAAGCGGAGGCAGCGGACAGCCGGGAAATTGATTGGGTATTAACCTTTGAGGAGCTGGCCGCCCTTCTGCAGGCCGCCGAGATCGACCCGGCCGCCCAATTGCCTGCGGATATGCAGGACGCCTCCCCTTATGGACGGCTGTTTGCCCGCTCCGGCGGGGTCAGCGCCGCCGTGCAGCGGCATCTATCGGGCATCCTTGTTGATATATCCCAGGTACAGGGTTTATCCCAGTGTTTGACCACCCTTAAGCTTTCAGCCAAAAAAACCGATGGCAATGGTTTTACCTTTATTGAAGGCATGGCCTGCGAAGGAGGCTGCATTGGAGGTCCCGGCACCATGGTCTCTCCCGCCGTGGCGGGCAGGGCCCTGGAAAAATATGCCGGACCGCTGGACACCGCCAAGGAAAGGGACGATTCACAAATTACCGCTTAACATGAAAGACGGCCTGAGGCCGTCTTTCATGTTAAGCCGGGAATGATGCAGCCGGCCCCATGGCTTCTTGCCCTTCTACTCCTTAAATGTCGGAGGACGGCAGTCCGGCCACTCCGTTGACCGGGAGAGAAAAGACAATGGTCTTGGCATCGGTTTTAAGACCCATCTTCTCCGTAATTGTCTCCATAATTCCTTGACAAAGTTCCTGTTTGGCCAGTATAAAAATCATCTCTTTTTCCGGCTGGATGGATATGCCGAAAAACTTTTCGGCCTGCCTTAGGCCAACTCCCCTGGCGTGCACCACGGTTCCCCCGGAGGCTCCGGCAGATTTTGCCACGTCCATGACTTCATCCATATATCCCTGGCCTGTAACTGCGATGATTAAATTGTATTTGAAGGGCAGTTCCATCGATATTCCTCCCCGTTTCTGTGCTGCGCCCTGCAATCGCTTGCATGAGGCTGCGTCTGCAACACCGCTGATGGGTATACTAAAGGCAATCCCTTTACCGGGTTTACTCAGGTTCAGCTCATTCAGCTTTTCAAACATAAGCCTGGACGTTTCCAAGGGCATGGTACAGTACAATATATCTTTTTCTGTTTCACCCAAACCCAAATACACCAATATTTTTTTATCTGCGGTTCCTTTACCTAATGTAAGCAAATTAAAGGTTACACCATGGTCCACAAAGAGGCTGGCAATCTTTTCTCCCTTTCCCCTGTTAACAACGACCACCATGAGAACCATCGATGCAGTTTCAGACTTATCTGGGGGCATTGTGACTCCTCCTTTCGATCTGACCCACAGGCTTTCTTCAACCGCTGTCAATCACTTTTTCTGTCCTTGCCCGTTCGCCCTATACCGGGGGTTCAGTGATTTTCTTACCCACTTCTTTTTTAATCCCGGGCTCTATGATTTCATCTTGTTCGGTCCTCATCTGTACCCGCCGTTTCGGTTAAAAGGCCTTGGTCTTTTGCGCCTATTATATCATAGTCATTTAATGAATCTTCCATGGAAAATTCCAATTCGGCCTCCAGCTCTTTATTGTGACGCAGTTTGATGTTATAAATCAACCCCAGGATTTGTATGGTTACCAAAGGCATCATGGCGGTCATGCCAATAATGCCAAAGGCGTCCGTCATAATGTTTCCACCAACGGCTTCACAAATTCCCACAGCGAAAGGAAGCAGAAAGGCAGCCGTCATGGTTCCCGCCGCGACCCCGCCGGAATCAAAAGCAATGGCCGTAAATATTTTAGGCGTGAAAAAAGTGAGTATTAAAGCGGCCAAGTAACCGGGAATCAGGAAATACCAGATACTAATGCCCGTCAATATACGAACCACCGACAAGATCAGGGCAACACTTACACCCATGGATAAGCCGTACATCATCATCTTCTTGGATATGGCGCCGCTGGTTATATCTTCAACCTGTTTATTAAGCACATGCACTGCGGGTTCCGCATATACAACAAAGAAGCCAATCACCGCGCTAAGGGGAATAAGCACCCAGTTATAGGATAAATCAGTGATCTCCCGGCCAAGGAAGGTTCCTGCGGGCATAAAACCGATATTTACACCGGTTAAGAAGATGGAAAGTCCAATCAGTGTATAAACAATCCCGATTACGATTCGTATTAGTTTTGTTTTGGATAGCTTTAAGCGTACCACCTGAAACAGCCCGAAGATTACTAAAATTGGCAGTAGCACCGTTAAAACCTCTTGGAAAAACTGTAAAAAACCCAGGCCGTAGAGAGCAAGCAGTTCCTTAAAGCTGTTGACGTTCTCTGTGGTTTCAAAGGCATAACCGGAAGCCGATGAATCAAAGAACATGCCCATAATCAGTACAGCCAGAACCGGACCGATTGAGCACAGCGCACAAATGCCAAAACTGTCTTCCTCCGAGTTTTTTCCGCCTCTAACTGCTGAAATACCGACACCCAAGGCAAGAATAAAGGGAACTGTAATGGGTCCTGTGGTCACACCCCCGGAATCAAAGCCAATGGCTAAATAGTCCGGAGCCGCAAAGGCCGCAACAGCAAATACCAAAATATAAGATATGATAAACATCCGGGAAAGGGAAAGCTGAAAAATGATCCGTAAAAGCGCAAGCATCAAAAAGAGGCCTACACCAAATGCCACGGAAGCTACCAAAACAAAATCGGGAACGGCCGGAACCTGCTTGGTCAGGACTTGCAAATCCGGTTCAGCGATGGTAACCACCACGCCAAGAATAAAACCGCTGAGAATAATCAGCCAAAGTTTCCGTGATTTCGTTAATTCGGAACCAATAGCTTCGCCAATGGGCATCATGGCCATATCCGCTCCCAAGGTAAAGATACTCATACCGGCAATCAGTAAAATGGTGCCGGTTATAAACAGCATTAAAGTTCCAAAGGGCATGGGGGATATGGTAAAGTGCAAAACAAATACAATAAAGCTAATCGGTAAAACCGATTGAGCGGATTCTTTTAATTTGTTGAATAATTCTCTTGACATTCGCAACTTCCTCTCATATATCAAGCTTTAATCCAATTGCCTGGTATCCTGTTGGACAAGCAGTACAGCACGCAGTTTACTGAGAATCAAGAGAGGGGATAAGAAACACACCACCCAATTTAAAATTGATATTATAAAAAAGTGAAAATCCAAATATCCCTATTCGAATTGCGCCGAACTAGAAGGGCGAGGAGGCTCCATCGTGGATACGAAGTAAAGGTTCTTCGATAGGACGCTTACTTTTCTAAGGGATGGGACCGCACCTAAAACGGTGAAATCCCTGATAATGACCTGCCAAGAACAGCCGGAGGCTTTTTACAACCTCCGGCATCGTCGTCTTTTAAAACACTTAAAATTCTTTTTAGTCTACTGATTGGGAACATTATAATTGCTTATTAGTAAATGTGCTTTAGCACCTCAAAAATATTTAAGTCCCCAATCACCTTTCGATCATCATTAATTACCGGTAGTTGACTTAATTTATAATCAGCCATTAGTTTCAAGGCTTCCTCTAATGAAGTTTCTTTTTTTACATAGATACCTAGGGCATGCTTCATAATGTCCTTTGCCGACCCGAAAATCGAATATTTAAAAAGTGTTTCAGTGATTTTAATATTTTGCGGAGTATATCCTAAACGAAGCATAATGCTGTCTAAAACAATCTGCAGTGTTATGATCCCCGTTAATCGCTCATCATCATCAACAACATAAATTGAATGCATAAAAGGAGATCCTTTTTGTATTAGGGTATCAATGACTTCTTGATTGGTTGCGTTTTGGTTGATTAAGTTGGGAGTGGTATCTAAAATTCTATAAACACATCCTACTGTCATCATTTTTGCATCACCGCCCTTTTAAGGATTCTTAGGCAGACAATCCCTACCACTTTTTACACTCCAAGTGATAAAAGAATCCCGTTGGGGTAGTTCGGAACCGATTATTTCTCCTAAGGGTAACATCACAGCCGTTACTCCTAGGAGGAATAACCCGAGACCGATTTTCATCATTGCCAGACATCGGATCAATGAAACCTGATAAAAAAATACAGGCTGCTACCACAACAAGGACCATCCTCGGTAAGATTGCCTGTAAAACCTATTCAGCTAGTGTTTTTACTTATACCTCCTTTACTAACCAACGGATCATTTCCTGTTGGTTCTTTTTAAATCCGGGATTTTCCCGGTACCACGAAGTCCTCCCCCTTTCTTGGAACAATTTTCTATCTTTAAGGCTTTTACTATGATGCTAAAAAATATAGATTATATAATTATATTCTAATTTTACCACTAATCCGCCCATATAACAACTTTAAATTTGCATTAAGTTGTTTGTAAATAATATCCATACCCTTTAAAAATCCGGCCATAAGACCTGCGAAAGGGTTCTCGTGGTCTATTGTATACAGCAACCGCCAAAAGCGTCCCTGTACTTTTTCCTTGGTTTGCGTTGAGACAGCATTAAAATATAAAAGAGAACAAAAGAAGTTTTCCTCTGTTAAAACAACATGCCAAAAGCCCGCATCCGTTCGATGGATGCGGGCTTGGGCTATAGTACGCTTTTACTTTCTATAGGCTGGGGCAGGCTACAGTGGATTGCTTTGGCCGGACAGTCGTCTCAGTATAGGGATCTCCCACCTTCATCAACCTCATACCGTTGGCAATTACCAGCAGGGCGGTGCCGGTATCCGCAAAAACCGCCATCCACAAATTGGCCATTCCCAGGAAAGTGGCCACCAGGAAGACAGCCTTTACCAGCAGGGAGAAGCCGATGTTTTGTTTAATAATGCTCAGAGCCCGGCGGCTCAAGTGCATGGCATAGGGTAATTTGGTCAGGTCGTCCGCCATGAGTACAATGTCTGCGGTTTCCAGGGCGGTATCCGTACCGGCTCCGCCCATGGCAATGCCCACAGTGGCAGTGGCCAAAGCCGGCGCGTCATTGACTCCGTCTCCAACCATGGCTACCTTACCGCTCTCCTTCTGCAATTGTTGAATGGCTGTCAGCTTATGCTCAGGAAGCAATTCGGCTCGAAAATCGTCAATGCCCAGTTCCCCGGCAATCACCCGGGCGGTTCCGGCATTATCCCCGGTTAGCATCACCAATTTGGCAATGCCCGCCCGGTACATTCCCGCCACTGCGGCCCGGCTGCTCTCCCTGATTTTATCCGCCACCGCAATAAGACCCAAAGCCTCTTGGCCGCTGCCCAAAATCATTACGGTCTGACCCTGTTGCTGCAATGCCGTAATCTGTTCTTGCAGATAGTTTAGGGATACCTTTATCTCTTCAAATAACCGGCTGTTGCCGATGTAGTACTGTTCACCCTTTAACCGCAATGCGGCGCCCTTGCCGGTGAAGGATTGAAAATCCGTGCCTTCCGGCACCGGGATGTTCTCTTGCCGGGCATATCTTAAAATGGCTTCCGCCAGCGGGTGCTGGGAGCGGTTTTCAATAGCCGCGGCAATTTCCATTACCTGTTGAGAGTCAAAGCTGCCAACAGGAATGACGGCGTTCACTTCCGGCCTGCCGTCGGTCAGTGTACCGGTCTTGTCAAAGGCAATTACTTTTAAAGCTCCGGCCTCTTCCAGATAGGCCCCGCCTTTGATTAACACGCCTTTTTTGGCGGCGCTGCCAATGGCGGCTACAATGGACACCGGGGTGGAAATCACCAGGGCGCAGGGGCAGGAAACCACCAGCAGAATCAGCGCCCGCTCAAACCAAGGCTGAAACGGTTGTCCGAAAAGAAGCCAGGGCAGCAAGGCCACCAGGACGGCAGTGACAATCACCGCCGGTGTGTAGTATCCGGCAAACACATCCACAAACTGCTGGGACGGCGCCTTCTGGGCCTGGGCCTCTTCCACCAGATTAATGATTTTAGCCAGAGTGGTGTCTTTTACCAATTTGGTGACTTTAACTTCTATGGACCCCTGACCGTTGATGGTACCGGCATAAACCTCATGGCCAACAGTTTTCTCCACCGGCATGGACTCCCCGGTGATGGAGGATTGATTTACATCGGTTCGTCCTGCCAGCACTTCACCGTCCATAGGGATGCGCTCACCGGGTTTCACAATGATGATGTCCCCCACCACCAATTCCTCCACCGGCAGGTGTACCTCTTGACCGTTGCGCCGTGCCAAAGCCTCTTTGGGGGAGAGATCCATCAGCGCCCGGATGGAGTTGCGGGTTTTATCCATGGTATAAGCCTGCAGAGTATTGCCCAGGGCAAACAGGAATACCACCGTGGCTCCTTCCGCCCATTCCCCGATGGCTGCCGCGCCGATGGCCGCCACCATCATCAGGAAATTCATATCCAAGGACAATGACTTGAGGGAATACAAACCGCTCCTGGCTGTGTAAAACCCTCCGCTGATCATAGCGGCAAGATAAACCGCCGTTACCATGAAATCCGGCATGTTAAGATAAGAAAGGATAAAGCCTGCCCCAACCAATAAGCCCGACAGAACCGTTAGAATCATCTTGATCTCTGCGAAGAAACTTTTCGTCACCGGCTTCCTTTCTTCGTTAGCCAACCGGCCTTGAAAACCGGCATTCTCGATGGCCTTCAAAATGGTTTCTGTCGAGGCTGTGTGCTTCGCTGTCAATTTTCCTGCCCCAAAGTTAATTTTTGCTTCCGTCACACCGCTTAATACCTGGAGCTTTTTTTCCAGCTTGGCGGCGCAATCGGCGCAGTCCATCCCGCTTATCCGGAAAACCGTGGTTTTTTGTCCTCCCTCTAAGTGAGCCTGGTAGCCGGCGGCCTTCACGGCCTCCAAGATGGATGACAGAGCCGAGGTGTGGCTGACGGTCATTTTACCCGCTCCGAAGTTAATACTGGCTTCTGTCACACCGGGCAGGGCCTTGATTCTTTTCTCCAATTTAGCGGCGCAATCGGCACAGTCCAGGCCGCTTATGCGGAACCGGCTCTTTTGCCCCTGCTGTCTTTGCTCCAAAAGGGCCTCCGGTTTTTGGGGCATGCTATGGGACTCTCTGGTCAGGGCCGTACTATAATCTATCTTCCCTAATGTAACACCGGATAAAGGATTTCGCTTTTTATCAGGCAGTACTCCCTCGCCGGAATGGGCCATCTGCGCATCCTTTACCTCCGCATTTTCTTCTGCGGTATGGGAGCAATTGCCGCAGCCACATCCGCCGTGCGTTTTTTGATTATGGTTATGGATTCCTTGCACAGTCATCCCTCCTCTAACCATTATTGAGAAACTTTCTTAATCAAACATTCAAACAATCACTTTAATATTATAATATTACGGAAGTTACTTTTTGTCACCTGTTTTTTGTAATGGATCATTAAATTTTATTTTATCCCCATAAAACATTAAGGGACTCTTGCAAAACGAACACAACTCCGTTCTTTTGCAAGAATCCTTCTTTTCTAAAAAATAAAAAAATAAACACGGATTATACGGATTTTTTTAATCTTTAAAAATCCGTATAATCCGTTCAATTCGTGTTCTATTCCCATTCGCTATTTATTATTACACCGGATTGAAACGCATCACCCGCATGGCGTTCAGGATGGCCAGCAGGGCCACGCCTACGTCGGCAAAGACCGCTTCCCACATGGTAGCCACCCCGCCGGCTCCCAGAAGCAAAAAGATTCCTTTTACCACCAAAGCCAGGATAATGTTTTGCCAGACAATACCTCTGGTTCTTTTAGCTATTTGCATGGCGGAAACCAGTTTGGAAGGTTCGTCGGTCATCAGGACTACATCCGCTGCTTCAATGGCGGCGTCGGAACCAAGGCCGCCCATGGCCACACCAATATCCGCCCTGGCTAAAACAGGAGCGTCATTGATGCCGTCACCGGCAAACAACAATTTTTCCTTTGGTCCCTTTTCCCGATTTAGCCGCTCCACCTGCTCCACTTTCTGGTGCGGCAGCAGTTCGGCATGAATCTCGTCCAGCCCCAGGGACCGGCCCACCGCCTGACCGACCTCCCGGTTATCGCCGGTAAGCATCACCAGTTTTCGCACGCCCATCTCCTTCAGCCTTTTCATTACCGTGGCGGAATCTTCTTTCACTTCGTCCGATATCACGATATAACCGGCGTATTTCTTATTTACCGCCAGATGAACTACCGTTCCGATGATTTTGTCCTGGGAATAGGCAACGCCTTCCCGCTGCATTAGCTTGCTATTGCCCGCCAGAATTTCCTCGCCCTCAACCTTTACCTTAATACCGTGCCCGGAAATCTCTTCATAGTCCTCAATCTTCTCGGTATCCACCGACCGGTTATAGGCCTCGACAATGGACCGGGCTATGGGATGGCTGGAATGCGCCTCGGCAAAAGAAGCATATTCCAGCAGCTTCTCTTTACTAAAGACCTCTTCCGGCACCACTCCGGTTACTTTGAATACTCCTTGGGTCAGCGTGCCGGTCTTATCGAAAACCGCAATTTTCACATCATTCAGGGCTTCAAGATAATTGCCGCCTTTAATCAGCACGCCGTTTCTGGAGGCCCCGCCAATGCCGCCGAAAAAGCCCAGAGGGATGGAGATGACCAGGGCGCAGGGACAGGCGATAACCAACACCACCAGCGCCCGGTATATCCAGTGCTGGAAAGTAGCTCCAGGAATTAAGAGGGGCGGCAGCAGTGCGATGGCCAAGGCTCCGAAGACCACCACCGGAGTATAATAGCGCGCAAATTTGGTGATAAAGTTCTCTGTGGGCGCCTTCTTGCCGGCGGCGTTCTCCACCAAATCCAGGATTTTAGAGACAGTGGACTCGGCAAAAGGTTTGCTGACCTCCACCGAAAAGAGGCCGCTTTTATTAATAAAACCCGACAACACCTCAGCCCCCGGTACCACTTCCCGGGGCATTGATTCCCCGGTCATGGCGGAGGTGTCCACCAAAGACTTTCCTTCAATAACTTTGCCGTCCAGAGGTACCTTCTCACCGGGCTTTACCACGATGATATCTCCAATGTTAACGCTTTCCGGAGGAACCGGTTTGACTTCATCCCCAACCTTCAGGTTGGCGCTGTCCGGCCGGATATCCATCAGAGCGGCAATGGACTTGCGGGAGCGGTTCACCGCATAGTCCTGAAACAGTTCCCCCACCTGGTAAAACAGCATCACCGCTACCGCCTCCGGAAACTGCCGGATAGCAAAGGCGCCCAGGGTGGCCACGCTCATCAAAAAATTTTCGTCAAACACCTCTCCCCGGGCAATATTACGGGCGCTCTTTAATAAGACCTCACCGCCCACCAGCAGGTAGCTTAGCCCATAAAGGACGATTTCCACCGGAGTGGTAAAGTTAAAGATTAAAGCTGCCGCAAACAGCGCCGCCCCGGCAGCCAGGCGAAGGGTCCCTTTCCTTTCAGCCTTGGTTTCTTCCCGGGGATTCATCTTTTTTTCCGCCAGGGACAATTGCTCAACCTTAACCCCTGGTTCAATGCGGTCTATTTTTTGTTTAATCTGTTGATAAATCTCGGTCTCAGGGCTGTTATGGGCTAGTTCTACCATCAATTTTTTAGCCGGGAAATTTACTACGGCACTTTGGACGCCGGATATTTTCTTTATTTGTTGCTCAATCTTGGCGGCACAATTGACACAATCCAGCCCCATCAACAGAAAAGACTTTTGCCGGCTAAAGTCCACCCTTTTTTCGGTTACCACCACATCCGGTTCCATTTGACGAATGATTGCCCTCACTTCAGTAATCACCCGTTCCAAATCCTCTACCCCGGCGGTCTCCAGGGTAAGTTTTTTGGCTGTAAAATCTACATGCACATCCGTAACTCCATCCAAGGCTTTTATTCTTTCCTCTATCCTGGCTGCGCAGGAGGCACAGTTTAAACCTTCCAAAACCAGTTCTTTAGCACCGGTGATCATTCCCTTTAACCCCATTTCAAAATAGCTGTTACATTATTATGAGGCAATGCTTTTTTAAAAATCCTTATGGGAAGCATAAAATGGCGGCCGCTTAATTTTCAAAGTCCTTCCAGGCTGTTTATTATAATAAAATTAAACTGACCGCCATGATCATCATTCCACCGATCACTCCATAAATGGATAAATGGTGCTCACCGAACTTCCTGGCAGCGGGAAGAAGTTCGTCCAGTGAAATATATACCATAATGCCTGCAATGACCGCAAAAACAATCCCAAAGGTGATGTAGTTTAAGTAAGGCAGGAGCAGCAGATATCCGGCCACCGCCCCCACCGGTTCCGCCATACCGGATAAAAAGGAATGCAAAAAAGCCTTTTTACGGCTGCCTGTGGCGTAAAACACCAGCAAAGCCACCGCCATCCCTTCGGGAATATTGTGAATGGCTACCGCCAAGGCAATGGCCACCCCAATAGAAGGATCCTGCAGCGCTGAAACAAAGGTTGCCATTCCTTCGGGGAAATTATGGTTGGCAATGGCCAGGGCGGTAAACAAGCCGACCCTTTTTAAACCCTCCTGGCCCTTCTCCTCCGCCGGTCCGGCCAAATCTCCAACCAGTTGAAGCTCGTGAGGATTAACCGGTTCCGGTACAAATTTATCAATGGAGGCAATCAGCAGCATGCCTCCCAGAAAGCCGCCCAACACCATCCAATCGGCAAGAACTCCTTCTCCCCCTAAAACCAGTTGATGCCGGGCCTGGGGTAAAAGATCCATCATAGACACATAGATCATAACCCCTGCGGAAAAGCCCAGGCCTAGGGACAGCATTTTGGTATTGGTCCGGTCTGTAAAAAAGGCAATAAGGCTGCCAAAACCTGTGCTTAAGCCCGCCAGGGTACAGAGGGCAAAAGCAATCATCAACTGATGATCCATATTTATGACCATACCTTTCCGCTGCGCTGCAAGGCACAAAAGAGAAATGAAACCGATGCCTCTAACGCAGCTGGTCGTAATTTGTTAGAATGTGCTTGAGGAAACAGGCACACTACAGAGCACGTGGAGGTGAGTGTGCACAGCCGAAGGCTAGACCGTATATTTATGTGTGCCGGGAGCTCTTTCAAGCACAAATGAGTAGGGCTTTGAACCCTGTAAACTTATCTTTGGAGAGACGGACTACTTCAATCTTTCAGTGAGCGCCCAGTCCCTGCTTGTTCCCTTAAATACTGTTTCGAGGGGATGTGTTATGCTCAAAATCGTTTACCCTATCTGCTGTGGGATGTGGATGTCCACAAGTCCTTTCTTGTAGCTTGTATCGCCTCCACCAATGGCCAAGGCGTTACCGCCTATAAGAGCAAACGGTTCTCTACCTTTACAGGGGACCTGCGACGTTGTGCCGTATGGCTTTCCGAAAACGGCTGCTGTGATGTTTGTATGGAATCCACCGGAAAGTATTGGATACCCATTTACAACATACTGGAGCCAACATGCAAAATCGTCCTTGCCCATCCCAAATACGTTAAGGCCATTCGGGGGAAGAAGACCGACAAGAAAGATGCCAAGTGGATTGCCGACATCTTCAAGCACGACTTGGTTTCCGGCAGCTTCATTCCACCTGCCGACATACGCCAGCTCCGGGACTTAGTGCGATACCGCTGGAAGCTCACCAGTTTCACCAGCGGAGAGAAAAACCGGGCGCAGAATTGTCTGACCGTCTCGAACATCAAGCTGGATGATGTATTCTCCGATGTGTTCGGTAAAGCCGCCTCTGCGATTACCTCTCGGCTTTTGGAAAAGCCATCCGAGAAAATGACAGACGTATCCGCTTTTCGTACCAAGGGAATGAAGGCTACCGATGAGCAAGTCCTCGCTGCTGTGGACGGAGAGATGTGCGCTGAGCAAGCTGAAAAGCTACGCATCATCCGTTCCCACATGGACAATCTCGAACGGTGCAAGTTGAATCTGGAATCCCTCATCCTTTCCATTGCTGAAAAGTATCTCCCTCAACTCAACCTTGTCCTGACGGTCCCGGGTATCCAATCCTTTGCCGCCATCGGCATTATCTCGGAAATCGGAGTGGATATGTCCGTGTTCCCCAGCTCCAAGCATTTATGCTCTTGGGCCGGGCTTACGCCGCAGAACAACGAGAGCCCCGCTAAGAAGAAAACCACCAGAATCAACCGGGCTGGGGCTTACATCAAGCCGCTACTCGTACAATGTGCACTCTGTGCGATTCGCGCCAAGCAGAACCCGGAAATCCGGAACCGTTACATTTCTCTAAAAAAGCGCCGCGGTCACAAAAAAGCGATTATCGCTATTGCCAGAATGCTGCTGACTGCCATCTACAACATTTTAAAAAAGAGCGAGCCGTACAACCAGGAACTTTACCACAAAGAGGATAGACCCCCGGTTCACCGCGAAGTTTCTGTTGATCAGGCCATTTTTATCTTGCAGCGACAAGGTTACCTTGTTTCAGTTCCTACACAATAGCCGTTCCCTCTAATTTTTCGCCGCCTTTGGACGCTTGGTTTGTTGCGCCCTTTTTCCGGTGGCTGCTTATACTACAATGTTTCAAACTTTTCTCCTTTCAAATTGTCGGGATTCAATCTGTACCGGCAGCATTCATCACTGGCTCCCCCAAAAAGAAGTATCTATTGCTGTAATCATAACGAATATTTATTACAAATTGATGGCGTAAAACTTAAAACCAGCTTGCTTCGTACCAAAACAGAGGACGATTCTTTGGTCTAACGCAAGTTAAGATCAAAGAATCGTCCTCTGTTTACGGCAATATTACATGATCATTCCCAAGAATGGTCTTTTCTCATTTCACTATCGGTAAGGTTAAAATATTTATAGCTTACTTTACCCGGCCGATCCGGCGCCGGGTCATCCCAGGTTGTATCTAAATGATACCACTGCCCGTTTATTTTAACGAGATTCCAGCCATGGGGCTCAGAACGGTTTTCAACCTTTCCTGTGCCGGTAATGAATTTCGCTTCCACTCCGGCCATGTTTAAAAGTTTATGCATGGCGGACGCATAGCCCTGGCAAACCCCAACGCCCTTTATTAAAACCCCATAGGCAGAATAGGATTCTTTGGGAATGGTATTATTCTTATAATTGATATAATCAAAGGCTGTATTGAGAACAACATAATCATGCAGCGCCTTTTCTTTTTCCAGATCAGACATACTCGGTTTTATTACTTCATTAATAATTTCTCTGGACTTAGCCTCTACCGCCTTTATCATCTCTTTTACTTTTTCCGTGGGAAAAGAGTAATCATACTTTATTTCCGCGCGAGTAACCGGCCCCGTTTTTATTTTAACTTCCACAAAATTTATATAACTTAAATCAGGATGATCTTCCAGCACCTGTTTGGAAATGTCTTCTACTTTCTTAACATCGTATTGATATTTATTATCCAAATCAAATACAGCCGAATCCTTAACCTCTTCCAGTCCGGCTAATATCGCCTCGTACAAAGGATCGCTGTTAACCACCCTTTTCACCGGAACGATATTCACCTTTCCATCAAAGGACTGTGACGGTGATGTAATCGTAATGATTCCACTAGAATCCCAGTTCACCTTTGCATCCAGTGCTTCAGACACAAAACGCAGCGGTACCATGGTACTGCCTTGTATCACCTTACCCGGAACCAGCAGGTTCAACGGCTGGCCATTGCGGTAGGCTGTTTGGGAGCCGACTTGCAGTTTGAGGATAATATCGCCTTTCACCGCAGTTACCGTCCGGGTTTCGTTATCCCAATCCACTGTAGCGCCCAGGGATTGAAAGATTGCCCTTAAGGGCACCAAGGTTGTCCCCTTTTCAATTACGGTAACAGCGTTCAGTTCTTGCCCATTAACCAAAATTTGCGCAGCCGCAGCCGGTCTAGGGAGGACTAAGGTAAAAGCAAAGATGGCCAGCATGAATAAACCTTTTAATTTCATCTATCTCTCCTTCATTCATTAAAATATTTGCATGTCATTGCAATAAAATCGGATTCCGAGTAATGCATTCAAAGTAGTTTGTAATTTTTAACAATTATATCATGCTTGTTTTCGTGGAGCTATAGTAAAGATATTTATGGATTTCCGGCAGATCCTTTTTGCCTTTTTATTTTGAGGAGAAGTGACCTTTACAGCAAACATCATTTATTTTACATACTTTTATTAAAAACAAGCCAGATTATCAGAGAAGGGAGTTGTTCAAAGAATAAACTATTTTTTTATAGGGAGGTGATTATAATGGGTAAGACTACAACAGCGCTTATTATAAAACTGGTCATGACCTTTGTTGCTTCCTGGATTGCAGTTTCTTTAATAGCCGGCAATAATTGGACATGGGCTCTTATCGTGGCGGTTCTCGGAACAGTGGTTAATTATCTGCTAGGTGACCTCTATGTACTTCCAAACTACGGCAATATCGTGGCCTCAATAGCCGATGGAGTTCTGGCAATGGTCCTCCTCTTCCTGGTAGATATGGCCACTACAGGTCTCAGGGTAAACGGAACAGCCTATTTAGTTTTAGGTGTACTAATAGCAGCAGGTGAATACTTTTTCCATAATTATCTTATCGGGTCTGGTATTGTAGATAAAAAGTCAAGAACATAATTAAAAATGAATGTCATAGTAAAATCCACACCTGGTGGATTTTACTTTTCTCCAGACACATGGACAGTTCTCTTGTATCATTAGGCTCTGGCTACTACGTTACGTTAAATTGTTAACCAATACAATCTATCTAATGGATAGTCTCTTAATCACATTATCTTCTTCTATCTGTTGTATTTCTTTAGTTGCGCCCCATTCGTTGCTCTTTGCGGTCATTTTTGCTTCTTCATCGGGTACCTCTTTTTTCCCTAACATTTATTGCTTCACCTTTGCAACTCAGAAGCAAATTATATCTTAATTTAACTGTATAAGACAAAAGGATCAGCCCATACCAAAAAACTAAAACGAACTTCCTACCTCAATCTATCTCATTTCCCGAAAAATCCATACCCCTTCCTTTATTGTATAAGCAGAAAAATAGGCTTGACAAGAAAATTAAGCCAAGCCATACTAATATTATTAATAACAGACTATATCTAATATAGGATATTATCCTATATTGCTTTAAAAAATTAATCTTGATAAGTAAACGGATTTATGCTAATTAGGAAGCGTGAAATGGTGCCTAAAAATAATAGAGCATTTCTAAGGAGGAATGGTATGCTAACCGCAAACTTATTATCGTCGGTAAAACAAGGGAAATTGTTAAACCAAGAAGAAGCAGTGACCCTACTAAATATTGACTGCCGGAGTCAGGACTTTTATGAATTAATATCCACTGCAAATTACCTTTCCCGTACTCAATTTCATAATAAAGGTTTGGTTTTTGCTCAGATAGGCATCAATGCGGAACCTTGTTCTGTGAATTGTAAATTTTGTTCCATGGGACAAGGCCATTACGCCTTACCCGTTACATGGAGAAAAGAACCCCACGAAATCTTATCGGAACTAGAATTGCTGATTTCCAGTGGTATTAATGACTTTTTTCTAATGACCACCGCCGACTATCCAGTTAGCGAATTTTTGGAAATTTCTAAAATCATAAGCAGGCATCTGCCTGATACCATTCGATTTGTTGCTAATATAGGCGATTTTAATTTAGAAACCGCCAAGCAGCTTAAGAATGTTGGGTTTACAGGAGCTTACCATATTCACCGTTTGAGGGAGGGTATTGATACCACCGTCAATCCGGAAATTAGGGTAAATACCCTTAACGCCATTCGTGACGCTGGTTTAGATTTATACTACTGTGTGGAGCCAATCGGTCCTGAGCATTCCTATGATGAATTAGCAACGGAAATGCTGAGGGCGAGGGATTATCATGTTAAAGTTATGGCAGTCATGAGACGGATCCCCGTAAAGGGAACGCCCTTATATGACAAAGGACAAATTTCGGCAATCGAGTTAACCAAAATTGCTGCCGTAGCCAGACTTGTTACCCTTCCCCAAAGAGCCATGAATGCCCATGAAGTTACTCCTATGACCCTGTTAGCAGGTGTTAATCAGCTCTATGCGGAATACGGGGCCAATCCCAGAGATACGGAATCTCAAACCGAGAAAAACAGAGGCTTCTCGGCTGAAAAAGCTTGGCACATGTTATGGGAAGCCGGTTATAGCACGACTAAATAAAAATGTCTGTGTATCCCCAAAATGTTCAAGACATAGGACGGTTCTTTTGTCCTTGGCGCAGTATAGCAAAACAAAAGAACCGTTCCCCCGTCTTTAAACTAGATAGAATAATTTAAACCACGAATCTGCATGATAATAAGTAAATTCGCTAAAATGAGGAGGATTGAAATGAAAAAACATAAGCCTCTTATTGCTCCCGGAAATGATGAAGCCTGGTCCCAGGATGCCAGTCAGGAAGATAAACAAAAAGGAAATGTAACCAGAGTTACCACACTTTCTTATGATGAAGTTGACCCAAGCAAAACATGAGGGGAGACAAAGACAAAGGACGACTCCCACTGTCTGTATAACAAAGTTGACTCAACTAAAATTATTACTTTAAAAATTTGTGGATAACCTCTACGTATTCGTCCCTATTTTTTATAGTATTTGTATAAAAGAAAACCCTTCTTAATTTTACACCGGCAACCGACTATTATTTGTCCTCCTTCATAAAAGCCTCAAGCTCCGCCATCTCCTCCAGAACAAGATCTTCCACTCCGGCCAGGGACTCCAGGTGGTGTCTGAGTTCATGCCGGATTGTATCCCGCAGTTCATTCAGCCATTCGGCGCGGCTTTCCCCCTGGAGCAGCTTGGCAAAGGAGCCGTAATAGAGGATGATGGAGCATCCCATAACACCGTCTTCCACGTACTCACCCATAACATAAAAATCCCCGTCTTTTTTTACCTCGGGCAGCAGCAGAAAACCTCCATTGAGTTGGCTGCAAAATTTTTCGGGGATCTCGTCAATCAAAGCCGTGGCCTGGGATTCGAACTCGGATAAAGTTAGGGCTGCCACTTCCTTGGCCGGCTGCTGGGCTTCATGATTCGTTTTCCTTCCCACTCGAGCACCTCCACCGCAGGCCTTTATCCTGCATCTTTACTGGTTGGTCAAGCACACCTTTGTTCAGAGCACCGCTTATTCTATTTCCACAAGAACGAACCCTGCATCAGATTACCTGCACAACCCATGTAATACTATATTAATTCCTCTCTAGATGACATGGTATATTCGCTCTTTGGGTGTGCCTGTGTTGGCATTTTATCATCTCAGGAGAATTATATTTTATTTTTCTAAATGACACAACAGAACCGTCCCCCTGTATTATTATATAATTTCTACATAGCCTTCAGTTCCATTTACCCGGATTCTCTGTCCATCTTTTATCAGTTTTGTAGCATTTTCTACTCCGACAACTGCCGGTAAGCCATATTCACGTGCGATAACTGCTCCATGGGTCATCCGTCCGCCAACTTCGGTGACTAGGCCTTTTATGGATACAAACAATGGTGTCCAGCTAGGGTCAGTAAAGGAGGTGACTAATATATCTCCATCTTCCAGATCAGCATCTTCCATGTTTAAGATGACATGTGCTCGTCCCTCTATCACTCCGGAAGAAACAGGCAGACCTACAATCGCTTCGGCTGGGAGATTTTCTCGTTTGTACTCACCTGTAACAATTTCGCCATCAGACCTGATAACACGTGGGGGAGTTAGTTTTTCGTATAATTTGTACTCGTCTTTTCGTTTGTTGATGAACGGGTAATCCAGTTTATTTGTGCGTACGACTTCGCGAAGTTCTTCAAAAGTGAGGTAATAAATATCTTCTTTTTCATGAATAACGTTGGCTTGTACCAGTTGTTCGGCTTCTTTCAGTAAAGCCTGTTTATAAACGAAGTAGCGATTAATCATGCCGTATTTTGGATATTCACGATAACCGATGAAATTCCGGATTAGGTCGATCATTCTTTTTGTTTCTTGGGCTTTTTGTTCACCATCCGGTAATTGCTTCAATCGATCTAATAACTCTTGCTCTTTTTTCAGAGCTTCCCGTCGCCCTTGCTCAAACTTCCGATGGCTGGCATTAGGCTCAAAGCTTTTAATGTTACTGAGAATCATGGGGACAAGTGTAGTTGGTTTTTCGCTCCAACGAGGTTTAGTAATATCGATTTCCCCGGCACATCGCATTCCGTATTTGTTAAGATAAGCATAGATAGCGTCTTGAATTTCCTGTCCACCCTCAAACTTAACCAGTTCCTCCAAAAAGCTATCATCTTTTACCTGTTGTAAATAATCAATGACTTCCGGATAAGGACGAATCACATCTGCCACATCCAATAACGCCAGACCCATTTCCGAAGTAATATTGTTGGGTACAGATTGAGAAAGGGTGCCTGCTACGTTTTTTTCACCTAACCACTGGTTCATTTTTTCATTAATCCATGATGAAGCATCCATAGCAGCCATAAATACAGCCGAACTTTGAGGGTCAAATAAAATCTTTTTTAACTCCTGGATATCTTCCAGGATAAAATCAAATAAATCCGATCCTGATTTCGTTTGGATGTTCTGTTTTAACTCTTCTATGGATGTTTGAGTACGCTTAATCAAATCAGAAACGATTGCCGGATCGTTTTCCATTTGTGTTAGAAAATCCCCAGGCTTACCATTATTGCTTTTACCGGCACTCGGTACTTTTTTATCATTTGACAGCGATTTTATAAAATCTCCTCGCTCTATGATGGTCATGAGTGCGTCTTTCATGAGCGGATCGTGTTGTCCCATGGTATCTAATAAAATTTCTCTGCTATCGGGTGAAGCCAGCATATGGGTAACATCCACAAACAACCTTCCACCAGCTTTAAACCGGGGGCCAAAAGATGTTAACTGAAATATCGACATCCCCAATGGTTTCATGGGGTTGGTCATCATTTGCTGATGACCGACAGATACATAGACGTGATTTTCTTGATCATTTGCTTCAGGGATGGGGTATAAAGTTGTGATGGGCCGGCTCTGGACAATATAAAATGTATCATTAACCAAACACCATTCAATGTCCTGGGGGCAACCGAAATGTTCTTCGATCTTTCTGCCCATGCGCTCAAGCTGCAAAATCTGTTCATCCGTCAGCGCTTGCCTATTCTGCTGCTCAGGTTCAATTTTTTGTTCTTTCGTACCACCATCTTTTAAAGCATAAATAGCCAGCTTTTTGGCGGATATCTTCTTATCGATCACCTTGCCGTTACGCACTTTATAGCTATCAGCATTCACCAGGCCGGAAACCAAGGCCTCACCAAGTCCGAAGCTGGCATCAATAGATAACACTTTCCTACTGGAAGTAACGGGATCAGCAGTAAACAAAATTCCTGCCGTCTGGGGAAAAATCATCTTTTGAATAACTACAGACAGATGGACTTTACGGTGGTCGAAGCCGTTTTGAAGGCGGTAGGTTACCGCCCTCTCGGTAAACAGCGACGCCCAGCACTTGCCGATGTGCTTTAGGATTGACTTCTTTCCAATAATGTTCAAATACGTATCCTGCTGGCCTGCAAAGGAGGCCGTCGGTAAATCCTCTGCGGTTGCGCTGGATCGTACGGCATAGGCATTTTTCTCTCCAAGCCTGGAGAGAAGGCGGGTGATTTCTTCATTAATGTCTTGAGGAATGGCTATGCCTTCGATGATTCTGCGAATCTCAGCGCTAAGTTCACCGATTTTATCCCGGTCTTCTACCTTGAGAAGAGATAACTGATCCAGTAATTCGTTAATCTCGGGCGTTTCCCCAATGATTCTTTTAAAGGCTTCAGTGGAAATACAAAAGCCATCCGGTACGCGTATTCCTTCAATCTTGGCAAGTTCCCCCAGGTTCGCGCCTTTACCCCCAACAACCATGATTTTTGTTTTGTCAATATCCTGAAAACCAAGAACAAGTGAACTCATACGTTTCCCTCCTTTGGCCATTCCTTCTTCCATAATACCTTCCAACAAATCGCATTAACGCACTATTGCATTATAGCAGCAGCAAATGGGAACAAATAGTCTGCATTTAGAATTTTTTATATGTTATAATTAAGGTGGAAAGGACTAATCTTCAAAGAAGTAAACCTTAAGACACTTTTCGATGCCAAGGTAATATAAGTAAATGAATACAAATATTTAGCAAGCTGAAATAGTTCAAACAATATAAGGGAGGGCAGAAAGCCCTTCCTTTTTGTTATATTATCCTTCCCAAAAATATGAATTGAAAAGACCATTTATTTTAGCGTGGATTTACAGTTTTGACACGGTATGGCCGTGTCGTTCCTGGACAAATATTACAGGGATTTGATTCCAGAAGTCTAATACTTGCAGTGATTGCAGGAGTTTAGGGTCCCACATCAACTCATGTCTGATTAAAAACAAAAAAAGCCAAGTCCTAAGACTTGACAGTCTGTAACCGTCCAAACAGGACGGTTCTTCTCTTCCCTGGCATATTACCCCTTGGGTGATCTCATGGACTGCGAAGAATGCCGATATGTATATCGGGTACAATGGGGCCGCAAATACCGTAGGGCCCGCCTGTTGCTTATACCGGTATAAGCGATAGGTATTATACAGTAATGGAATTTGCTTTTACAATTAATTTAGATCTTGTGAATTAAGGATCATTTGACAGTGCTTTATCATATTGATAGCCTGTTCCAAATTAGTTGGGAGAAATGAAATAATGCTAAATGGCTATGTCTTAATTATCTTAGCGGCTATAGGTTTTGCGGCCTTGCCCATATTCATAAAATGGGGGTATAACCTTGGTTTAACCAAAGACGTGATGTTATTTTCGCGTTTTTTTATCGCCAGTGTCTTAATGATTCTTATAATGCTGGTCAGAAAAAAAAGTCAATTCAATATATCTAAATTAAATTTTATTCAATTAGTCATCCAAGGCTTCGTGTTCTTTGGATGTACGTATGCCTATTTTCTATCAATTAAGTATACGTCCGCCACAATTACAAATATACTGCTTTATACGTATCCATTAATGGTTGTACTTATGTCGGCATTGATTTTTAAAGAGAAAATATCTTTAGTTAAAGGAGCAACGATACTTATTGCCTTTTTCGGTTGCCTGCTTGTCGCCAATATTGTGAACCTATCTGGACAGAAAATCAGCATGATAGGTATTTTTTATGGTATATTGTCAGCCATATTTTATGCCATCTATAATATTAATGGACAGTATCTTTCCGACAAGTCGGATCCTTTTACTATTTCAGCTTATACAACAATTGTTTGTTTATTGGTTACTATTGCCGTTTATCCCTCAATAAATTTTCCCTCGGGACATTCCCAGTTGCCCATGTGGATCGTAGGCCTTGGAACAGCCATACTATCTACAATTATGCCTCTTTGTTGTTATCAAAAAGGGATAGCCCTTTTAGGGGCCAGCAAAACTTCTATTTTAAGTACCATAGAACCTGTAATAGCAACAGTATTGGCTTTTTTAATTTTAGGTGAACGACTATCAACCATACAACTATCCGGTGCATTTCTTATTATCTTTGGAGTGTTGCTGCTTAAATTAGATAAGCATAAACAACCCGATACTTTAAACAGTGAAGTATCCATTTCGCTCCAAGTTTCAACCCCCCCTCACACCGAAGATACTCGTTGAGGGGGTTTTCGGCCGTTATGTAGCAATATCTGTCCCACTCCACCGTCCACCCAGGGCTTCCCGCCAGGACTCCTCATAAATTTATTCAATGATGGCCACCACCCGGCACCATCCGGCACTTCCCTTTTCAATCAACATGGGGAAACAACAAATTTTAAAACCAGTGGGCATATTGATTTTATCTAAGTGGGCCAATTGCTCGATATGACAATACTCCCTATCCCGGCCTGCAAAATGGCATGGCCACAAGGCATCATGGTTCCTACCTTTCTCTTTATATTCTTCCATCATTATAAAGGAAGGTCGATCTAAACTATAACTGTCGATGCCAATGATTTTTACTCCCTTGTCCAACAAATAATATAAAGCATCCTTAGACAAGCCGGGATATGCCGTCAAATAGGCAGGCTTATTCCAATATTGATCGCAACCGGTTTTGATCAGTACAATATCCAAGGGTTTTATTTCATAACGGATTTTTTGTAATTGTTCAATAATCTCTTGCCTGAGGATCCATTCTCCCGCTTTTTTATGGGTAAAATCCAATAGCAACCCGTTCCTAAAGCACCATTCTAAAGGAACTTCTTCAATGGTTTTTGCCTTTTCCTGGCCGCACATGGAACCAAAATGATAGGGAGCATCCATGTGTGTGCCCCTGTGGGTCATGGTATGGATGGTTTCCCAGGCAAGCCCTTCTTGATGGGGAAAGTCTTTGGGGCCCATTTTTTTATATCCCAGCAAAAACAAGAAAATGTTTCGTAGTTTTTTAACAATACTCTTTTCAGCAACCAGGGCTTCCAGAGCAAGCAACTTAGCTCCTTTGATATGGTTTACCCGTTTAATCCTTACCTTCGTGGGAGCAACGCTTTGGGTGTGTAAAGGGCTGGTTAAATCGACTATTCTCATAGGTTTCTACTCCATCAATCCGCCTTTTTTTAAAGCCAATTTTTCTATAAAAATCAGGCAATTCATACTCCACAACAGTAGGCGGCATTTTTTTCACGATTTCTTCCGATGATTGTTGGCTCAGGGGTAAATAACCCTCAAACAATTCTTGCACCGATTTGCTTACCACATTGGAATAGCAACTGCTGCGGGGGCTATGAAAATAGCCTGTCATTTTACGCCAAATATCCCGGAAGGCACTGTCATTTATATTGCCAAACCGTAAGGGTGAAACATCGCAAGGGCATACATTGCCTAAATGATCAATAAAACAAAAATGATATCCCGCCCCGCAACCAAATTGTTCCTTTCCTTCAATTAAAGAAAAGGAAGAAACGCTGGGGTAGTTGGTTTTGGTATTGTAGTAAAGGTTCAATTCGTTTAATAACTGCCGTTCGTTATACCCAAATTCCAGTTCCGACTTTCCCAGCAAATTGCCGCTCAATGAGGGAACAGCGATCCTCACTTCGTGAACACCCAGCTCTTGTACAAAGGTTAAATATTTGTGGATTTCATTTTTTACATTGACCACATCTTTCGTTGGCGCCATGGTCAAACATACGTAAAAACCCTTTTCCTTAAATATTTTGATGGCGTCAATGGCCAGTTCAAAGGCTCCTTTATAGCCCCGCAGTTCATCATGCACCTCTTTTTTATAATGGTCCAGGCTGATAATGGGCATGGTAAGACCCGCTTCCTTCAATTGCCCTGCCAATTGAGTGGTTAAAAGAAATCCGGTGGTAAACAAAAGGGAGGCTGCCCGTTCATCAATGGAAGCGATCAGTTCCGGTAAATCCCTTCTGGTCAGTGGCTCTCCTCCGGTTATCCCGATGATGCAGCCACCCATATCCAGCAAATCGCCAATCAGCCTTTTAAGCTGTTCCAAAGAGCGATCTTCCCCGACTTCTCTTTTTTGATAGCTGCAGTGCCAGCAGCGATAAGGACACACTTTAGTAATAGCAATATCCGTATATACAGGAATCCCTTGTCCACTCCTCAAGTACCGGATGCTCTTCAGGAATTGTGTAAAGGCCGGGCTAGGATAAGGCGGAGTAAAGGAATTCATATAGTATTTTCCTGCAAATTTGGTTATTTTACTATTTTTAAAGAGTTCACTTAATCCCAAAACCACCTTGACGGGCAACCTGCGAATTTCTTTGTTCGCTAGAATCCTAAGGGTCACCGGCACCCTTCGTATGCCTCTCATCTGTTTACTTTTCAGCAATGCGGCCCACTCCTTTTTCCTCAGCGCGTTTTTTCAATTCCTGCAGCGTGACGGGGGTTGTTTTATCAAAAAAAAGTCTTTTCACCAGTAAACGCTCTAGTAAACCCTTGATAAAGGAAAAAGCCAAGGGTACTTTCAGTTCAAAGTCGTGCACGCTAATCAGTTTCACTCCGGTACCAGAGGGCTCCAGGATCCATTCCCCTTTGAGATAGGTAAAATGGGGATTGGTTAATTGGAACCTTATATGCCGCTTGCTGATTTCTTCCCGCACGCAGATGGACTTTTCCAGTGTTCCGTTTCTCTGATGAAACACCTCATAGAAGTCTTGGCCCGCTTCCCTTTTTAAGAGAGTTACTTTTTTATTCACCGAAAGAAACTCCGGCCACCTTTGATAATCGGAAACCACCTGAAACACATCCTCCAAAGAAGCCTGGATGATAATCTCCTCTATCACTCTCATGGTTAACCCTATTCTTTCTTAATTTATCCTTATTCTATAACGCATGGTTATCTATCCTCACCTGCGCGGCCATATTCCGTGGCAAACCACCTCAAGGCCTTGCGGCAGGCATTTTCCAGGGGAGTAAAGGAAATACCCAACTCCTTCCTTGCCTTGCTCACATCATAAAACATTTTCTTCCTCATAAGCTTAACGCCCTCGCTGGCGTATTTCGGCTCGCGGGTGCTGTGTCTAACTCTTTGCTGGGATAACTTTCCCACCAGCAAGGCTGCCCAGTAAGGACATTTCACCTTAATGGTTTTTTTATCACTGACGGTGTCCAGTAAATTATAAAATTGGTATATGCTTAGGTTTTGATTGCCTAAAATATACCGTTCTCCCACTTTCCCCTTTTTCTCCGCCATAAGGTGCCCCAGGGCCACATCTTCCACATCGACAAAGTTCATACCGCCCTCGGCATAAATCAACGGCTTTTTGCTCTTCAAATGGTTGATCACCAGGCTTCCGGAGGGAGACGGTCTAAAGTCATGGGTGCCAATGGGAACGGAAGGGTTTACAATGACCACCGGCAAAGCAAAATTTTTATAAAACTCCATTACTTTGTTTTCAGCCAATACCTTGGATTTTTTGTAATGACTGCTAATATCCCATAAATTAAAAGCTGTTGTTTCATCGGATAAACCCGAGGGATTCTTGCCGATGGTTGCGGCTGAACTGGTGTAAATCAATTTTTCTATACCTAACTCTAAGACTAACCGGCAAATATTTTCTGTTCCCTGCACATTTACAGCATAATTTCTAACGGCCAGACTAGGATTAAAGGTTACAATTCCCGCAGCGTGATAAACGATGCCGCATCCCCTCATGGCCTGTCTTAACCCATCCACATCCAAAATATCACCGGTTACCACTTCAACCTTTGGATGGAAAAGAATATCCAGCTTTCTACGGGAGCTATGCACCAATAGGCGTACATTATATCCGTTCTGCAACAATCGTTTTGCAATATGATATCCTATAAATCCGGTACCCCCCGTTACAAACACCCGCTGCATTCCATCACCTATTTCAAGTTACTGAGTGAACCCATTTTTCCTATCCCCGTCTTGAGCATGCCCTTCTTCTGTAATAAAGCAAGATATACGGGCCCATGCCGAATAAGGAGATAAGAAACAACCCCTCCAGTTCATAGATAAAAGCCGTGAGCATGGCTGAAAACATTAACCAGGCATAGAATATCAGCACATAACCATAACCATTTTTTCCTAAACCATGCTCTCTCTTCTCCATTTTTACGCCAACCCGCTCATATAAAAGGGCGATAGCAAAAGTCATACCTAACCAAAGGAAGTACTGGTCAATGGGGGTATGATAAAAGCTGCCTTCCACTGTGAAACCCCAGTCTTTACGCAACCACATCAAGGGGCAAGCAACCAGCAAATAAGCGCTGCTGATAAAGGAGGCCAATAAGGCTTGCACGGTCCTGTCTATGATTCTGTTTACCTCGCCTACAATCCATTCCGCCAGCATAATACTGTTATATATCAGGGCAAAGAACCAGAAAATAACCGGCAGGGGAAACCCAAACAAGAGCATATGACTGGAAAAAAACATATATCCTTGTCGGTGCAGTCCCCCCAAGAACACAGCCGATACCAAAAATGAGACCAGGAATAACCAGATTGTTTGTTTATACCCCTGGTAGCGGATTCCATGTAAAAAGGAATATGCAATAAAGCTAACCGCAGAAAGAAGATGAACAATCCCCGGGGCCTCCCCCCCTTGCACATTGTAAATCTTCACCAGTAAATGACCGGCTATCCCCACTAAAAGGGGTATTACGATACCATAAGGCAAGCCCGGACCTCCCTGTTCAGCATGTTTTTATTTACACTTTTTATGGGCTCGGTACAGCCCCATGCCAGCAAAATTTCTTCGGTGTAATATAGTAAACTTTTCTGCAACCAGTTGATTTTCAAACTCCTTTAAGCTAAAGCAACTATCCAGGGGATGATGCCAGCGCAGGAAAAAATCCCAAATTTGCAAAAACCTTTTGCAGGGTTCTTGCACGTAAAAATCTCCATCCCTGCGCAAAACCCGGTAGCATTCTTTAATAACCTTTTTCCACTCCGGTACATGATGCAAAATGCCAAAGATGACGATCAAATCCTTACTTTCATCTGCAAAGTGGTTTAAATCTGCGGCGTCCATTTTTAAAAAGGAGGCGTTCTTCAAGCCCCTTTGCCGGGCCAAAGCAATTTGTTCCGGCATTAAATCAATCCCCACATAATCTTTTGGTGAGGAATTGAGCAGCAGGCAAGCCCCGTAACCGGATCCACAGCCAATTTCCAACACTTCTTTCTGCCAGGGATTCAATCCAAAACGTTGAAAAGTTCTCCATTCCAAGTGCTTCTGCACAAACCTTCTGGGCCAGGTATTCATCATTTTAAATTCTCTTATATGCAGCCTCATGGTCTTAACTTACCTTTCTTGCTAATACTTCTGTTAAAAACAGCTCTAACTCTTGGTTAAAGTAATCAGGGTCAAGCAAAGAAAGAAAATGTCCTTTGCGTCCGCTCAATACTGTAAAAGTTGAGTTTTTCATCTGATCATGGATGAACTTGGTATATTTAATGGGGATAAAAGGATCATATTCTGTGGTAATCACTCTGGCGGGGACATCAATTTGGTAAATCTGATTTCTTAGATCAGCATTCAGCATGGGTAAGACATTGTGATTGAATTTTTCTTTAAAGTTTTTTACCGGCAGAAACCTGGGGAGGAAAAAAACCCTTTCTTCTGGGATCGCTATTTTTTTAACCAGCACCTTTTTTACCATGGCATCCGGCAGTATACTAATTAAAAACTTGGCCAAAACCTTTTCCCATTCGGGAATAGGCATATGTACAAAGGCATTGGTGATAAAAAAAGATTGAAACAGCTCCGGTCTCTTTAGGCAGGCAAGCAAGGCGTTGCCGGTGGTAATGCACATGGTTACCACATTTACTTTTTTCAGTTGTAAAATATCCAGTATGGACAAAATATCGTTTGATAGTAAATCCACATTAATTTCTTTGCTTTTGTATTCCCTGGCACTATAGGTGATCACACGATATTTCTTTTCAAAATATTTAATTTGATTGGCGTAAATAAAGTTGGTATTTTCAAACACCGGTGTAAATAAAATGGCTTCCCCTTGGCCCCGATCATAAATATTAACCGTATATTCCTCATCGATTTTGTACCCTTTAAAGCCGGCAATAATCTGCTCTTCCGCTTTATTAAGTTGTTGCTGCTTGCGAAAATCCATCATATCCCCCCCGTTAATCCATTTTTCTAAAGATTACTGCGGAAAAATTACCGCCAAAACTAATCGCATAGCACAGCACGCAACGGATATCCTTTTGTAACTTTTTATTTTTAACATAGTTCCATTGATTTTCATTAATTAATTGCCTGTCATCGCCCTGATTCATGTGGAAAATGTGATTATATTGCATGCATAAATTCCCCAATATCATATCAAAGGCACTGGAAGCGGCCAAAGCGTGGCCCATGATGCACTTATTGGCGGTTATGGGGATATTGCTTAACAATTCCTCTCCAAACACCGACGCCAATATTTCGATTTCCTTTTTATCATTGGATGTGCCTTCCCCATACGCCATAATCAAATCAATGTCTTTCTTTTGAATGTCGTATCGTTTAAATATCTTTTCCAGGCATCTTTTGCCGGCAATAGTTACGTCCTTGTCCATGGTAGAATAACAACCCAGGATTTCCGCATAAATCTTAGCCTTTCTTTTTTGGGCATAGGCATAATTTTCAATCACCAGCATGCCGGAGCCCTCTCCTAAAAAGAATCCTTTGTTTTGCTCTGAAAAAATGTAAGGGTGATGATCCGGCCCCTCTTGGCTCAGCTTGCCCAGTTCAAACAAAGAAGAAAGGCAAAAAGGGGTAATGGGCGCTTCGGAACTACCCACCAGCATCACATCCACATTGTTTGTGTTAATACATTGGACGGCATTAATAATGGTGTCAATGCCGGAAGTATTGCCATTGGGAATGGAATATATTTTCCCTTGCAAACCGTTTAAAATAGAGACTTGTCCCGAAGCAGCGCACTGAAACATGGCAATGGACAGATAGGGACTGATTTTAGGATAACAATGCTTCTGAACATATTGTTTAAATCGCAAAGACTCTCTTTCCGCAAAACCCATGCCGCCAAAGGTAGAACCGATGGAAACACCGATTCTTTGCGCATTTTCTTTGATCTCTTGATCTAATTGAGCCTTTTGAATGGCTTCTTTTGAGGCAATTAACGCATAGGCGATAAAATAATCCATTCTTTTCATCAACTGACTGGGAAAATACTCTTTAACTCTGTTTTTGTCTACTTCATAATATTGGATATCCGGCGGATCCTCCAGGTGATAAGTGGAAAAATTCACCTCACATAACTTGCCATCCGGACGGTTTATTTTGCACCAATTTTCCTCTACCCCAAAGCCCATGGGGGATACCATTCCCATCCCTGTCAGCACTGCTCTGTTTTTCATCATACCATTCTCCATTCCCCAACTATCCTAGGCATATTTTGAAAAAACTAACGAACAATTGACTCCCCCGAATCCAGAGGATATGGACATGGCATGCTTTATCTTCCGGCATTTACATTGGTTCGGCGTATAGTCTAAATCACATTCCGGATCGGGATGATCCAGATTGATTGTGGGGGGAATCATGCCACTATTCACCGATAAAATCACTGTAATAAACTCTAAGGCTCCCGCCGCTCCTAAGGGATGTCCCATGATGGATTTGTTTGAACTGATGGAAACCTGATAGGCGTGTTCTGATAGGGCGTATTTAATGGCCTTGGTTTCGGCTATATCATTCAAAGGCGTAGAGCTGCCGTGGGCATTGATATATCCGATTTCCTCCTTTTCAATGCCCGCATCCATAATGGCTTCCTGTATGACTTCTCCCAGCCTTTCTCCTTCAGGCAAAGGAGCTGTCATATGGTAAGCATTTGAATTGTTGCCATATCCCTTGATTTCTCCATAAATTTTGGCCCCTCTCTGCCTGGCATGCTCCAACTCTTCCAGGATCAATATGCCGGCTCCCTCCGCAGGAACAAAGCCGTCCCTTTCCACGCTAAAGGGGCAAGAAGCCCTTTGCGGGTATTGATTGTTCTTGGCCAAGCCGCCAATCACATCAAAGGAAGCCAATGTTAACGGAGCAATGGGCGCTTCCATACCGCCCACAACTGCAATGTCCATAAACCCTTCTCTTATTTTATGGAAGCCGCAGCCGATGGCGTCGGTACCTGCCGCACATCCGGTGGATATCATGCTGGCATAGCCGGAAAACCCGAACACATTGGCAAACCAGTACAAATTAGACTCCATGACGCAATTTAAATATAAGTTGTGATTCTGAAAGAGCTGTTGCTCATTTAACACCTTTTCTCCGGTTAAGGCACCCCCCACGGTTTGGCCCAGAATAACGCCCCATTCTTCACGGACAATCTGTTCCTCTCGGATTTCTGCGTCCGCTAAAGCCATTTTGGCAGCAGCCAAAGCATATTGAATGGCTAGATCAATGTTTTGCACGTCTCTCCGTTTAAAATACCGTTCAATTTGAAAATCCCGAATTTGGCCCGCCACCTGACACCGGAAGCAATCTGGATCAAATCTTGATATTCTTTCGATTGCGGAAACACCCTTGGTTAAATTTCCCCAGAACTCCGGCACAGTCGTTCCTAAGGGCGAGACGACGCCAATCCCCGTAACCACCACTTTTCTTTGCTTCATCTTAAAACTCCCTATGCATCAGGTTTATACTTCGCCTTGCTTTAAAAGCTGGTTTTTCTTGCTCATAAATCTGGTAGAATCCCATGGCAACAAAGGGGGCCGAGGCAAAGAAACCGACCACCGCCGCACTGGGCACCTGCAAAGAAACCGAACCCACCGAGGCGCTAAAGGCCAACCAAGTGTAGGAAAAGAAAGGCAAATATTTAGCAATGACCGGCGTGTCCTTAAGGCGGGAAACCGGCTGCTGTTTTCGTTCATAAATCCGATAAAGAAAGGTAACGCAGGAGCAGGTGGCGATCCAGATTAAGAAAATAGAAATGGGTGAGCCAAAATAATCTCCCGGGATGCCCCAAGACCAATTGCCCAGGGCAACATTAATGGGATCCTCCATGGTAAACCAAGAGCTGCAGACAATTCCGTCCACTAAGCTTAAAAAAGCAATTCTGCCCAGGGAAGGGCTGACCCCGTCCTGGGGAAAGATCAGGTTTGTGGTAAAGTAAGCGGCGTAAGCCAAGATAAAAAACCACAAAGGTAAAGTAAAGGGAACCCCCCCTATTTTGCCGCCCATCCCCGTAGTATAAATTAAAAATCCAGTGTTCACTTTGATGAGTTCAACGGCAAAGGCTCCAACAAAAGTTATGCCTAGGAATACCAATAAATTTTTTTTACCCAAGGTTAATCCGCTATGGGTTAAACTATAAAAGATCATCAGCACCGAAACATAGATTACCAGGCTAGTTGGCGTAGGAAGCCCCATAAAAGACATGGTCCGTTCAATGATGTGTTCCAGCCAGGAAAGGAAGAAAGCAATGACCATAAGCCGGACCACCAGAGCATTGGCTTTTAATTCCAATCAATTCACCCCTTAATCTAAACTTTTTTTGAATTTACGAATGGCGATGGTTAATAAAACCATGGTGAACATTCCCAACAACAATACATCACTCCATAGATGCTCTAAACCAACCCCTTTTAAGAAAATGCCCCTGGTTATATTAATAAAATAGGTCAGGGGGATAAAATTCGTTATGGCATAAATCGGTAAAGGCATGGCTTCCCTGGGAAATATAAAGCCCGATAGCAGTATACTGGGCAGCAATACGATCAGCGTTAAAAACAATGCCTGCATCTGATTGGAAGCCACCGTGGACAAGAGGATTCCTAAAGCAAGAGAACATACGATGAACAGCAGCCCAATGACTAAAAACAAAGTTAAACTGCCGGCAATGGTGACGTGGAACCAAAACACTGCGAGGATAATCGTAAAGCATAAGTCGATACACCCAACCGCCACATAAGGAAGAAGTTTTCCCAAAATTAGCTCGGCGGATTTTATCGGGGTCACGATTAACTGCTCTATGGTTCCCCGCTCTCTTTCCCGGACCAAGGCAAAGGCGGTCAACAAGGTAGTGATGTTTTGCAATATAAGGCCGATGAGACCGGGTATAATAAAAACTCTACTTTCCATACCCGGGTTATACCAAATCTTGGTATTCATTTGTATGTCCGGCATCCCTCCCGAGGTAGACACGCCCAGGCGTTTTAAGCTTGCTTCTTTTTTCTCCTTGGCATAAACCTCAGAGACCGAAGCTCCGCTGCTTAAAGCGGTTCTCGCCGTGGTAGGCTCAGTGCCGTCAATGATTAACTGGGTTTGGACAGGTCTATTTCTTTTGATATTATCCGTATAGGTTGGGGGAATAATTAATCCCGCCTTTGCTTTGCCATCATCAATCAAGTCAATGAGTTCTTGCTCACTGGCCACATAGTAATTGACTAGAAAATAATTGGAAGCCGTGAACCTCTCGATATATTGACGACTCTCCTGAGTCCTGCTTTGATCAAATACCACAGTGGATAATTGCTCCACATCCGTTGTAGTGGCATAGCTGAACAGAAGCATCCACAAGATAGGCATACTAATGGGGATTCTAAGACTAAAGGGGTCCCTAATAATTTGAATAAACTCCTTTTTGGCAATGGCCAAAAAGCGTTTAAAACTGAATTGATCCTTTTTTAGCAACTTTTCTACCCATTTTTTCATCAATTAATCTACCTTTTTATCTGCTCTTTCATCTGCCTTGGACAAGAATTTTATGGCTGTAAAATCAGGATGTACATTGATACCGGATAATGTCTCCACGTAAGTAATAAAAATGTCTTCAAGATTATCCACCTTTTCTTGCTGTATGAGTTCCTTTGGAGAAGCAATGTTAATCATTTTGCCATCAAAGATAAAGCCCACAATATCACAGCTTGCCGCTTCATCCATATAATGGGTGGTCACCAATACGGTAATCCCCTGCTTGGCCAGTCCATGGATGATCTCCCAAAACACTCTCCTGGCTACCGGATCAACCCCCGCGGTAGGTTCATCCAATATTAACAGCCGGGGTTTGTGAATCAAGGCGCATCCCAAGGCCAGGCGTTGTTTCCAACCGCCGGAAAGATTGCGGGCCAGGCTTTTTTCTTTGCCCTTTAAATTGGCCATATGGATAAGTTCCTCTTTTCTTGCGCTTCTTTCCTGGGCATCCAAGCCATAAACGCCTGCATAAAAGTCTAGATTTTCATTTACCGTTAACTCTTCGTAAAGGCTGAATCTTTGCGACATGTAGCCTAGATTTTGTCGAACCTCTTCGGTTTCGGCGACGATATCTTTTCCCAGGATTAAACCCTTTCCGGAGGTTGGCGTCAGTACACCGCAAAGCATCCGGATGGTTGTTGATTTGCCTGATCCATTGGGTCCCAAAAATCCAAAAACGCTGCCCCTGGGAATTTTAAAGCTGATATTGTCCACCGCTACGAATTCACCAAACTTTTTAGTCAATTGTTCCACTTCAATGGCATATTGCATGTCCTTACTCCTTGATCGGAATGTGCACATTGACAATCATTCCCGGTTTCAATGTACTAATATTGCCGTCCGTTACTTTAACCTTTACCCGGAAGACCGTATTTTCTTTGGCTTTATCTGTCTGCAGATTCTTGGGAGTATATTCCGCCTGGGAAGCAATGAATATAATTTTCCCCTTTATCATTTTGCTTTTTATGGATTTTACTTCCATCCTAATTTCTTGATTTAGCTTCACACTGCCTAAATATTTTTGAGGTACATATACATTGGCCCACAGATCCTTCAGGTCGGAGATGGTTCCAATATTGCCGCCGGCGCCAACCATATCCCCCAGAGCAATGCGCTTGGCTATATAAACGCCCTCTGCGGGAGCCTTTATTTGATACTTAGAGAAGGTGAGCCGGGCCTGCTCTGCCATTGCCTGAGCCTGTTTGAGATCCGCTTCCGCCGCTTTAACGGCCTCTTCGGTGGCTCCATTTTTCAGTAGCTCCAATTGAGCCAAGGCTTGTTCATAATTAGCCTGCGCAGCTTCAACGGATTGCCTGCTCAGCCCGTTTTTGGTTAAAACCGCTTGTCGCTGGGCAAATTCCAAGTTTTCTTTCTTGATCGTCAGTTGATATTCTGCCGTATCCAGTTGACGCTTGGCTGCCAGGAATTCATCCTCGGAAATCGCCTGCGCCTCTTTTAGTTTTTCCAGCTTTGTATATTTATCCAGCAGATATTCATAATCCGCCTTAGCGATTTCCATGGCTGCCCGGGCTGTCTGTTCGGCATCGTCCACCTTTTTTTCCTCAATGTTACTGGCGGCTTTTTGTTTGTCCAACTGGGCCTTGGCTTCTTTCGTCAGTGCCTCGGCTTGCTTAATTTGTTCAGCCCGATTTCCCTTTTTTAACTCAGCAAAGGCTGCCTCTTTTATTTCCGTCATGGCCTGGTATTGCTCCATCACCAGTTCCTGGTTGGAGGCATCCACCTCCGCCAGCACATCCCCTTCCTTGAGCAAATCGCCTTCTTCCTTGAGGATCTTAATAATCTTCCCGGGTACTTCCGCATTGACATCAATTTGTGTGGATTCCACCGTGCCCGTAAGAGTTAAAGTATTTCCACAGCCAACGGTCCCCAACAAAAGCAAAACCAAAGAGAAAAAGAATCCCATTCTTTTACCCTTTGGTGTGTTTTTTGATAGCCATTCCCACATCGATTTTTCATCCCCCAACCAGATAATATCCTCTAATTTTTTAGCATTTTTTCCCTATTTCGTCATAAACTAATGATAATGATTATGATTATCATTGTCAATGCTTTTTTATAAACAAAATTATAGGTATTATCTATTTTATGTTTAATAAATCGACAAAATATTACATTATGACTTTAAAGTTTATATTTAAAAGTTAATTATCAAATAAATATTGATTATATTAAATCATTCTAAAGATATTAGATAAGCAAGATTGCCCTAACTCTTTGGGAATGGAGGAATAATTTTAAACCCCATATTAAAAGCCGTGACCCTTGGCAAATCACCGATTCTGGAACCAAATGTTTAGTTCTTATGAGGATTTTGAGTTCTCATGGAATGTGACGTGTATTGTGGTTCAATAGTTTCTAAAGCATGTTCTTGACCTATAAACACAAAAAATTAGAGGCTGTGGAAAAATTCCACAACCTCTAATTTTAGCTTGGCGGGGGCAGAAGGACTTGAACCCTCAACCAACGGTTTTGGAGACCGCTACTCTACCAATTGAGCTATACCCCCGTATTCGTTTGGCCTGACGCAAGAATTAGTATAACAGAGAGCCATTTATTAGTCAACACCGATCTACAAAGTGTTATTGGTCTTTGTTATTCTTTCCTAGTATATTGCATCTAGTTTTGCTCAAAATAGAACTATCTACTCACAAATTATTTTTGCAAAATTGTATTAGAAAGGTTGGTGACCATGGGGCATTTTTTTAAATTTAATCCCGGCCAGTATCACCAGGAATCCGCAGAGGAAATTCAACCGGAAATAAAATCGAAAAAGGCTCCTGATTTAACGGCCCCTCAGGAATGGGCCGGTTGTGAAATTGAACATGAGATGGCCGGCTTTGCCAAGCGCAATAAGAATACACGGCCGTCGGATTAAAATATAAAACAGGAGTCCCGGCGGGAACTCCTGTTTTTTGTTCTATTTGGCTTCTTTTTCTTCCTTGGCTTTCTTAATGACCATTTCCGCTTCCCGGCCGGAGAATTCTTCATAGCTGGAGAATTCCATGGTGAAGGAACCGCGGCCCTGGGTCATGGATTTAAGGTCGATGGCGTAGCGGTACATTTCCGATAAAGGCACCTGGGCGCGGATTTTTACCAGTCTGCCCAGGGGCTCTGTACCCAGCACCCGGCCCCGCTTGGTATTGAAATCGCTGATAATGTCTCCCATAAAGTTTTCCGGAACCGTAACCTCAACATTTTGAATAGGTTCCAGCAGTACGGGGCTGGCTTGGTCGCAACCCTTCTTAAAGGCCAGATGAGCGGCAATTTTAAAAGCCATTTCAGAGGAATCCACCGGGTGGTAGGAGCCGTCATACAAAGTAGCCTTCAGACCGGTTACAGGGAATCCCAGCACCCCTTCCTCCAGCGCTTCCCGCAGGCCTTTTTCTACGGCCGGGAAGTAGTTTCTGGGTACGGCGCCGCCAAATACTTCTTCGCCAAATACAAAATGCTCCTCTGTGGGTTCAAAACGAATCCAAACATGGCCGTATTGCCCCCGGCCGCCGGATTGTTTCTTGTGTTTGCCTTCCACTTCAACCTTTTTGCGGATGGTTTCCCGGTAAGGCACCTTGGCCTCCTCCAGTACAACGTCCACACCGTATTTCTTTTTCAGGCGCTCCACCATAATCTGAGTTTGCGCCTCACCCATGGTGATCAGCAAGGTTTGCTTGGTTTCGGTATTTTTCTGCACCTTCACCGTGGGATCTTCATCGGTTAATTTTAACAGCGCGTCTCCCAGTTTATCCTCGTCGTTCTTACTCTTGGGAACCACCGCGGTGGTCAGGGTGGGGGCCGGGAATGAAATGCCCTCTAATTCCACGGGCTTATCTTTATCCGCCAGGGTGTCTCCGGTACCGGTATCCTGAAGTTTAACCAGTACGGCCAGATCCCCGCAAGGAACGGTATCCGTCTGCACGGTGCTTTTCCCCCGTACATAGAGGATTTGACCAATCTTTTCCGGCTTATCCTTTTTCACATTGACAACCGGTGTATCGCTCTTAAATTGACCCCGGAAGACTCTTATAAAATTCATCTTGCCAACATAGGGGTCGGCGATGGTTTTAAATACCAGGGCAGCCATGGGCCCTTCCTCGACCTGGGGAGCCGGGGCGTAATAAGCCAGGAAATCCAGGATTTGAGCGGCACCAATGTTTTTAGTAGCGGAGCAAGCCAGCACCGGAACCACTTTGCCGGTGGCGATGCTTTTGCGAAAACCGTCTTTAATTTCCTCAGGGGTCAGTTCTTCGCCCTCCAGGTATTTCATGGTGAGCTCGTCGTCCCCTTCTGCGGCCGCTTCAATTAGGGATTCCCGGTAGGTTTCAACCGCATCCTCCAGATCACCGGGCACCGGGATCTCTTTGCCCTTACCGTCGCCGCTAAAGGCCTTGCGGTCCATCACGCTCACTATGCCGCTAAAGTCGTTAAAGGAACCGATGGGAATCTGTACGGGAACAAAATTTGCCCCAAATTTCTCTTTGAGATTATCAAGAACTTTATCAAAGTTCGCATTTTCACGATCCATTTTATTAATAATCACGATCTTGGGCAGCCCTTCGGCCATTTCCCAGATCACTTCATGTTGAACTTGAACGCCGTCCACTGCAGAAACGGCAAATAAAGCTGCATCAGCTACCCGGAGAGCGCCTTTTACTTCACCAATAAAATCTGAAAAGCCCGGAGTATCCAGTAAATTAATTTTTGTGTTATTCCATTCAACCGGCACCAGGCTGGTGTGAATGGTCATTTTACGGGCTGTTTCTTCTGGATGATAATCAGAGGTTGTCGTTCCGTCTTCTACTCGTCCCAGGCGGGAAAGAGTTCCAGTGTTAAATAACATGGCTTCCACCAGGGAAGTTTTTCCGGAACCGCCGTGGGCCACCACTGCAACGTTGCGGAGTTGGCTAGACTGGTAGTTTTTCAAAATTCAGGCCTCCTTTGTAAATAATGGTTTCCCCGATCAACTAATTCTATACCTTCAACCAAATCCTGGGCAAATTGGCATAAAAGTACCCCTTTTCAGGGGTAGCTTTTTACCCGCTAACAAGCCCAGAAATCAAGGTCAAGGGAATTAAAATTATGTAAATGTTTCTACATATTTTAAGCAAATCCTCTTAATTTACTAAAAATTGAGTTTTTATTTTTGTCCCCTTCCTTTTTCTTTGCAAGGCTCATACAAGCCCCTGTCCATACATAAAAATAGGTAGTGAGCCACCGGCTTGGCCAATACACGAAAGGAAAATGGACATGTCTCGACAATCTTTTGTTTACGGGGCTTTAATTCTTTTAACAGCCAGCTTTATTAACCGGGTCATCGGTTTTATCTACCAGATGATTATGATCCGCTTGATCAAACCGGAAGGCATCGGACTCTTCAACATGGTCTTCCCAGTTTATATTCTCATGCTGGTACTGGCTAGCCTGGGCATTCCGGTTGCCATTTCCAAACTGGTGGCCGAGGAAATTGCCAAAAAAAATTACCGGGGAGCCCACCGGATCTTCCGCATCTGTCTATTCTTTTTAATTAGCTCCAGCCTTTTACTTACGGCTCTGCTGGTAGTAGGATCCCCTCTTTTACTGAAATATGTTTTTCCCAATCCCAAGGTCTATTATATTTTTCTTTGCTTAATTCCCGGTGTATTTCTGGTTTCCATCTGTTCCGCTTTTCGCGGTTATTTTCAGGGGCTGCAGCAAATGGCTCCCACGGCCATTACCCAAACCCTGGAACAGTTAATGCGTGTGTCGGCCGGCCTCTGCATTGCTTATTTTCTGCTGCCCCGGGGAATTGAATATGCGGCCATTGGTCTCTCTCTGGGGGTTGTCATCGGGGAATTAACCGGCTGCCTCACCATGCTTTATTTTTATTTTAAAGGACGCTCTCAAATCAACCGGACTTCCGGCAGCCTGCCGGAGCCCTTTCAGCAGTCCTGCTCCCGGATTTTTAACCTGGGTATTCCGGTCACCCTGTCCCGCTTTGTCAGCACCCTGCTTATGTCGGCGGACGCGGTGATTATCCCCCAGCGCCTCCAGGCAGCGGGCCTCAGTTTAACGGAAGCAACTTCGGTTTTTGGATTGTTGATCGGCGTGGCGGAAACCCTGTTATTTACCCCTACCATGATTACCATTGCTCTGGCCACCGCTCTGATACCGGCTATCTCGGACGCTTTAGCCTTGGAAAACCGCCAGTTGGTGAGAAACAGAACCTCCGTGGCCGTGCGCATTACCTGCGGAGTGGGTCTACCCTGTGCCGTGGCTTTTTTCCTGTTGCCCCAGGAAATGTGCGGTGTTTTATTTGGTTACAAGGAAGCGGGCAAAATTCTCTGGGTCTTGGCCATTGGCGGTCCCTTTCTCTATTTCCAGCAGACCACCACCGGCATTCTGCAGGGCATGGGAGAAGCCATGCGTCCTTTTAAAAACTTAATGTTGGCATCGGTTTTTAAAATATTCGGTCTTTATTATCTAACTTCTATACCCAAACTGGGTATTCTGGGTTCCTGTCTGGCTCTGAATCTTTGTTATATTTTGATGGCCTTGTTAAATTATTATGATTTGAAAAAACTGATCGGCTATCAAATCAA
Organism: Desulforamulus ruminis DSM 2154; assembly: GCF_000215085.1. NCBI lineage: Bacteria > Bacillati > Bacillota > Clostridia > Eubacteriales > Peptococcaceae > Desulforamulus > Desulforamulus ruminis. The sequence goes on from NC_015589.1 coordinate 2,240,142, forward strand.
CCTGTCCCACGATATTATCAAACCGCTTTTGGCATCCGGCGGCATGGGCCTGGTTATTTGGCAAATTAAAATTTTTCTTTTGCCCTATTCTTCCCTTTTAACTTTAATCGTTTCTTTAATTGCCGGCGGCTTTGTTTATCTGCTCCTTTTATTTTTGCTGGGCGGTATTCACCGGAAAGATTTTCTGCGCATTAAAGGCGCTTTGGGAGATCGCTTCTTTTAGCTAAAGGCCAGCAATTTTTTTAAAAATAAATTCATGGTTTTAGCACCAGATTCTTAGTAAAATAATTTGTTTGTTTTTGCAGCATACTAGCCATAGAAAAAGGAAATAATATTTGTTTGTTTTAAATGGATTTTCTGGATAAAGCCTGGCAAAAGGAATGGATTTTTTCACCTGTCGGAAAAAAATCGGTCTGGAGCGTCCATCACGGGATAAAACCGGGCAGATGGTATTCCGATGTGAAAGACAATTTTAAAATTTTAAAAGGAGGAATAACAATGGCACGTGACAAGGTGATGAACTGGAAAATGAAACACTATGCTGCCAATGCCCAGGGAGTAGAAGGATTAATCCTGGGGGAACACAGTGATTACGGCAATCTTACTTCCCGCCAGTGCGGTAATTTTGTGAAGATCGCCCTGGCCAAGGCCAATGAACTGGTATAAAAAAGCCCTCTGTTGCAGAGAGCTTCATAACTTTTATTTGGCCGGCAGCCAGCCGGCCATTTTTTTGCGATAAGAGTAATCGGTTAAATCCAAGTGCAGCGGCGTAATAGAAACATAGCCGTTGTTTACGGCTGCAGCATCGGTTTCCAAATCGTCCTCGTCCAGGTTGTGAGGCTCTCCGGCCATCCAAAAATAAATTTTCCCCCGGGGATCCACCCGTTTGTCAAAAACATTAATGTAGCGCCGACGGGCCAAGCGAGTAACTTGAATGCCTTTGCCGTCATAATTCAAGGGGACATTGATATTCAGCAATATGCCTGGTTCCAAGGGGTTGGCCATTACTTTGGGCACAAATTCTTTCATAAATTCCGCCGCCACCGTATAATCTAAGTTTTCCCAGGCTGCCAGCGAAACCGCAATGGCAGGTACGTGGTTAATTACTCCTTCAAAGGCGGCGGAAACCGTTCCGGAATACAAAACATCGGTGCCTAAATTAGGCCCCAGGTTAATGCCGGACACAACCAGATCCGGCGGGGCTTCCAGTAAAGATTCCAGCCCCAGTTTGACACAATCCGCCGGCGTGCCGTCCACCACCCAGCCTTTGGCCTGGCCGGATTTAAACCGGTGTACCTTGGCCCGGATGGGACGGGTCACGGTAATGCCATGTCCACAGGCGCTTCGTTCCCGGTCCGGCGCCACCACGTAGACTTCGTCCGCCACCATTTCCATGGCCTTTCTGAGAGCAGCAATGCCGTCGGCATAAATGCCGTCATCATTAGAAATTAAAACGCGCATAGGTCCTCCTAGGTTTCATAAATGGATAGGGTCATCTGACCCTTCTCATCCTTGGTTAAACCAAAGATGACCTGCTTATCCTTCAGGGTTTTGTTTAAAAAATCCACTACTTTGTACATTTCCCCATAGGGAGCAAATTTCTTGGCAGCCACCAGTTCCAATTTCCCTGATGTCATTTTCTTTTCCACAGGGTTCCCTCCATCAAACAAACCATCATTCACTTTTCAAAATTAAACTCATGGCCTCCGCTCTGGAAGCTTCATTCTTCTGGAATATTCCCCGTACGGCGGAAGTCACGGTATGGGCTCCGGGAGCCCGTACGCCCCGCATGGACATGCAGAGGTGCTCCGCCTGAACCACAACCGCCACGCCGTAGGGCCGCAGCTCTTCCATAACGGCGTCGGCAATCTGCTTGGTCAGCCTTTCCTGTAACTGCGGACGCCGGGCATATCCTTCCACCAGCCGGGCCAGTTTGGAAAGTCCCGTTACATTGCCATGTCTGGGAATGTAACAAACATGGGCTTTACCGATAAAGGGGATTAAATGATGCTCACAAACACTGTACAGGGGAATATCCTTCACCAGCACCATTTCCTCATGTTCTTCGGAAAAGGTTTTGCCTAGATGCTCCCGGGGATCTTGAGACAGCCCGGCAAAAATTTCTTCGTACATCCTGGCTACCCGGGCCGGTGTTTCCAACAGCCCTTCCCGGTCCGGGTCTTCCCCAATGGCCTCAAGAATCATCCGAACGGCTTGCTCTATTTTCGGTTTATCAAACATGGTTGTCAACTCCTTATCGCTGCCCCATCATTAAATGTGTTTGTGGGATAACTCTTACATTTTGTACATATTTTAACGCCAATTCCTGCAAATGAAGAACCCGGCCGGCAGTGGGCGCCAAAACGCCGTTCCTGGGGGTAACCGGCTGCAAAATCAATGCCCCTTGGGGAGCCCGCCGGCTTACCATTTCCCCTGCCTTCTGTACTTCTTCATCGCTGGTAGCGCCTGTAATAACGATTTTTACGTAAACTTCCTTGCGGGCGGCGATCTCCAGAAATTTTTCCTGCACTTCCCAGGGGGTTTCGGTTCCGGTGGAACTTTTCAGCTTGATATCCATGCTAATAATGGCAATGTCGTTCAGTACCTTTAGCAATTCCTCCGGCAAGGTTCCATTAGTCTCCAGAAAAATTCCCCGTTGGGTTCCGGCCAGTTCTTTGGCCAGGGACTGAATATAATCTGCATGTAGTAAAGGCTCTCCGCCGGTTAAGCTCACCGAGTGATGCAGGGCTAAAGTAAAATATTGCCGAATCAGTTCGGCCACTTGCTGCGGTTCCAGGGGATTCGCCAAATGCACAAGCTCCGGCTGGCCGGGTATTGGTTCGACGAGGCATGAAGGAGGCGTCGCCTGCTTGGGCGTGTCGCAATAGGCACAATCCCAGTTACATCCGGCAAAACGCACAAAAACCTGCCGCACCCCCACATAGGGGCCTTCTCCCTGAACGGAAGAAAAAATTTCCTGCAAGTACCCGTCCATTAACCCACACCCCTGACTTTACAACGAGCCAACCGGATGCCCCCGGTTTCTTCCTGGTAGGCCCGGGCAATGGTCTGGCCCAGTTTTAAAATGTCTTGGGAAGGCCAGCCCATATCCAGTAAACCGATGGCGGGCACCGGGGTGTTGCGGGAGGATACGTTCAGTCCGGTATGGATTAAGGTGGATACCGGGCTGGCCGTGGCAATAGACACCGAAAGCTTGCGCTCCCCGCAATACAGATCGTCGCCCCGGCGGATTAAATCAACCTTGGCCTGCCGATTCAGGCAATCCTTGATGATGGCGATAAATAAACGCTGCCTGACCACCGCTTTTTCCAGATCCATATCAAAATGTTCAATGATAAAATGCAGCATATCTTCACTATAAATGGGGGCATTGGCCCTCACATCGGCCAGGTCCACCATTTCGGTCAATTCTACCTGACAGCCTCCCCGGAAGCAAACTATACTGTCCCCCTGCAGACCAAAATTTCGAAAAGCCCAGAGGGAAGACAACTGCCTTCCGTCATATTTTATCTCTTTCTCTTCAACCCTAACCAGCATTGGCCTCACCTCCGGTGGTTGCAAAATCCTTTAAAGAAGCGGGAAGGGTCAGCCCGGCAGTGGCAAAGGCCCTGATCAAACGCCGGCAGCTCTCACAACTTCCACACATGCTTGATTCTCCCCGGTAGCAGCTCCAGATGGACTCCCAAGGCACTCCCAGGCGATTTCCCAGGGCCACAATTTCCCCCTTATCCAGGTGCCCGGTATAACTGACCACCTTTACTTTGTTGGCGGTGGAGTAAGCCATGGCCGCAGTGGCCGCCAGGGTAAATTCAGGCGTATTATCCGGGAAAGTGGCGGCCTCCTCCCGGTTAAAACCGGCGATGACCAGGGAACAGCCCAGAGACTCGGCAAAGCAGGCGGCCAGGTTGAGAAACAGTCCATTCCGGTTGGGGACCCATACGGCGGCAGCCGTTTGATTTCCCAGCTCCAGGTTGTCCAAATCCGCTGCAGCCGGTTCCGGCAGATCCTCTTCCCTCTGCACCAGCGCGGTATGGGTGATCTCTGCCAACCAGGGCAAGGCAATAACTTTATGGGGAATTTGATAATACCGTGCCAATTGGGCGGCGGCGGCAATTTCTTTTTCTGCGGAACGCTGCCCATAATCCATGGTTAAGGCCAATTCAACGGAAGCTTCCGTCCTGGCATAGGCCAGACAGACAGCGGAATCCAGCCCTCCCGATAACAAAACAACAGCCTTCAACACTTATTCCTCCCGGTAAGTGGCATAGGCATCCGGCGATTCCCATACGGAAATTTCCTTTAATCTTATGCCCTTCTTGATCTCTAGAATGGGTTTTTCCAGTAACCGATATATATAAAAAGAAAGGTTTTCCGCCGTGGGGTTGACTCCCCCCTGTCCAAAGCCGGGAATTTCGTTTAAAAACTGGTGGTCCAGCCGGTCAATGACCGCTGCCAGATGTTTCTTGATCTCCTTAAAATCCACCAGCATTCCCAGCGGGTCCAGTTCTTCGCCAATGACCTTTACCTGGACGGTCCAGGTGTGTCCATGCAATCGGGCACAATCACCGGGATAACCGCATAGACGATGAGCAGCGGAGAATTTGCCGTTAACCGTTAACTCGTACATGCATCCTCCTCCTTCGAATGGTAGTATTTCTCCCGGTACTGAACTTTACTATATTTCGCCTCCGTTGGCTTTCTCCCTGCCGCAAAGAAGGATTTTTTCTTTTTTTCTACAATAACCTTCTCCAGCGGGTCACAGAAAAAATAGGGCTATCGCAAAAAAACCGGAATGGTTGAATTGCGCAGCCCTTTATTGTCCAAAAATAAAAAGAGAATAGAACGCGGATTCTCACGGATTTTTTAATTGAAATCCGCGTAATTCCGTGTCATCCTTTCAATCCGTATTCTATTTCTTATTAGTCCGGTTGTTCCCTGGGTTATCTGCCGTTCTTCAGACGCTATGCAAAGTCGCTTCTCCAATGTCCCTTTTAAACGGCGATACCCAGAGCTTTTCCATAACACTCCGCCGCTTCTCTCATCTTCCCTTGTTCCACCAATATTTCTCCTCGCAACCCCCAGGCCTGATAATGATTGGGTTCATAATCGAGGATTTGCTCCACCAGACCATAGGTTTCGTCCAACCGGTTGAGTCGAAACAAGCATTCCGCCAGGTTTAACAAAAAAGTGCAGTTGCGGGGAGAGCACTCAACGGCTTTCCGGTAACATTCCAGGGCTTCCTTCACTTTTTCCATCTTTTCCAGACAAACCCCCAGATTATTGTGCAGGGTCCCGTCATGGGGACAAGCTTTGATGGCGCTGCGGTAGCAGCCCTGGGCCTCTTCCACCCGCCCCATTTGATGATAGCAGGAAGCCATGTTGCTTAACAGGCCGAGATCCCGGGGCAGGTATTGTCTGGCCACTTCATAGCAGACCAGCGCCTCCTCGTACCGGGCTAAATAAAACAAGCTGTAGCCCTTGTTATTTAAGAGTTCAGGACTGGAAAAGCCCTGCGATTGAGCTTCGGTGTAAAAATCCAGGGCTTCCTGATGCCGATCCATTTTACTTAAGGCCAGCCCGGTGTTAAATGAGATGGCCGGATCATTGCCGCCCAGCTCACGGGACTGCTGGAAGCAGGCCAGGGCTTCACGATAGCGCCCCATTTCCAAAAGATAAAGACCGCTGTTATTAAATTCGGAAACCCGGTCGCCCCCGGAGCATTCGACTTTCGTAGAAAAATCCTCCTGGTGGTGCTCCTGAATCTCCAGTTCATCCCAGCGGTGCGGCTTTATGCCTCCGTTGGAGGCTCGGTCCAGCCAGTATAAAAAACTGCCGGGTCCCAACCCGGAGGCAGCTTTTTTGCAATGCAGGGCCGCTTGATCCACCTGCCCCATTTTCAAATAGATCCGGCTGGCCTGCAAATGAAGATCCGCCTGACGGGGGTTCTTCTGGAGGGCCTTTTCCAGAGAACGCAAGGCGGGTTTGCCTGCTCCGGCTGCCTCAAACAAACAAGCCACCACTTGCCAAAAGCCTCCCTTATAAACAGCCCTGGCTAAAAAATCGCTGGGCTTCCACATCGGGCATCACTCCTTTCCCTTCTCTGTCAAAAATAATTCTCTCAAAAAATAGATAATCCTTCCATTTTTTCCTTAATTCGTATGTCAAATCCTTTTAATATTTGACAATTTTCTGTTAATAAAAGAATTTTAGAATTATTTGTTGTTCTTTGTTCCTTTAAAAAGGGGTTAGTGCTATATTTATAAGGAAATCATCATAAAAGGAGTAAGATACGGGTGCACTATTTACCTGCTCCTGACCCGAACCTGGACATATTTCGCCTGCGGCTGGAAAGATTGCTGCAAACCCGCCTTTGTTTTATCGAACACATATTATTTCCCCGCTGTGTATACATAACGGACGCCGATCATAACAATGACATTGAGGAGGAGAATTTCTATCTAATTTACGAACTAAAAAAAGACCCCATGGGTCTCTCTCAAGCCTACATTCATTTTTTTCAGATTCCCTTTCATTTAAGAAATAAAGGCATGGGCAGGCAAATTTACCAGTTATTTGAGGAAGTGGTAAGAAACCAGGGATGCAAATCCATTGCTTTAGAAGCCAGAGTTAATTCCTCAAATCCAAAGGATAATACCGTGGGTTTCTGGGGCCGGCAAGGATTTTTTTCTTATGTAAGCTATGCTTTTGATGATGAAAATTACCCTATGATTAAACGCTTTGTCTAGTTCTTCCTCCGGAAAGGCCAAGAAGACCCTATGAGGGCCTTCTTTTTTAATGCCTGCAAATTTATACGGTGGCCAGGGGTCTGTCTTCCTTCACTTTGCTCTTTAATTCATCGAGATATTTGGCGGCGCTGAGAGCTGCCACCTGTCCTTCCCCGGTGGCCTTACTTAGCTGGTAGGGCGCTCCGGTGCAGTCCCCTGCGGCAAAAACGCCGGGAATATTGGTTGCTCCCCACCGGTCCACTTCAATCCCTTGGCTGCCCACCTTTAAACCAGGCACCAACTGATCCGGCAGCACCGATTCACGAACAATGAACACGCCGTCCGCCGTAAGCTGCTGGTCTTCCAGCGCAACCCCGGTGGCCCACATTTCTCCGGTAATGCCCATGGCTTTGCCTTTAACAACTTTTATTTTCTCATTCAACCGCACCCGGGCGGCCTCTTCTTCTTTAAGCAGGGGCACCAGCAACACTTCCGAGGCAATTTCCGAAAGAAAGTTGGCCTCTTCCAGTCCATCGCGGTTGTAAGCCAGTACAATGACCTTCCGGTCTTTATACAAAGGGCCGTCGCAAGTGGCGCAATAGCTGACCCCGCGCCCCAGGTAATCCAGTTCCCGCTGGATGGGTTTTACGGTATTCACGCCTGTGGCCAGGATCACTGCCCTGGCTTTAAAAAATTTGTCTCTGGATTGCAGGGTAAAGTTTTCCCCTTCAGGATAAATGCCGCTGATTTTGTTTTGGTTTACCTTTAATTTTACTTCCTGAAGATGCGCTAAAAATTTTTTACGCAGTTCCTCTCCGGTAATATTGGGTAAACCCAGGTAATTCTCAATTTTAGGAGCGTGATGCAGTTTAGGGCTGCAAAAGTCCGTTCCAAACAAAATGATTTTCTTTTTGCGAATGGTTCCGTTTAAAGCCGCCGCCAGGCCGGCGGGACCGCAACCAACCACGGCCAGGTCATAAAGCTCATGAATGGATTCCGAACTGTCTGCCACTCTACCACCTCATCCTTTTTGGTCTAATCTACCACCGTATAACCCTCGTCGGTAATGGCCTCTTTAACGGTTTTTAAATCCGTGGACCCGTCATGGGTAACCACCACCTGGTTTTCCGCCGGGGTAGCCTCTACGGTCTGCACGCCGGAGAGCTTTTTAACCGCCTTCTCAACGGCCGCCTTGCAATGACCGCAACTCATTCCCCGTACCTGCAGTTTTATAGTGTTTGACATTAGTATTCTCCTCCTTTGTCCTCTCTAACCCCGGTGATGGGGGGTAAATCTTTTTAATCTCAGGGCGTTGGTTACCACCGAAACAGAACTGAAAGCCATGGCCGCTCCGGCTAAAACCGGATTGAGCAGGCCAAAGGCCGCCACCGGAATACCAACGGTGTTATAGAATAAAGCCCAAAACAGGTTTTGTCGGATATTGCGAATGGTGGCTCTGGATAGGATAATGCTGTCCACAACCCCCCAGAGATCCCCGCGCATCAGCGTGATATCCGCAGCTTCCATGGCCACATCGGCCCCGGTGCCGATGGCAAACCCAACATCTGCGATAGCCAGGGCCGGAGCATCGTTGATGCCGTCCCCCACCATGCCGACAATTTTATTTTGTTCCTGAAGCTCCCGTATTTTTTGTGCCTTATCTTCCGGAAGCACCTCCGCCATAACCTGTTGGATGCCCACCTGGGCGGCAATGGTCCGGGCGGTTCTCTGATTGTCGCCGGTCAGCATCCACACTTCAATGCCCATGGCCAGCATTTGCCGGATGGCCGAAGCAGATTCTTCCTTCACGGTATCCGCCACGGCAATTAAACCAACGGGCGAACCGTCCACCGCCATCAGCATCACCGTTTTACCCTGTTCTTCCAATTCCTCCCGGTTTTTCTGCCAGGGCGTGAAATCCACCTGATGATCTTTCATCAGCTTAACGGTGCCCAGCAGGACCTCCTTCTGCTCTACCCTGGCCTGTATCCCGTGTCCCGGTATGGCCGTAAAATCAGAAACCGCGGCCAGCCCAGCGGTTTTTTCCGCCGCCGCTTCCACAATGGCCCGGGCCAGGGGGTGTTCCGAGCTGTTTTCCACCGCTCCGGCCAAAGCCAGCAGTTCGGCCTCCCGGCCTTCATAGGCGCCAAAGGCCAGTATCTCCGTAAGCTTTGGATTGCCATGGGTAATGGTACCGGTTTTATCCAGCACTACGGTATTGAGCTGGTAAGCCTTTTCTAAATATTCGCCGCCCTTGATGAGAATGCCCAATTCAGCCCCTTTGCCCGTTGCCACCATAATGGAGGTGGGGGTAGCCAGTCCCAGGGCGCAGGGGCAGGCAATCACCAGAACTGCGGTGGCAGCCAGCAGAGCCCGGGCCAGTTCGCCGGGTTGTGCCAAAAAGTACCACAGGCCAAAGGTAATCAAGGCAACGCCCACCACCACCGGCACAAAATAAGAGGAAATGACGTCGGCCATCCGTTGAATGGGCGCCTTGCTGCCCTGGGCTTCTTCCACAATACGGATGATCTGAGCCAGAGCGGTATCCCGGCCAACCCGGGTGGCTTCAAACTTAAAGGTGCCCAGCTTATTGAGGGTGGCCCCAATCACCCGGTCCCCCGGCTGCTTGTCCACCGGAACGCTTTCGCCGGTAAGCATGCTCTCGTCTACGGTGGAATAACCCTCCACCATGGTTCCGTCCACCGGGATTTTCTCCCCGGGCCGAACCATCAGCAGATCTTTCACCTGTACTTCTTCAATGGGAATTTCCTGTTCCTGTCCCCCGCGAATAATTCTGGCGGTTCTGGGCTGCAGCCCCATTAATTTTCGGATGGCTTCGGAAGTTTTCCCCTTGGCTGAGGACTCCAGCATTTTACCCAGCAATACCAAGGTTATGATTAAACCGCCGGTTTCATAATAAACTTCATGCTGGCCAATTTGATGGCCGAAAAAGGTGGCTGCCGCACTGTAAAAATAGGCGGCACTGGTGCCCAGCACCACTAAAACCGACATGTTGGCGCCGCCGCCCCGCAGAGAACGCCAGGCATCCTTATAAAAATGCAGTCCGGGACCAAACTGAATGGCCGTGGCCAGGGCAAACTGTACATAAGGGTGAAAAATACCCCAACGCATGGCCTCATGCCACTGAAAGAGCATGGTCATCATAAATAAAAGCAACGGCAGGGATAAAACCGCCGACAGGTAAAAAAGCCTTCTCTGCCGTGTAATCTCCCGCTGTCTCTCCAGACGTTCCCGGTCCGGATCGCCGTCTTCCGTCAAAGCCTCGGGAGTAAACCCGGCATCCCGGATCACTCTGCGGATTTCTCCGGGGGAAGTTTCTCCGGGATTATATCTTACGACCGCCTTCTCCGTAGCCAGGTTCACAACGGCGCTAAAAACACCCCGGGCCCGGTTCAGCGCCTTTTCCAGCCGACTGGAGCAGGCCGCACAGCTCATTCCCTTAACCTTCAGTTCCAAGGTTTCCTGAACCACGCCGAAACCGGTTTCCGTTATTTTATGAATAATTTCATCCGTGGATAGCTGATCAGGATCATAGGTTACGGTGGCCGTTTCGCCGGCCAAATTCACTTGAGCCTTTTCCACCCCGGCCAGTTTGCCGAGGTTTCGCTCCAATCGGGAAGAACAAGCCGCACAACTCATTCCGGTTACTTTTAAACGGGCTTCTTTCGTATTCATCAAGATGACTCCCTTTATGGATTCACGTTATCCAGATTTTACCCCTTGAGGAATCTTCCGGTCAATGTAAAATTACCGACTTTGCCAACCAGCCCTTGGTATAAGCAAGGGCTGCCCCGGTCAAAATAAAAAACAAACCCTCCGTATTATTAACAGGTTTTACGCAGGAGATCTATAATGATTTTCAATATCAAGATACTGTCATATTATACCGATCCGGAACCGGTGTCAATCATTCATAGCATTAAATACAAATATCTATTTTATTTATAATTGAATTTTAAATATTTCACTAAATATTTTTTAAATAAGATAACTCAGGAGGATGGATATGGATAAAGATAAAAGAAACCAATATCAATTGGAAGAGGAACACCACTATGATACCGGAAAAAAATTTATTTATGAGCCAACCGGTTCTGCCACCCATATCAATACGGACGGTCGTTGGGAACACGATTTTTACGACACCAATAACAAAAAAAATCGTTCCGGCGGCACCGGAGATAACCCATTGGCCGAATAATCGACAAAGCCCCGGGACGCTAAAACCCGGGGCTTTCCCATTAAAATAATGATTATAAATACACTTTCACAATCCCATCTAGGAGATGGGTTTTCTTACCCGGAATTCCACGCCCAAATCCCGGGCAATCTGTCTACAGGCCTCCACATCAACCCCCGGCCACTCCACAATGGAAAGGATCACCCTGGGAATCACTCCGACACATTTTCTGGTAAAATCCAGCAGAGAATAATAAGCCTCTTCCCCTTTTTGGGGGCGGCACAGGGCAACATAGGCGGCGGCATTTTGAGCGTTGAGAGAAATAGAGATGGTATCCACCAGACCGGCCAACTCGGGTACAATGTTCCGACCATAATAAAGATTGGCCTGGCCGTTGGTATTCACCCGTATGGATTGAACTCCCCTTTGCTTTAATGCAGCGGCAACCTTTTTTAGAACCTCCAGTTGAGACAAAGGTTCCCCGTAACCACAAAATACAATTTCCTTATATTTTTGGGGTTCCTCCACAGCAGCCAGCACCTCTTCGGCAGTGGGTTCTTCTTTCAGCCATAAATCATAGCCAACCCCCTTCTCTGTCTTCCGGATACAAAAAGCGCAGCCATTGGAACAACGATTGGTTATATTCAGGTATAAAGAGTCTCCGATTAAATAGCTAATGGTAAATTGCCTGTCCATTTTATTGCCTCTCCCATCTTTCTGTCATAAATGAACCTCTAATTCAATAGTTATATGTTAAAAAGTGTAAGGAGGTTCAAAGGATGCCGCCTCTTAAACAAGATAAACCTTCCATGCCCGTACTGCACGTTCCTTCCATTTATCGGGGCACCTTGGTATCTTTGGGGTTATCTCTGGGTTTTAGCGTTTTAGTAGGATTAACCTATTATTTTACCAATCTTTCCGAAAATACCATGTCCTGGGTTGCCACAGGAATTTTATTTATCAGTGTTGCTTCGGGCAGTGCTTATGCCGCTAAAAAAGCCCGCAATAAGGGGCTCTTCAACGGTTTAGGGGTTGGTTTTACCACTTTTATTATTATTTGGATTTTAGCCGGATTATTTTTACCGGGTCACATTTTGCTGGTGGGCGCTTTAGGCAAACTTTCCTTAACCTTGCTGGCCGGAGCCATCGGGGGAATGGTTGGCATAAGCCTTGCCTCTTAGGGAGATCTAAGAGGCTTTTATATTTTCCCGGTTTACCAGTGGAATTTTTATAATAAAGGTGCTGCCTGAACCGGAGATGGATTCAACCATCAATTTACCGCCATGATTGTCCACAATTTGATAGCTTACAGGCAGCCCCAAACCGGTTCCTTCGGGACGTGTTGTAAAAAAGGGATGAAAAATACGGGAGATGTTTTCCTTGGCAATGCCGATCCCTGTATCTTTAAATTTAACTACGATGCTTTCCTCCTGCTGCACATATTCGGCGGAAACCACCAGTTCCCCGCCGTCGGGCATGGCATGAATGGCATTGGTGGCCAGGTTGATAAACACCTGTTTCATCTGATCTTCGTCTAAAACCACCAGTGGCAATTCGTTGCTGTATTCCTTATATACAAAGATTCCTTTGCTGTTAGCCTGTCCTTCCAACAGCAACAGGGCGTCATCCAACAGGGCCGGTAAGGAAATAAAGCTTAAATTGGGACTGGTGCGTCTGGCCAGCAGCAACAATTCTTTAATAATGTAATTAATATGATCAATTTCCGACAACATCATTTTTATATATTCTTGGGCCGAATCATTCTTATCCAGTCTTTGACCAAGAATTTGCACCAATCCTCTCACCGAGGTAAGAGGATTGCGGATTTCATGGGCGGTTCCTGCAGCCAGTTCACCGATCATAGCCAGTTTTCCCCGCTGGCTTAGCTGCTCTTCCAGCAAAAATTGTTCCGATATGTTAAAACCCGTAAGCAGCGCTCCCAGGGGCTGCCCATCTTCATCTTGGATCAGGCTGGTGTTCAGCCGGTAATATTTGGACTCTCCCACCAGACGGCAGGTATAATCATATTCCTGAAAAACCTGTTTGCTTTCCAGGGTTTTCTTTAATAACTCAAGGGGATCCTCCGCACCGTGGGGATTTTGATAGATATTCTTAACATTGTCTTTTATATCGGCAATTTCTCTGGCTAGATTATTCATATGCATAATCGTGCCCTGCCGGTCCACAAACAATACCGCCAGAGGCAGATATTCAAGCAATTGTTTATGATCGGCAAGCTGTTTATCCCAGTAATGATGCTCTTTTTCCCGTTCTTTCTTTTCCCCACGTATAAAAACAAAATAGAAAACAGCCACAGCGAGCAAAACTTCCGCCAATGCCTGGAAAACGATTAGCCATGGGGACAGATGGAATGTGCCCAATGCCCAGTGGAACAAACCGATCATTCCGGTGACAGGAAGAACCACGATTCCCCACAATCCAATCCTTGGCATGGGTCATCCTCCCTCTTGTTTGGTATATTTGTTATATATTGTAAATTCGACGCACTGTATTGTAATCCTTCTCGGCCGATTGGCGTCCTACAAAATAGTACTTTTGTCCTAATAAGACTTTAGTCCTATTCTTCCCATAAAAAAAGGTTCAAGGCAAGCCATTAGTTGGCCTGCCTTGATACTAATTCCAGAATTTAAGCAACAAGGACCGGAGAAAACTGGGAAGCCGCACAAAGTACACGCGCAATTCCTATCACCCCTCATTTAAATTAAATCCTCTATTAGTGTATTTAGGTGGGGTCGGATTTGTGCATCTGTGTAACATTATGACGGACCGGAGAAGAAAATACCAATAATTAAAACTTGGGTACTTTTATCTTACTCACCATTAAACACGAAAGCAGCAGCATGGCCAAGGGTAAGGCCAAGGTCGGGATATTTCCAAAATAAATAATCAAAATAGCAATAATTCCACCGGCAGCCGTAATGGGAACCCCCATAAAACAACCGGTAAAGGTGTTGGCGTTAAATCTTGCCAACCGCAAAGCGCCGCACAGAACAAAGGCCAATGCAATGGCCAAACCCAGATAACCCCAATCGGAGAGTTTTAGGGCATAGGCCAGAATCGCAGGAGCCACACCAAAAGATACCAGATCCGCCAGGGAATCCAATTCTTTACCAAAGTCAGAAGATACTTGTAATTTTCTGGCTACTTTTCCATCCAGATAGTCCATTATACCGGCCATCAAGATCATGATGCCGCCCTGGACGTATTCCTCCTGAAGCGCCAGCACCAGTGCAAAGACACCAAACAATAAGTTTCCCATTGTAAACAGATTGGGAATGTGTTTTCCCTTCATGGGGTAACCTCCCGCTATTTTTCTTATCCTTTTGCCTGAGAGTTCCCAAGCTGGTATCTCTTATCAATACCAAAAAGGGTCACACCATATTTTATCATTCAAATGATCTCAGGGAAAGAGGTATACTTAAATTATTCTTAATTTTGTTGAAACCAGGATTTGACTTTGTACACCACCTGCTGCCAACTGCCTCTTACGTGCTCCCCCAAGGGCAGGGAATTAAAAAATTTGCGGCCATACTTCTTTTCCACCAGACGGCTATCTAATAAAATAACCACTCCCCGGTCCTCCGGATCCCGGATCAGCCGGCCAAATCCCTGCTTAAACTTAATCACGGCCTGGGGCAGTTGGTAATCCTGAAAACCGTTTCTCCCCTGCCGCGCCAGTTTTTGCAGCCGAGCCTCAATGGTAGGCTGGTTGGGCGGGGCAAAAGGAAGTTTCACCATGATGACACAGGACAGGGAGTCTCCCGGTATATCCACCCCTTCCCAAAAACTTGCCGCGCCAAAAAGCACGGTTTTTTCTCCTTCCATAAACTGCTCCACCAGACGGCCGCGGCTGCCGTCCAATTCATGCCCCAGCAAACAGATGTCTTCCTCTTCATAGCGGGTCTTCAAACGGAAATAGACTTCCCGGAGAGAACGGTGGGAGGTAAAAAGCACCAGGGTTCGCCCGCCTGCCATCAGGGATATTTGATAGACCGCTTCCGCAATTTGATCATGGTAGGCGGCATCCCCGATTTGTCTGGGCTGTAAAATATCCTTTACAGCACATAAAAGAACCTGCTCACTGTAATGAAAGGGAGAAGTTAATTGCTTTTCCATAACGGCACCGGCGGGCAGTAAATCGAGGCCGATATTTTTTTGAAAATAATTAAAACTGCCGTCCACCGTTAAAGTGGCGGAGGTTAAGATTACAGGCCGTTGTTCTGAAAAAAGCCGGTCCTGCAGCAGCGGACCCACGTCAACAGGGGCGCAGCGCAGGATCATTTCCCGCTCCTCCCGGACGCCCTCAATCCAGTAGACATATTCATCTTCCGCACAACGGCCGATAAACTCCAAACGATCCGCCAGTTTTTCCCCCATCATGGCCCAGGACAATAAATCTTTAGCCAGTCCCGAGTGATCCCCGGCAAGAACGGTCAGGTCCTCCAGGCGGGAGGCCATGCGCAGATTAATCTGCACCAGTGACCTTAGGTGTACCAGTAAGTTATCCAGCTCTGTTTCCACCGCCGGGGATAAACAAGCCACCCCGTCAGGATTTCCTTCCCGTGCAAACCTCAGGGTCAGCCAACCGGGTTCTTCTGCTCCCGGAACATTTTCCACCCAGCGGTACAGTAATTCAAAGAAACTGTTAACGGTTTCCCTGGCTCTTTGCCTAATTTCCGCCGATTGCTGCAGGGCTTTTTGCCAGTTTCCGGGGTCTGTGGAATCCTCTATCTGCTCCAGCCGCAACGGCAGTTTGGAGGACAGCCAGCGCATCATTTCTCCCCGCCCGGTGCTTTTGCCCAGATGTTCGGTGGCGCACTGCTCCAAGTGATGGGCTTCGTCCACAATCAGCGGCCCAAAGGAGGGCAAAAAACGGTTTTCCGCATTGGCATCGCTGAGCAGCAGGGAATGGTTGATAATCACCACATCCGCCCGCTCAGCCGCCCGCCGGGCGGCATTAAAGAAGCACTGCTGCCCAAAATGACGGCAGCGAGTGGCCAGGCAACTGTCCGTTTCAGAACAGATCCGATACCAATATTCCATCTCCTGATAAGGAATAAAGAGTTCACTTTTATCCCCGGTTTGGGTTTGTTGAAGCCAGATCATTAATCGGGCTAAAAACCAGGCCTCGGCCGGGGGATGATGGGTTTCCGCCAGCATGGCGTACCAGCGCCGCAGGCAGAGATAATTGCTCCGCCCCTTTAATAAAGCGGTTTTGAAGGAGAAATCCGCAACTTCCTCCAATAGGGGAATATCCTTTTTCCATAACTGTTCCTGCAAATTAATGGTATGGGTGGAAATCACCACCCGCTCACCATTATGCCGCGCCCATAATATGGCGGGTACCAGATAGGCCAGGGATTTGCCGGTTCCCGTTCCGGCCTCCACCAGCAGAATGCGGCTTTGGTTCAAGGCCTCCACCACCGAGCGGGTCATCTCCCACTGCTGGGGGCGGTGATTGAATTTAGCCATGGACAAAGCCAAGGTCCCTTCGGGCCCCAGGATCTTCAGGCAGTCCTCAAGGGCCAGCGGCATCTTTTCCGGATAGGGTTTTTCCTCCGGCAGGTTATTTTCGTAGCAGGCCCCGGGAATCTTGCGGTTGATTTTCCCACCGGGAAATTCCTTTAAAACCTTACTGTAAAGGGAGTGAAAAAAGGGATACCAGGCAGATTCCGCCTGCTTCAATAACTGGCTTAATTGCCAGATGACGTCCGCTTCGTTTTCTTCGGCCTGTTGCAGCAATTTCAACAGCAATTGCGCAGCTCCCCGGGCATCGTCCAGAGCCCGGTGTTCGGTCTGCAGCTCGAAACCCGCCCTTTTGCACAGCTCGCCCAGACGGTGGCTGGGTGCGGCAGGCAGCAATAACCTGGACAATTCAAGGGTATCATACAGTTCATAGGTCCCTTGAAAGCCCAAGGCCTGATCCAAAAATTCCTTATCAAATTTTATGTTATGCCCCACAAAGGGCAGGTCGCTAATAAAAGTAAGAATTTCTTGTTGAATGTCTGTAAAATCCGGCGCTCCGGCAAAATCCTCATCCTTCAGTCCGGTCAGGCGTTTTATTTTTACCGGTAAGGACCCCCGGGGCTTTACCAGGGATTGAAAAAAAGCGACTTCCTTTCCGTCGATCACTTTCACCAAGGCAACTTCAATAATACGGTCACGGCCGGAATCCAGTCCGGTGGTTTCCAGGTCGACGGCTACAAATGAAAACATCCCTTTGAATACCCCCAATTTTTCTCCTGAACATTCTCAATTCTATTGCGTAAGATGGATATCCTGCCTACAATTGAAATTAATCGGGGTTCCTTTGGGGTCGGCCTTCGGCTTTTTACCGACAACCGATAGCCAATCGCCGGAACCAAAAAATACCCCTTATCTAAGAGGAGGTTTCCTTTTTGAAAAATGAGATTACACGTCTTGCCGCATCCCTGGAACTATTGGAGCAAGCCCTGGGCGCTGCTTTTATTAAAGAAGAAGTGCATAAAATCGAGGGGTGGAATCCCGAAGGCGCTGCCGGGCTGCATCCCCTGGCGCTGCTATGGTATAAAACCAGGGAAGAACTGGCCATGGCTGAACTGACCGGCAGCCTTCCTCATTCCCACTGGGTGCGCAATACTTTGCTTATGGGTGAATGCCTGGAAACCCTAACAAACCGCCCGGAGCATCCGGAACGTCTGGAAGAGTTGAAAAGTCTCAATACCTGGCAAGACACCCTGGAGTGGCTCAAAGAGTGCGCCCACGGCAAGTAAAATTTGTCTATTTAGCCTATTTATAGTAAAATGAATGAAGTTTATATGAAGGGGGAACTTCATTTGAAAAAGGGTAGTATTGAACTGGAAAAGGGCGGGAAAATCGAAATTGAGTTTTTTGACAAGGAAGCTCCCGGCACCGTCGCCAATTTTGAAAAATTGGCCAACGAGGGTTTTTACAACGGTTTAAACTTCCACCGAGTCATCCCCGGATTTGTCGCCCAGGGCGGTTGCCCACACGGGACGGGCACCGGCGGTCCCGGGTATACCATTAAATGTGAAACCAAAGGAAATCCCCACAAACACCAAAAGGGCGCCTTATCCATGGCTCACGCAGGCAAAGACACCGGCGGCAGTCAATTCTTCATTTGTTATGATGCCTTCCCTCACCTGGATGGTGTACATACGGTTTTCGGTCAGGTGGTTGAGGGACAGGAATACGTTGATCAAATTCAACCCGGGGATAAGATGAAAGAAGTTAAAGTTTGGGAAGAATAGGCATGAAATAAAACCGGCTCTCCTTTGGGAGCCGGTTTTATTCCTAATACCCTTTGTTAAAAATACAAATCTCTTTCCCCGTTCTCAATTTGTATCAGTCGATCTTCCGTTATTTTTCTAATTTGATCGCTTCTAATCTCGGCCAAGTGGTTTTGGATTGTCCGTTCACCCGCTGCTTTCGTTTCGGGACCGGCGTAGTCTATCAGGTACTCCTTAAAAGTTAAAATGGCGTTAGGTTGGCAAACATTCTGTATTTCACCGGATTTAGCCAGGGGCATAAATCTGTCCCCGGTCCTTCCCTTACGATAACAAGCAGTACAGTAGCTTGGAATATAACCCGATTCGCAGATGCGGCGAATGATCTGATCCGGGGTGCGATGGTCTGCCACTTCAAACTGTGCATCATCCTCGTCTGCAGCGGTCGTAATGCCTTTTTTAATATTCTCCAGTTGTTTTTTATAGCCACCGATTCCTACACAAGAACCGGCACTCATTTGTGAAATTCCAAGGTCAATGATTTCATCACGGAAGTTAGGCTCTTCCCGGGTGGAAATAATGAGCCCGGTATAAGGAACGGCCAGACGCATAACCGCCACGATTTTCTTAAATTGATCATCACTTACTAAGTAAGGAAAGGTTTCTAAATTGACGCCTTCAGCTTCCCTCATCCGCGGGAAGGAAAGAGTATGCGGGCCTACTCCGAATCTCTCCTCTAAATGTAAAACGCCCAACATAAGTGCCACTACTTCATAGCGGTAGTCATAGAGGCCAAAGAGTACCCCCATACCGACATCATCAATACCGCCTTTCATGGCTCGGTCCATGGCGGTAGTGTGCCAATCATAATCCCGCTTTGGTCCGGAGGGGTGCATTTGGGCGTAGGTCTCCCGGTGGAAGGTTTCTTGGAACAGAATATACGTACCAATACCCGCTTCTTTCAGTTGGCGGTATTCTTCAACGGTTGTTGCCGCAATCTGAACATTTATTCTGCGAATGGCGCCATTGTCCTTTGTCGTCTCATAGATGGTTTTCATTGCCTCCAGCACATACTCAATGGGAGTCTTTTTGGGGTCCTCCCCCATATCCAACATTAAACGTTTGTGACCAAGCTCCTCAAGGGCTATTACCTCTTCCCGTATTTCTTCCATGGTTAACTTTTTCCTGGTAATTTTATTGGAACAACGATAGCCGCAGTATACACAGTTGTTTACACAGTGGTCACTCAGGTAAAGAGGGGCGAAAAGTACCAATCTTTTCCCGTAAATCTTTTGTTTAATCTCTAAAGCGGCGGCAAACATCTTCTCTAACAATTCTTCATCCTCAATCTGAATTAATGCTGCAACTTCTTCCGGATTAAGGCCCTTGGCTGTTCTGGCTTTTTCAATAATGGCTTCTAACTCAACTTTTGAAAAATTTCTTCCCTGTTCAAGTAATGAAATAATTTTTCCATGGTTAATAAAAGTCGCCTCTTCATGTTGTTGTTTTCTTAGCTCCACCCAGGACTCCGCCATCATACTAACCTACCTTTCCTACGAAAAATTTGGGATTGGATGTGGCTCCCTCATTGCTTGTATTCTTTCGTCAAAACCAAAAACCCGTCCAGCCGGAAAAAGGCATAGACGGGTAAAGTACACCGAAAAAACACACTGCATAAATACAGCGTTAACGGTATACCCCTTGGCCTAGGCATCTGCCTTTCTCCTCAGGGAAACCAATCGCGTTGTTATACCCTCATAGCCAGGTATACCCCAGCTAGTTAGGTATTTAAGTAATTATAGAAATAATATGGCAGCCTTGTCAAAGCTCAAAAAGCTTAAATACAGTAGATTTGAGTGAAAAATTAAAATTATTTTTTAATAACTGCAAATATTTAGCAGGAGCCTATGTTCTTTTTCTCCCCATATCTTCGCAAAAATACACTTTTGTTGTTAAATCTGTTTATTAGCAAAAAACAGAAGCACACCAAGTTTATCTTTTCCTCGTTGACAAAATTCATTGATTTCTATACTCTATTAGGGTATAGGGTAGCAAAATGGTTCCATAAAAAGGTGATTAAACATGCGAGAATGTATGGATATACCAAAGGTGCGCGCCCGGTTAAAGCGCATTGAGGGACAGGTTCGGGGCATTTCCGAAATGGTGGATAAGGATATCCCCTGTGATGAAATCATGATTCAAATTAATGCTGCTAAATCGGCGCTCCATAAGGTCGGGCAGATAATCCTGGAGGGGCATTTGCAGCATTGCGTCCGGGACGGTATCGAACACGGCGATGCGGATAAAACCATTAAGGACTTTGCGAAAGCGGTGGAACATTTTTCCCGCCTAAGTTAAACCAACAAGCCTTGATAAAGCGAAACTTTATCAAGGCTTTTTTTATTCGTTAGTTATTGACAATTTCAAAGCCTTAATATACCTTATAGGGGTATAATGTATATTTGTTGGAGGAG
Organism: Desulforamulus ruminis DSM 2154; assembly: GCF_000215085.1. NCBI lineage: Bacteria > Bacillati > Bacillota > Clostridia > Eubacteriales > Peptococcaceae > Desulforamulus > Desulforamulus ruminis. The sequence goes on from NC_015589.1 coordinate 2,260,810, forward strand.
CTGTTAGGGATGAAAAACTGGTGGGTGGATGAGGAAAAGCGGGCCATTCTTTTTACGGTGATTTCCGGGCTTTCCCTTATCGTAAGCTTTTTTCAGCTTTGGAGCCTCCCCTTTGATGCCGCCTGGGTGGCTATTGTTTTGTGCGGATTACCTATTATCAAAGGGGCTGTGGAAGGTTTGGTGACCGAATTTGATATTAAAGCCGATGTACTGGTATCCCTGGCCTTGATTGCCTCGGTGATTATCGGTGAAATCTTTGCCGCGGGCGAAGTGGCCTTTATTATGACCATTGGCGCGCTGCTGGAGGAACGGACGGTGGCCAAGGCCAGGGCGGGCATTGAAAGGCTGGTGCACCTCACGCCCCGCACCGCCAGATTGGTGCGGGATGGAGCGGAAACAATTGTCCCCGCCGAACAGGTACAGGTGGGCGATATCCTGCGGGTGCTGGCCGGAGAGACCATTGCGGTGGATGGGGTAATTATCAGCGGACAAACCTCCATTAATCAAGCGGTCATGACCGGTGAATCTTTGCCGGTGGATAAGGGCGTGGGTGACGAAGTCTCCAGCGGCACCGTCAATCAATTTGGCACCTTTGAGATGAAGGCAACCAAGGTTGGCGAGGACAGTTCCCTGCAAAGAATGATTCGTCTGGTGGAATCCGCCGACGCCAACAAGGCCAAAATTGTGGGTCTGGCCGACCGATGGGCCACTTGGATTGTTGTGATTGCTTTGCTGGCAGCCCTGGGTACATGGTTTATCACCGATGAAATTATCCGTTCGGTCACCATTCTGGTTGTCTTTTGTCCCTGCGCGCTGGTGCTGGCAACGCCCACCGCCATCATGGCCGGTATTGGCAACGTTACCAGGCACGGTGTGCTGGTCCGTGAAGGCGACGCCCTGGAACGGCTGGCCAAGGTAAGCAAAATTGCTTTTGACAAAACCGGTACCCTGACCTACGGCAAGCCGGTGGTTGTGGCGGTGGAAAGCTTTCAGGAAGAGGTTTCTCCGTCAGCACTGCTGTCCCTCACCGCTTCCGCCGAGCAGCGGTCCGAGCATCCCCTGGGAAAAGCCATTGTGGTCCACGCCAGGACGATACCGGAAATACATAGGCACGAGCCAAAGGATTTCATACTGCTGGCCGGCCGGGGGGTTCAGGCGGAAATTGACGGCAAAGTTCTGTTGGCAGGAAATCCGGAATTGCTGGCAGACCATAAGATTCCTCTGCCCCAGGCCATGATGGACAAGGCAGCCCGTTATCAAGCGGACGGTTTTACCATGATTTACGTGGCCCTAGTAGACAAGGCCGTCGGTTTTATCGCCCTTTCCGACACCCTGCGCCCGGACGCCGTCCATATGGTAAAAAGCATTCAGGCCATTGGTATTGAACCCATCCTGCTTACCGGGGACCACCCTCAGTCTGCTTTCCATATTGCCAAGACGGTGGGGATTAAGAATGTGCACGCTGAATGTCTGCCGGAGGATAAGATGTCCGCCATTGATCACTACCAAAACCAAAACCAGATGGTCTGCATGGTGGGTGACGGTATCAATGACGCGCCGGCGCTTAAAAAAGCCTCTGTGGGAATTGCCATGGGCGGCATTGGCAGCGACATTGCCGTGGACGCAGCGGACATCGCCCTGGTGGGGGATGATATAAAAGCCATTCCCCATTTGCTGCGCCTGGCCAAAAAGACCATGAAAACCATTCACATTAACTTAGCCCTTTCCCTGCTGCTGAACTTTGCAGCCATTCTTTTGGCCATGACCGGTATTTTGAATCCGGTTTTGGGAGCCCTTGTGCATAATGTCGGCTCTGTGGGGGTGATTATCAATTCTGCTTTATTATTGAATTGGAGGCAAAGAGAATGAAAGAGATTTTTTTAATGATTGTGCAAATTGGCGTCGTTCTTTTGGGTATCGGGTTGATCGGCGCAGGGGCTTTTTATTTGGCCAAGGAAAAAAACGATCCGGCTGCCAAAAAAATTTATGGCACAACCATCGGTATCGGAATCATTACACTGGTATTCGCGGCTGTCAAACTGTTCTAAAGGGTTTAAAAATCTCAGGGTTTTTAACAGGGTTGTATCAAAATATTTTTTTAATAAAGTCTTATTGCCGAAAAAAACTCCCAAAGCCCATATGAAGGGTTTTGGGAAGTTTTTATTTAAGGCGGCTTATTCCTTTGGACTGATCTTATTCTCCGGCAGATGCTGGTTTAAGGTTATGGTTACCCTGGTTCCCCAACCCGGTTTGCTCTGTATCTCCAGTTCCCCCCGGTGAAGCTTAATAATCTCCTCAACAATGGCTAACCCCAGGCCGCTGCCCGGTCGGTTCATGCGGGCCTTGTAAAATTTCTCCGTTACTCTTGGCAGGTCTTCCTCTTCCATGCCCTCGCCATTATCCTCCACCGTGATTCTGACAGCCTCTCCTGTCTGTAGGCTGTAAACAGCCACCCTCCCCCCGGCCGGGGTAAATTTGATGCCATTGTGAACGAGGTTGATAAAAACCTGCTTCAGCCGGTTATAGTCGCCGGTAATTTCCATGGGAGCCGTCTGCAAATCCAGTTGAATATTTTTTTCTCCGGCCTGAATGGTAAACTGCCGGACCACCTCCTGCAGCAACCGGTCCAGCGGGACTTTTCCCTGGTGCAGTTGTATCCTTCCTGTATGGAGTCCGGAAAAATCAAGCAATTCCTCCACCAGATCAATCATTCGGTCTGTCTCCCGGGAGATAATGGTTAACCCCTCCCGGGTCTCTTGTTTATCCTCCAAACTTCCTTCCAGCACCGTCTCCGCCCAGCCTTTAATGGAGGTGAGAGGAGTACGGAGTTCGTGGGATATGGAGGAAATAAATTCGTTTTTCACCCGGTCACTTTTTACAATTTCTTCAGACATATAATTCAGCGTATCTGCCAGTTGGCCAATCTCGTCGTCCCGCTGCTTTACCGCTTTTACGTCAAAGTTTCCCCCGGCCATCCGCCCGGCCACCGCGGTGATATCCTGAATGGGATGGATGATCCCCCGGGCCAGCCAGAGGCTTAAAAACATGGAAAGCAGAATCACCAATAAACCCAGCGTCAAAGCGGCGGAGGTAATTTTTATAACCGTTTTGTCCGTATCTTCCAGCGAGGCCACATAGCGCAGCACTCCTACCACATCATTCTGCCAGTTCTGCAGCGGAGTGGAAACCGCCAGAATCCTTTCATCGGAACCTTCTTCCCGTCCCCGCCAAATTCCGGTGCTCCCCTTCACCGCCTGCTGGAAATCCGGTGTGGACACCTTCTGCCGGGTGACCAAGCCGTTATGAACGGCGATCAAATTTCCTTTCCAATCCATGATCTCTACCCTGGCCGTTTCGTCCCGGGGGATATTCTCCAACACATAGCGAGCCTTATCCTTTATCAGCAGGCCGCTGGAATCATCCGGTAGGTAGCGGTTGTAAAAACTCACCGCCACCCCGGCACGATTTAACAGCATTTGCTCGGTGCTGCCGTAATAATATTGCCGGACCGCCAGGATAAAAAATCCCTCCAGCAAAGTTACGATCAAAATGATTATCAGAAGGGTCTGCCAGACCAACCGCTTTTTAATACTTTGCAAGTCAATCCCCTCCCAGCCAGCGGTAGCCATACCCCCAGATGCTCTGGATGTATTTGGGGTCTTCCGGTTTGTCCTCAATCTTCTGCCGGATTCTCCGTATATTCACATCCACGGTCTTTAAATCGCCGATATAATTTTTGCCCCAGACGGAATTTAATACGTCATCCCTGCTTAAAGCAACTTTGGGATTTTCCATAAACAGTTTGATAATGGCAAATTCCCTGGGAGTCAGTTCAATCTCCCTGGAATCTTTATAAAATTTCCTTTGGTCCGGTCGCATGATGAAAGGCCCTGAGGTGAATGAAGCTTCCTGCCGGCTCCCTAACTCCACCGTCGGCCTTTCCAGGCGCCGCAGCAGGGACTCAATTCTTGCCAGAAGTTCCTTGGGGCTGAAGGGCTTTACCACATAATCATCCGCTCCCAGTTGCAGCCCCTGTACTTTGTCCTGTTCCTGGCCTTTGGCCGTGAGCATGACCATCCCCATTGCCGGGAATCTTTCCCTTAAGGCCCGGCAAACCGCAAAGCCGTCCATCCCCGGCAGCATCACGTCCAAAATGGCCACGGCAATGTCTTGTTGCTGTTCCATCACTGCCAAGGCCTCTTCACCGCTGGCCGCTTCCACCGGATCATAGCCCTGCCGTCTTAAATTCACTGCAATAAAACTCCGGATGGCGGACTCGTCTTCTACTACCAGAATTTTGGTCATGACTGCATCTCCAGCAGATTGGCCATATCGATGGTTTTAAAGCAATCCTTCACCTCTTCTTCCGTTAACAGCATCCCTTTGTATTCCTGCAGTTCATCTCCCGCCAGATTGGGGCTATCCGAAGGAAAAACGGCGAATAAAACATTCCGGTTGTTTTCTCCCAGCTTCACATAAAGCCGCTTGGAAGGAAGTTCCCCGGAAGCTTGGTTCCTATCCTTGGGCTGATAAGAAATAGACAGTAGCGGCACCCTGGATTTCTTATCCCGGCCGATATAATAAAAATCCACCGCTTTTACCCCCTCATCATCCGATCTTCTTTCAATGGTATATTTTCCAATCCACTTCCGGGGAATCACAAAGCTGTACTCTTCGCCATAGTCTGAGTAATCCTCCCGCACCGCTAAGAGGCCCTTTTGGCCATCCCACCGATACCAGACATTAATCCATGGCTTGGCCACCATGGGCAGATCTTCCGCACCCAGCGGCTCTTTTTGCATGCCAATTTCCACAATACCGTCCTGATCTACATCTTTACTAGGCAGCGGGTAGGCTTTGAAGGTCAGTCCATTGCCATCCGCCAGTTCATTAAACCGTTCCGTCCACTGTCCGTCTTGATAAATCAGCAGTAGGGTATAGGCGGAATGAGCTCCCACCCCCAGGTCGCAGAAGATTCCCGGCTGATTTTTATCGGCCCGGCCGATCAAAACCTGTTCCGGATAGCCGTCATATTCCCTTTGCAGCGTTTCAACCAATTTTTGCTCCCGGAGACTGTAAAGGGTTAATTGGGATGTGGGGAATTCCGCTTCGCTTTTGGCTAATACGGCTAATTGCACCTGCCCGTCCCCCTTTACATCTCCCACTGAGAAACTGGCATAGGGGATGCGATTCACCTCTTGATATGTTTGGCCCGCCATCCGATATACCGTTAAATCATTATTCTGCTCCCAGTTACTGAGCCTGCCAATCAAAAGTTCGGGTATTTTGTCGTCATTGAAATCCTGCCAAACAACATAACCCAGATCACTGCCCTCACCGTTTAAACGATCTCTCAGTTCCCACTTTCCTTCCTTCATTGCCAATATCAGCAGGCCGACTTCCCCTTCCTTTTTGTAAAAAACAGCCGTTTCCTGGGTACCGTTCCCGTCTACATCCACCTCCAGGAAAGAGCCGGTCTTGGCAGCAGGCCCCTTGGGCAGGGTCAAGCTGGCCCCTTCCGGTAAAAACTGCCGGGCTGCCTGCAGTAATTCCTGCTGATTCCTATTCATTTCAGGCGGTTTTACCAGTTCCGGGGGAGTTAAAGGCCGGCAGCCGGTTAGCAGGATCCCGGCCAGCAAAAGGGCGGCCAGCTTCTTTTTAAATTCCATAAAGTCACTCCTCATCTTATCTGCAATAGACCTCTGATCTTATTTTAAAGCCCTATGGAATAAAAATCGTTACAAAGTCGTTACAAATAGGGCTGCGGTTGCTCTTGTCTATCATAATAAACTTTTAGGCTGCTTGACAAATCCTTTACTGCTGTGAAATAATCTTATAAAATATATATTTTTGTTTTCTAGGGTTCCGCGATAAAATTATCGGACTGGTCCAAGAGAAAACACACAGCCTAGCTGTGACACGGAGGGACAAAAGCCCGGGAGATATCAGTGATGATATCCCCGGGCTTATTTATTTTTTAATAAGGAGGAAGTAGACATGACTTTCCAGTGGTTAAAAGTGTTCATTGGAGCATTTTTTGAAGTGTTTTGGGTTATAGGGCTCAAACACGCCGATAATCTCTGGACCTGGCTGGGTACCGCCATGGCTGTCTCACTCAGCTTTTATTTCATGATTATGGCGGGCCGAAAATTACCGGTAGGTACGGTATATGCCGTCTTCGTGGGCCTGGGAACAGCCGGAACGGTTCTTAGCGAAATTCTTTTCTTTGGTGAGCCCTTTAACTGGATCAAACTGTCCTTGATCCTTTTATTGCTGGCGGGGGTTATTGGATTGAAGCTTGTAACCGGGGAAAAAGAAAGCAGCCTGCAGGGAGGTGCTTAAAAATGTCCTGGTTTTATTTGCTTTTGGCAGGTATTTTTGAAATGTGCGGTGTGGCTATGATCAATAAATTGCATCGGGATGGCAATTGGCAGGCAGTTGTTTTATTGCTCTCGGGTTTTGGTGCAAGCTTCTTATTCCTGACCTTGGCCATGAAAACCCTGCCCATGGGTATCGCTTACGCTGTCTGGACGGGTCTCGGTGCCGCCGGCGGAGCTATCCTTGGTATGATATTCTACGGTGAGTCAAAGGATCGATCCAGAATCTTTTTTATCTCGGTGATTCTTGGCGCCGTTATGGGTTTAAAGCTGGTTTCATAATCTATTTACACCTTAAACACAGGGGTTGAAACTAGGCACAAATATCAAGCGCAGTCTGACAATCCAGACTGCGCTTTAGCTCTTTATTTTCTTGCGGGTTTAGCTGAGGTTTTTGGTTTTAAGTGTTCTGAACGGGCCTTTTTTCCAAAATTAACGCCGGGCTAATCAGGTGATGCAGGTGAGCCAGTCTGGCGTCGATTTTGAAATGTTTAATAATATCGTTGAGCTGGTCCCAGCAGTTGTGGCAGGGACAGGCCACCAGTTTACAGCCGGTGGCTACGATCTGATCGGCTTTTAACTTTCCTTTGCTCATGCGGTAGGGCTGGATGTCCTTGCCCATGGCCAGCAATCCTCCCCCGCCCCCGCAGCAGTAATTGGCTCTGCCGTGGGGCGTCATTTCCCTGAATTCCGTTACAACCTTTTTTAACACATAACGCAGGGTCTCTCCCAAATCTTCTTTCCGCACCATGTTACAGGGATCGTGCAGGGTAACCGGTTCGGTATTCTTGGAGGGATCTACAAACAACAAGCCTGCATCCAGCCATTCTTTATACTTCTCAATAATGCTTTTTACCGGATAAAAGGGATCCTTGGTCCAGACCTTGGGCCCCCACTTCTGAGCCCGGGTGGCATGGCCGCACTCGGTTACCACCACTTCTTTTACTTTCAAACGTTTTACTTCTTCCCCGATCCTTTTCATCAAAATGGTGGATTCCTCATCATTGCCGTTAAACAGGCCGTAATGGGTGGCATCCCACCACTGGCTGCTGCAGGTCCAGTTGGCCCCTACATACCAAAAGATTTTGGCAATGCTCTGTACGTCCTGAGGATAATATTTAATTTCCCGGGGGTCCCAGAGAAAAAGAAAATCCGCCCCTTCCTTATCCACCGGAATTTTGGCCGTTGGGTCGTCCACTTCCGCCTGAAGCTCCTCCTCCATCCACTGCAGGGTATCCAGATAATCCTCCTGGGTCACTTCCATCTGATTACCGGTGTTGATCTGGGCATTGACTACATCCTGCAAAAATCCCGGCGACTGCAGTCCAAAGTTTCCCCGGAGGGTACGGATCACTGTAGCCACATCCACCCCCATAGGGCATTCCACCGTACAGCGGCCGCACATGGTACAGGTCCAAACCAATGGGTTATTTAAAGCTTGATCCTTTAATCCTAAGGCAATTTCCCTAAGAATCTTACGCGGGTCCGAATGGTCATGAACTCCGTTATAGGGACACCCCGCGCTGCACATGCCGCAGGTCAGACAGTTATATAACTCGGGACGTTGCTTGTCTGTACATATCTTTTGCAGGACTTCATTTTTAAACTGCCAGTCCATATCATTTAATAAAATAGCCAAAAATCACACCTCCAAGTTTTTACTGGTAAAAGTAATTTCCCCCTCAATTAGTTAATTAAGGTATTCCTCAAAACAAGTATAGGCTGTACTTAAATTCGTTGTCAATATATATATAAAATAATTTATTTAATATTATTATAATTATTTATTTAATTATATCCTTATTATTTATTTAAATATAAATGTTTTACTTTTGCTTTATATTTAGCGAATATTTTATCGTCCATGTCCGGTAAAATCCGACTCCCTTGGAGGGTGCGTGAACGGCCTGAAGAAGGGCCAATGCACTCATCCATGGCTTTAAATCAATCAATAAATTTATATTAATTATTGACATCCGTTCATAATAGTTATAATATGACATTGAAATAATATCTAATTTCATTTGTATTCACAGGCCTGTGGATCCCATGAAAGGCTTTTTTAACTGCCGTCTGTATATAAGACGTCATTTTACGATTAAGGGAGGATGGATCATGAGCAACCAGTGTTCCAGTTGTGGAGAAGCGAAAGAAAAAAGCTGTACTGAAGAAGAAATGAACCCCTTGCCGAAACTCTATCCCGGCGGCCAAAGCCGGATCGGCCATGTCATTGCCGTAATGAGCGGGAAAGGCGGGGTGGGCAAGTCTTCCGTTACGGCACTGATGGCGGTTAATTTGCAGAGGCAGGGTTATAAAGTAGGTATTTTGGATGCGGATATTACCGGCCCCAGCATTCCGAAAATGTTCGGGTTAAAAAAGATTCCCGCCAATCCGGGGCTTTTACTCCCGGCCATCAGCCGCACCGGCATTGCCATTATGTCCTTAAACCTGCTGCTGGAAAAGGAAGATGAACCGGTTATCTGGAGAGGACCCATGATTGCCGGCGCTGTAAAACAATTTTGGACCGATGTGAACTGGGGGGAATTGGACTACCTGCTTTTGGATCTGCCTCCCGGCACCGGTGATGTTCCCTTAACGGTCATGCAGCAGATTCCGGTGGATGGCATGGTGGTAGTTACTTCTCCCCAGGACCTGGCTCTAATGGTTGTAAAAAAAGCCATTAACATGGCCGGGATTATGGAAATACCCCTGCTGGGCGTTGTGCAGAATATGGCCTACGCCGTCTGCCCCAAATGTGGAGAGCGATTGGAGCTATTCGGTAAGGCCCTGCAGAAGGGAGATGTCCTGGATCAATTGACCGTGCTGGAGGTTCTCCCTATCGATCCGGAGTTTACACGGTTGTGTGACCACGGTCAGGTGGAAAATACCGCTACCCGGGCTTTTGAAGACATCCCTACCCTGCTGAAAGTAAAAAAACAGGTAAGCTAACCCCCGATGACACTTAATAATATGGCTACGGCCACGCCTTTACTGTTCCGGAACCTTACTCCCCTTGCCTTGTTAGGAGTTCAAAATGATACGGCTTCAATGCAGCCAGTGTGGAAAAATCATAGAATTTCTGCGTAAATTTCAGCAAGACACAAAGGAGCAAAAATGCACCTGCGGAGGAAATTTACGCCCTGTAAACAAGCCTGGCGAGATAAAAATAAAGAAGAAAGAGCCCTAAAGCGGATGCAGTAATTCCGATAAAGCCAGAGGAACTCTACCCGTTTTTTATAGCACATGAAAAACACCTGAACCAGTCAGGTGTTTTTCATCTTCTTTATCTTACTCCCGGAGCGCCCACCAGCGGTATTTGTTACCACAGATAAAATTGTTAATGATCGCGATTGACAAAATAAACAGCGACCAATATAATTGTAGATAAATACAGTCTTTAATATCTTTAAGGAGTATTTTAATGAAGTATACAAAGGCAACCAATTATGCTTTGCACACAATGTTGTACATGATTGACCATGGACAACACGAAAAATTAAGTGTACATGTTCTGGCCGAGCATTTTCAAGTATCCGTTACCTACCTTTCTAAGATTTTGACACAGCTTGTAAAAGCAGGTCTAATTGAATCAACCTCTGGAGCAAGCGGAGGATACACATTGCGCAAACGGGCTGAAAACATCTCCTTTATGGATGTCATTCGGGCAACGGAAGGTTCCGGCGCACTATTTGAATGCGGGATTCAGGAAGAAAAGCGATGCCCTATTCATCAGGTGATGAAAGAAGCAGAAAACATCATGGAACAGTATTTACAAGACAAGAAGCTCTTTGAACTGGCTTCAAGAGATAAGGTCTGTGAAGCAAGCAAAGATTAAGCTTATGCGAAAAGTATATAATTTTTATGCTTGTATTACAGATATTAAATATCTATAATATATTTATTAGGAGAACTTAATGAATAAGATCAATGAACTCGAAAGTAAACCGGTCGCGAAATTGTTGGTGCAGTATTCGTTACCGGCTGTACTCGGCCTATTCGTAAATTCACTCTATACGGTCATTGACCGGATTTTTATCGGAAACATCCCGGATATTGGCGCATTGGCCTTAACGGGTATTGGACTTACTATACCAATTACCACGGTGATATTGGCGCTATCTGCTTTGATTGCTTTTGGAGCCGCTTCCAATATCACCATCCGATTAGGAGAAGGCAAACAGGAAGAAGCCGAGAACACAGCGGGTAATGCGATTTTATTAACTGTTGTAGCAGGCATTACAATTACAGTACTTTATCTAATTTTTCAAAATCAAATATTAGGTTTGCTTGGGATACAGGGGCAAACGTTGCCTTATGCCAAGGCTTTTATCACGATCATCGTGTTAGGCACGGTTTTCAACATGTTAGGATTTGCCTTCCCCATTCTTGTCCGTTCCGATGGCAGTCCCGCCTTTTCCGCAATCATTACGCTGACGGGATGTGTGCTCAATATAGGTCTGGACGCACTTTTTATTCTTGTGTTCCATATGGGGATACAAGGTGCCGCCATAGCTACTGTGTTATCCCAGTTTGTGACTGTAATCCTCGGGTTTTTCTATTTCAGAAGAAGGAAAGCAACCTTGCGGCTTATGAAACAAAATTTCAAACTTCAACCTGACACAATGAAGGCAATTGTTCTAATTGGTCTGGTCCCTTTCTCCAATCAATTATCTATCAGTATCGCACAAATTGTCAGCAACTACTCCTTAAATCTATATGGAGGAGAGCTGGCAGTCGGAGCCATGACAGTCATCGCCTCTATTGCGTCCATTTTCCTGATGCCCGTTTACGGAATATCACAGGGATTCCAACCGATTATTGGGTTCAACTGGGCAAAAAAGCGCAATGACCGGACGATGAAAACACTCAGCCTTGCAGTTGCATCCAGTGCTATGATTTTGGCAGTAGGTACCTTACTAGTATGGATATTCCCTGAATTTGTAGTGGGGCTTTTTAACCGTGACGTAGAGCTTGCAGGTATCGCCGTAAATGGAATCAGAAAATATATGCTGCTGCTTCCCCTTGCTGCGATTCCCACATTTGGAATAGGCTTTATGATGCTGACAGGAAAGGTGCAGGCGGCGGTATCGCTGAATATCGCAAGACAATGTGTTATCTTGGCATTGACCATTTATTTTCTGCCAAAGGCAATTGGGACAGATGGCCTTTGGTATGCACAGCCTGTAACCGACTTCCTATCAAGCATCCTTATGGTCATACTTTTTGTAAAAGGATATGGACATATCTTACGGGGAAAGGCACCTTCAAAGAACAAAAAGACTTTTAACTCATAACTTCTTATGGTACAATAACCAGGATTGATGATCAGGCCTCCACTTTATCTATGCGCGCGACGAAAGATACATTAATTCAACCGCATTATAGCGAGGACCACAACATATGCTGAGGAAAGAAAAAATATGAGTATGACCGGCCCACAAATATTAAAAGAACTCTCTCCTATTGATGATTTTTCTTCCTACGTTCAAGATTTTTTATTGGATGAGATACCAATTTTGGCGATAAAGAGCTATGCCGAGCAAATCGAAGGTATGGAATTTTTTAAAATCGAAATACAAATGAGTGTTTTCGAGAATTGTACCTTTCGTAATTGCAGCTTTGAAAACGCAAGCTTTATTGATGTTATATTTCAATCTTGTGATTTCTCAAACAGCAAATTTACAGGTGCCTATTATCAACGATGTCGATTTATTAATTGTAAATGCGTTGGTGTAGATATGCGCGATACCATTGTAAAGCAAACTGCTTTTGAACAATCAAATTTTCAGTATTCCTATTTCGACAAAACAAAAATGATGGATGTTTTATTTGACCATATCGACTTTACCGAATCATCCATGGCTGAAGCAAAACTAAAAAAGTTTGAAGCAAGGGATTCCAAATTTGTAAAAAACAATTTCTTTAAAACAATGTTAGCAACAGTAGATTTTACCAATAATGAATTTGCCATGCCAATGGTATCATCCCCTCCGGTCGAGCTGAAAGGAGCTATTGTCAATATGTTTCAAGCGACAGATTTGATTGGTCTTTGGGGTGTTATTGTTGATCGGAAATAAAATATTAAATACTTAGATTTGTGAGTATAATGGGAAGCAATTAGTATAGTTCATTGCTTCCCATTTTCATACCTTCTTTCACTGTTTCTATAAATTATAGATGGTATTCACAAAGCGTCCAAACACACCGGAAGGTGTTGCCGCTGATGAAGAGATATTTTTCAAAAACATATTGACTATTCCCTTGGGTGTTAGCTTACCATTGGTTTGAGGTGATGAAATGTTCATTAACGAAGCGCGAAAGGCAACTAATTTAACGAAAAAGGCCATTGAATACTATACAAGTCAAGGGCTGGTTTCCCCTGCAATTTTGGAAAACGGATATCGGGATTTCAATGAAAATGATGTAGAGCTTTTAAAGAGGATTTCTATTTTTCGTAAAATTGGTTTTAGCACCGAAGATATTAAAGCTATACTGGCAGACGATAAAGAAGCTGTTTTACAGAAAATGTCTGTAAAAAAAGAGTTAAGTATACAAAGAGAAAAAGCAAAACAAGTACTCCTTGACCGGCTTAGTACCGGAGAAAGCTTGGCAGAAATAGAAACCGCTCTGAATGCCATTGAACAGAACAAAACAATTACGGATAAGCTGTTAGAAGCATTTCCGGGGTATTATGGCCGCTTTCTTTGCTTGCATTTTGCACGTTTTTTGAATGAGCCAATTTCAACACCGCAACAACAAGCTGCTTATGATAAAATCGTAACATTTCTTGATGAAGCCCCTGCACTGAGCTTTTCAAAAGAACTGTGGAACTTTCTGGATGAAAGTACGCAAAGCATCGGCGTAGAAAATATTTGTGATATGCATGAAAAAATGAAGAGGTCTATTGAAAATCCTGAACAGTTTTTATCAGAAAACCAGGAAATGTTGGCATGGTATCTTGAGTATAAAAAGTCGGATGAATATAAAAATTCTGCTGCGTTCAAAATTCAAACAACGCTTAAAGAATTCAATAATACAAGCGGGTATTATGATGTTTTTATACCGGCGATGAAAAGGTTAAGTAATTCTTATGCCAAGCATTGTCGGCAATTGGAAACTGCCAATGAAAAATTATTATCAGAATATCCTGAGATTGAAAATTTAAAATAACCAAATCAAATAAGCATAATGGGAAGCTTGAGCATTGACTCATCGCTTCCCATTTTCATATTATCCTTCGGGGGTTCCATCGTCTATAAGTTATAGATCCGATATACACAAGAAATCCTTATAGTTCCAGGGCACTTCCCGGCTGCAGGATCACAACTTTGCCGGGGCTTTGTTCTTCTACCGCCCGTTTGAAGGCTTCGGGGTCCTGGGCAATAAGCGGCCAGGTATTATAATGCATAGGCACCACCTGGCGGGGATTCAGCATTTTTACCGCCTCCAGGGCATCCTCCGGCCCCATGGTGAAATTGTCCCCGATGGGAAGTAAAGCCACATCAATGGCGTTTAGCCGCCCAATCAGCCCCATATCTCCAAATAAACCGGTATCCCCGGAATGATAAAGGGTTTTTCCCTCGGCATAAATCAGAAAACCGCAGGGATTGCCCAGATACTCCGCCGGGCCGGTGTCGCCGCCGGTGGAATTGCCGTGCCAGGCCGGGGTCAATTTTACTTTAAAGGAACCAAAATCATGGGCTCCGCCAATGTGCATGGCATGGGCCTTAACCCCCTGGCGCATAAAATAATTGGCCGCTTCATATACCGAAACGAGGGTGGCATTGGTTTTCCGGGCCAGGGCCAGGGCGTCTCCGGCGTGGTCCCCATGCCCGTGGCTTACCAAAATGTAATCGGGATGAAGATCCAGGTTCCGGGGGGCTACCGGATTACCGGTAATAAAAGGATCAATGACCAGCGTCAGGTCTGCGGTTTCCAGCAAAAAGGCGGCATGTCCCAGAAAAGTAAGTTTCATCTTTACTAACTCCTTCCACGGGTAATGCTAGCTTCTCCCTATCCCTACCGCAATATGCCAGAAAATCTGACAGTTTATTCCTGATGGCGGTCCCCACTTCCCCTTAGCATACCTCATCATTCTGGGTTAGTATGTTTTTAACCTGTTCCGCCACTTCCCAGGGCAGGCTGACCACTTTCGCTCCGGCGGCAGTTAGTGCAGCCACCTTACTTTCAAAAGTCCCCCGTCCCCTTTCGATAATGGCCCCGGCATGGCCCATCCGTTTGCCTGGAGGAGCGGAACTGCCGGCCAAAAAGGCCACCACCGGCTTGGTCATCTCTTTTATATACAGGGCGGCCTCCTCTTCGGCATTGCCGCCGATTTCTCCTACCAGAACCACAACCTTGGTTTCAGGGTCCGCCTCAAACCTTTTTAACACTTCAACAAAGGACAAACCGACCACCCGGTCCCCCCCCAGTCCTACCACCGTGGATTGTCCCAGGTCATGCATGGTCAGGTTATAGGCAATTTCGTAACTGAGGGTGCCGCTGCGGGCCACCACGCCCACCGGTCCCGGAATATAAATGCGGTTGGGCATAATGCCCATTTTGCTCTGTCCCGGAGAGATCACACCAAAGGTATTGGGGCCCACAATGATAACGCCCAGCCTTTCGGCATAGGCCATGATATCCAGTTCGTCGTGCAGAGGTACATGCTCGGTAATAATGACCAGGGTTTGAATGCCGGCGGTCATGGCCTCAAAGGCCGCATCCTTTACGCCGGGGGCCGGAATGAAAAGGATGGTGGCGGTAATCGGGTGCTTTTCCATGGCTTCGGCCACGGTGTTGTAAACCGGTACCCCCTGAACCTCCTGCCCCCCTTTGCCTGGCGAGACCCCTGCGGCCACCTTGGCCCCATAGGCCAGCATCTGTCCGGTATGGAAGGCCCCCTGCTTGCCGGTAATACCCTGTACTAAAATAACTTCGTCCTTATCAATGATGATTGCCATGTTTATATAGCCTCCCTGCCCACAGCCAGTTCAACCACTTTGGCCACTGCCTCGTGAATAGTTCGATAGGCGCTCATACCCTGCTGATTTAATATTTCCACTCCGGCCTGTTCGTTGGTACCTACCAGCCGGATCACCATGGGTACATGAATGCCGGTATTCTTCTTGACCTGGGCAAAGGCCCTGGCCACGTCATCACAGCGGGTAATGCCGCCAAAAATATTAATTAAAACCGCCTTGGGATTGGTAGAAAGCAAGATTTCCAGTGCTTTGGCCGTGGCTTCGGTCCCTGCGCCGCCCCCTGCATCCATGAAGTTCCGGGGACTTCCGCCAAAGTGGTTGATGATATCCAGAGTGGCCATGGTAATGCCGGCCCCGTTGGCCATCACCCCGATGTCCCCCCCCAATTCCACAAAGGAGATGCCGATTTCCGCGGCTTTTAATTCCCGCTCGCTGCGTTCCTCCACCCTGGGTACCCAACCGGGCAGCCGGAAAAGGGCCTCGTCATCAATGGTTATTTTAGCGTCTGCAGCAATCAATTGCTCCCCACTGACCACCAGGGGGTTAATTTCCACCAGCTCGGCGTCATATTTGCGGAATAACTCATACATTTTTACCAGAAGCCTGGCAAAAGGCCCGGTTTCTGCCGCAGGCAAACCCATGCGCCTGGCCACTTCCCGGCCAAAAAAAGGCTGGATGCCGGCATGGACATCCACATGGGCTTTCACCAGATGTTCCTCGGAGACCTCTTCAATATCCACACCGCCTTGGGCGGAAGCAATGACCAGAGGCTTTCGTCTTCCCCCGTCAACGGTGACGGCCACATAATATTCCTTGTCAATTTTCAATTTTTCTTCCACCAGCACCGCCTGTACGGGAAGATCCCTTATGACGGTAGCCAATAATTCCTGAGCCGCTTCCTCGGCCTCCGCAGGGTTGGCCGGGAACTTGATGCCGCCGGACTTACCCCTGCCCCCGGACAAAACCTGGCACTTCACTACGCTGGAGGGAAGCTCCGCCGCAAATTCGGCCACTCCCCCGGGAGTAAGGAAGGCCTTTCCCCTGGGAACCGGAATTCCTTCCCGCTGAAATATTTCCTTACCCATGTACTCGTATAGTTTCATCTTTACACCCAGTCTCCCACCTAAAAGATTTATTTTTTTAAAAGTTCTCTATTCTCTCTCTTTTTCCTTTTCTAAGATGCGGAGAAAACGAATTAACATTTCGGAAACTGAATTATTTTCTCTCCGGGGAATCCTCAGGGCCTGCTCCAGGCTGTATCCCATCAGCATCATCATTTTGATGGTTTTTACGCTGCTGAGAACGGGTACGGTCAGACCATTTTTCAAGCTTAGGACGGAACGGAACCGGGCGTCTGTTCTTTTCTCAACAAAATTCACCATGTTCAAATTAAAGAAGCCGTAACAGGGATCTCCGCCACAGCGGGCCGGTCGGGTTTTTATGGGAATCAGGACATATTCCGGCGCCAGCAGCAGCGGGGTCAGCCCTGTACCGCCCTGTTCCCGGTATTTCCTACGCAGGGCGGTATAATCCAAAGCAAATTCCCGGCAGAGGGATTTCCGAAAACTACGGGCATTTCTGGCATCCCGGTGGACACTTCCCGAAACGGCGGCAAATTCCGTTCCGTCCCCCTGGGGCAGATACACCGGCTGAAAGTACACCAGCGGATGAATTCCTTTCCTGGTTGCGGGCATCACCAACACTCCTTTTCCTGTTCTCTCAGCCCATTCTACTACCCGCCGGTGTTCTATCGGTTAAGGAAAAGTGAGCAGGGTTTTGTTTAGGTGAAAAAAGGAGTGTTACAAAACGATTTTATATGACACACCAAAGAACACGCAGATAACCCAACAACCGGATAAAAGGAATAGAACACGGATGATGCGTATATAAACGGATTTTAAATTTAATAAAATTTTAAAAGGCCGCGCGAATCCGCAGAAATCCGTAAAATCCGCGTTCTATTCCTATTCATTTTTTAGTAAAAGAGGGGCCGCGCAAAAGGAACCTCTCCGGATTCTTTTTGCAACAGCGCCTCTTGACCTTTTTTACTCTTTCTCTGTCAGGATAATATCATAGGTTTTTATTTTATTTAAAATGGTTGTATTGGAAACGCCCAAAACATTTCCGGCCTTACGGGAGGAAGGATATTTTTCCAGCACGTGCTGTAGAACCTGCTTTTCCACTTCACCGACAATTTCCTTAAGGGGCGGAATTTTATCTCCCAGGGGAACGCTTATGCCCCGGCCCCCATTCCCCTGCAGGATGCAGGATCCGGGTTCGGTGGAGGCCCACTGGTTAAAATGCCGGGGCAATATTTCGGTGGAGTCACTGACGTTGATGATTCGTTCCAAGGTATTTTCCAACTGCCTCACATTGCCGGGCCAGGTCTGATTCATTAAAAAATCGGCGCTTTCTTTGGTTAGAAATTTTTCCGGCTTACCCAATCGGGCACAAATTTTCCGTACCAGATGCTGGGCTGTAAGAGGAATATCCTCGGGCCGTTCCCGCAGAGGCGGTATCCTCAGGGGAATGACATCCAGGCGGTAATACAAGTCTTCCCGAAAGGTTTTCTGACGGACCATCTCCTCCAAATTCCGGTGGGTGGCGGCAATAATCCGTACATTTACCGGGATTTCCAAAATACCTCCAATTTTGCGGATGGTACTCTCCTGCAAAACCCGCAACAGCCGCACCTGCATGTGCGGGGAAAGCTCTCCGATTTCGTCCAGAAACAAAGTGCCGTTTTCCGCCTGTTCAAAGAGTCCTTTTTTGCCGCCCCGAGCCGCCCCGGTAAAGGCTCCTTCTTCATAACCAAAGAGTTCACTTTCCAGCAAAGTTTCCGGCAGGGCCGCACAATTGACAGCAATAAAAGGGGCAAGAGAACGGTGGCTCTCCATGTGAATAGCCCTGGCAAAAAGTTCTTTGCCGGTGCCGCTTTCCCCCCTCAAGAGAATGGTAGAGTTTCCTCTGGCCACAATTTTGGCTGTTTCCACAAGCTGCCGCATCCTGCCGCTCTGGTGAACAATATCGTCAAAAGTGGTCAGCCGTTTATTCCCCAGTTCCACCTTGGAAAGGATTTCCTCCACCTGGCGGTAATCCTTTACGGTGGCCACCGCTCCCATGATCTGTCCTTTCTCGTTAATCACAGGCACACCGCTGGTTAAATAGTGAATGACTTTGGAACCCTTTTTCATTTTGATCTCCGTAAATCGGTAGGACCGGCCGGTTTTTAAGGTCTCCTGAATGGGAATCTCAATGGAAAACAATTCTTCCACCGTTTTGCCCAGTACCTTCTCCCTGCTAAAGTCCAAAATTTGGCAGGCCACATCGTTGATGTGAGTAATTTGCCCCTGGCTGTCTACCGCCAGAATCCCCTCGCTGACAGAGTTTAAAATGGTTTCCAGTTGGTGTTCGCGATGTTCGTAGGGCATCTGATCCCGTTGGGCCACCGCCTGTATGCCGTTAATTTTTTTTAGTTCAGCCATCAGCCTTTGCAGCTTCCGGTCCGAAGGGCAGGCAAATTTCACCATCATTACCTGATTGGTCTGGGCCTCCATACCCAGGAGGCTGATTTTCTCGTTTTTGAAAATTTCTAAGATTTCATGAGCCAGTCCCAGACGATCCACAAAATGAATTTGTATAACAATTTCCTGGGCTTGCATTATGGCTCACCATCCTTTATTTTTATATAAAATCCGAAGGGGAACCGTCTTCGTCCATGGGAATTTATGGGCGGCCCCATTACAACCCGTTCTCTTTTACATGATTCATACTTATTTCTAGGGCTGTTGGTTGATGGACAGCGTTTCCGGCCTTTTAGCCGCCACCACGTCGCCGGAGTTAAATTCATTCCAACCAGTATCCACCCCATTGGCCAGCCCCGGCTTGCCTACTTCCCCGCTGCCGTAGTTCCTCCAAAGAGAGTTACCCTATTTGTCGGCATCGAAAGTAATGGTCCTGTCCGGCCACCCCGTGTCCTGCCAGGCAGGCTAAAGCCAGTGACATCAACTTATTGGTGGGGGTATCGGACCTGGAGGGAAGCACCACCGGCGCTGCGGCGCCCCAGACCAGTCCCGCCATGATCCCGCCGGCAAAATAAATGATGGACTTGCCCAGCATGTTGCCTGCTTCAATGTCCGGTACCAGCAAAATATCGGCGTGGCCGGCCACCGGGCCTTTAATCCCTTTGTGCTGGGCCGCCTTTTCATTAATGGCAATGTCCAAGGCTAAAGGACCGTCCACCAGAGCACCTCTGATTTCTCCCTTTTGAGCCATCTGGGTCAATTGCTGGGCTTCCAGGGTAACCGGCATTTTGGGGTTCACCTGTTCGTTGGCCGAGAGAATCGCCACCTTCGGCTGCGTGATTCCCACAGCCCGGGCAAAGTCAATGGCGTTCTGGCAAATGTTTTTCTTTTGTTCCAGATCTGGAGCAATGTTTAATCCCCCGTCCGTCAGAAAAAGCAGCCGGTCGTAACCGTTGACCTGATAAACTGAAATATGACTGAGCATTTTCCCGGTGCGCAGGCCCCAGTCCTTGTTCATGACCGCCTTCAAAAAGGTGCTGCTGTTCACCAAACCCTTCATGAGCACCTGGGCAAAGCCGTTTCTCACTAGTTTTACCGCAATTTCCGGAGCTTCCATGGCGTCGGCTTCCCAAATCTCCACTCCGTTCAAAGGAAAGCCAACCTCCCAGGCCACCCGTTCGATTTCACTGCGGGAACCCACCAGAACCGGCTCGGCAAAGCCCTCCTTGACCGCTTCCTTCAGGGCCTGCAGCACCGCTTCATCCTGAGCGTTGGCCACACTGATGCGCATCTTGGGCAGGGTCTTTACCTCTTCCAAAACCTGCTGAAAGTTCTTTATCAACATTCTGAACCCCCCAATCAAGCCCGGTAAGTCAGGGCTTCTTCCTCATGTTGCAAAACCCGAAGGGCTCCCAGGGCTAGGGATTCCATTTCCTCTTCGCCCGGAACCACCACCACCGGAGCAATAAAGGAAACCCTTCGGACGATTTCGCCGGTAATAAAATCCGAGTAAGCGATGCCGCCGGTCAGCACAATACATTCCACTTCCCCGGCCAGGACTGCGGACATGGCCCCGATCTCCTTGGCCACTTGGTAGCACATGGCCTCCAATACCAACCGGGCCTGTTCATCTCCCCCGGCCATGCGTTTTTCCGCTTCCCGCACATCCTTAATGCCAAGGTAAGCATACATGCCTCCCTCTTTATTTAAAAGTGTAAACATTTCTTCCTGATTATATCTGCCGCTGAAACAAAGTTTGACCAGTTGACGGGAAGGCAAGGTGCCGCAGCGTTCAGGAGAGAAAGGACCTTCGGCGTTGGCATTGTTTACGTCAATCATTCTCCCTTTCCTGTGAGCAGCTACCGAAATGCCGCCTCCCAAATGGGCCATGAGCAGATTCATTTCCCGGTAGTCTTTGCCCCTCTGCGCCGCCACCTTGCGGGCAACCGCCTTCATGTTCAAAGCATGGGACAGGCTGACCCTGGGTATCTCCGGGTGACCGGACAAACGGGCGTGGGGTTCCAGTTCATCCACTGCCACCGGATCAACAATATAGGCGGGAACAGAAACGGATTGAGCCAGTTGATAAGCAATAATGCCGCCCAGGTTGGAGGCGTGCTCGCCCTCCGGGGCATTTTGCAGTTCATTGACTAGGTATTCATCCACCCGGTAGGTTCCCCCTACCAGCGGCTTCAACAATCCGCCGCGGCCTACCACGGCGCTGAATTGTCCCATTTCGCAGCCTCTTTTTTTGAGGATATTCAAAATGGTTGCGGTTCGGAACCCGGACTGATCAGTAATTTTGGAAAAGGAGCCCACTTCCTCCACGGAATGCTCAATAGTTTCTTTCCATAAACCTTGTTTCCCCTGAAAAGCCGCTATTTTGGTTGAAGTAGACCCGGGGTTGATGGCTAAAATCAGCAAGCGTATCATCACTCCGTCTATATTTGTTCTAGTATGCGGAACATTGTTCTATATTTTTTGCAAAAATTTTTTAGTTAGACTCTCTCTTATTTTAACCTGCTACTGATACGGTCGGCAATTTGTTTTACACTGGGAATTATTTTTTCTTCAAGGGTTGCTACCATCCTGGTTGTAGGGCCGGATGTGCTCACCGCCGCCACCACTTCCCCCCGGTGATTGAAAATAGGGGCGGCCACACAGGTAAGGCCCATTTCCAGTTCATCCCGGTCCATGGCATAGCCCAGGGAACGAACCTTCTCCAGTTCTTGCAAAAAGGTCTCCCGGTCCGTAATGGTGTGAGCCGTGAAAGGGGTAAAGCGATATTGCAGTAATTTGTTCAGGGTTTCTTCTCCGGCAAAAGCCATCATGGCCTTGCCGACCCCGCAACAGTGCACGGGAGCCCCGGATCCGATGGACGGCGTAATACTTAACCGCTGCCGCGTTTCCACCTTGTCAATGACGATGACCTGTAAATTCTCACCGCAGAACCGGTCCAAAACCGCCAGGTGCACCGCTTCATTTAACTGATCGGCTAATTCCTGGATAAAGGGAGAAGCGATGGGACACAGAGACATCGTTTCGGTGTAAAGACTGCCCAGGATATAAAACTTAATTCCTAACCAGTACCGGCTGGTAGTCGGATTCTGCTGCACAAACCCCCTGCGTTCCAGGGTATTCAGGCAACGATGAACGGTGCTTTTATGCAGTCCCAGCAAACGGCTGATTTCCGTAACGCCCAGCTCCCGTTTTTCCTGCTGGAACATCATGACAATATCCATGGCCCGCTCCAGTGCCGCAATGCCGGACTCCTTTGACGTCATCTTTACACCTTGTATAATGGAGTCCGTAAAGGGCTCCATTACCTTTCTCCCGATTATGGGTTAAAATGTTGCCTGCGCTGTGGATTGGTTTGATCACCTACAGCGGTACGTCCGACTGGTTTTACCTTAGAGGCTACAACCACAGCTTCATGCGCATTTGACGCTTAATATCGGAAAAGGATACATTCAGCATTGAAGTGCGTGGACACACAGCGCCAAAATCAATCAATGGGAGATGATTCTTTGATCTACGTGGGTATCGATGTAGCGTCTCGGAAGCACGACTGCTGCATCCTGAATC
This sequence comes from Desulforamulus ruminis DSM 2154, assembly GCF_000215085.1. Lineage (NCBI taxonomy): Bacteria > Bacillati > Bacillota > Clostridia > Eubacteriales > Peptococcaceae > Desulforamulus > Desulforamulus ruminis. Next base: position 2,283,280 of record NC_015589.1, read on the forward strand.
GCGATGGCTCCGCCCTCTTTGAAAACTTCACCTTTACCAATGACCGCAACGGTTTTGAGACTCTGATAAGTAACATTGTTTCCTTAAAATCGGCTTCCAGGCCTCTAAACGTAAAAATAGGGCTGGAATCCACCGGCCATTTCAGCACGAATCTCACAAACTTCCTCATGGACAGGGGTTTGAAGTCACTACCTTCAATCCCCTCCATGTCAATCTATACCGTAAGGCACAGACTCTGAGAAAAACCAAGACCGACAAGTCGGATGCAAGATTCCTGACTGCCATGCTCTTCTCCGATGACACCAAGCCCTATTCTCCCGCATCATATCATATCTCCGAGCTGAAAGCACTAACCCGGCACCGGTTTCGTCTGCTTTCTATACGCTCTAAACTGAAAACGTCCTATAACCGGCAGCTTACGATCCTCTTTCCGGAGCTTCATACGGCCGTCTGGTCCATCCATCAGAATTCTTGTCTTGCCCTCCTCAGCCAGTTCCCCTCCGCTCAGGCCATCGCCCAATGTCATTTGGCTCGTCTTACGAACCTCCTCGCAGAAGCCTCACGCGGAAGATATGGCAGAGAGAAGGCCATCCAGATTCGCGAGCTTGCCAAAGTTTCTATTGGTTCTTGCTCTCCTGCGCTCAGCTTCGAGCTGATCCAGACGATTCAAACCGTCCGCTTTCTCCAGACTCAGATCACTGCCATTGATGCCCGCATCAGGGAGGTTATGGTGGAGCTCGATTCTCCCATTCTCACGGTACCGGGCATTTCTTATACCCTTGGAGCCATCATCCTGGCCGAGGTCGGCGACATTGCTCGGTTTGCCACACCGGCTAAGCTCCTTGCTTTTGCGGGTCTGGATCCTTCTACTTATCAGTCCGGTAAGTTCTCCGCCAATTCCACTCCGATGGTCAAGCGCGGTTCCTCTTATCTCCGCTGGGCTTTGATGAACGCCGCTAGACTCATTGCCATGCGCGACCCTACCTTTAAGTCTTATATGGCGAAGAAAAAATCCGAGGGTAAGCATCACTTTGTCGCTATGAGCCATGTCGGCAAGAAACTTGTTCGTGTGGTTTTTAGTTTGCTTAAAAATAACTCTATTTTTATTCCTCAGGCCTAACCATTCCTTTCTCTTTTTGCTGCCGGATATCCCGACAGTGTGCTTTAGCATGCCCTTTTTTCGCTACTACTTTTATTCTTCCTGCTCTTGTTTTTCTCTTGACTTCATATAGTTGGTCTCCCAGGGTAAAACAAAATACTTTGTTTTTTTATTATCTCTTTCGCCACCGAAACGCCGTTCTCCTCTATGGAACAGGAAAATAAAAGTGGGGGCTGGTACAAAAAGAATACAGGAGAGGTTTAATATTACTCAGTCTTTCTTTTCTAAGAAATAAAAAAGAATAAAACACGGATTGGCGCGGATTTTAAATTTAAATAAGATTTAAAAGATCCGTAAGAATCCGTGGAAATCCGTATTCTATTCCTGTTAAACCACTCCCCTATTTCTCATGAATAACCCGCACCTTCTCTTTAACCAGCCGGTAGCCTACAGAACGCTTGCTTTGAATATAGCGCTGAATCTGTCCGCTGTCCCCCAATATTTTTCGAATCCGGCAAATCTGTCCCTTTACCTCACCGGCAGGACCATAGACGGTTCCGTCCTCCCGGGCGGACCAATAAAGCGCCTCCCGGTCCACATAAATACCGGGTCTCTCCGCCAGCTTGAAAAAGATTCTTTTTTGCGTCCGGGTCAATTCCAGACAACGTCCTTCCAGCCAAACCTCGGATCTGGATGAATTCACGGTCAAGGGAAAGGGTTCTCCCCCCTCCCCGGACCGGCGGTTTGGCCATGACCGGATGCCCGAGTCCTGACTTCCGGGCTTTATGAAGGACATGGCAGGATTGGCACTAACGTCCAGAGCCAAGCGAACCAGTTCAATACAGCCGCTCTTTCCCACCTCTCTGCCGGTAGCCGGGTGATGGCCCTGCCACTCTCCCAGTACTCTTAACTCAATAACCTTGCTCCACCCCTCCTGTGACATCTTTCTCCCCTCCCAATCCAGAACGTATGTTTGTATCTATTGTATCGAGCTTCCCTGTTTTTTATAACTATCCGGGCTGGAAAACATTTAATTATAACTCCCTTACAGCAAAAAATCATAAAAAATTACCCTTTTAACAAAGGGCAACTTCATCCGGCTTTTGTTTATGACCCAAGAGATTTCATCCCTATTGGTCAATATCCTAAGAATTTACCAACCAGGATGACTTTGATTCGATCCTTTGTAAACTGTCTTTTAATCACCACAAAGCTGTTGCAGATTCTTTCTTCACTTTTACAGTCCACACAGTAGCCCAAGGATACGCAGGGAGTCTTTTTATTCAGCCTTTTTGCGTCTAGTGGTGCAGCATAGTTTCTAACCCGTTTCTCAGCCTCTTCCAGATTTTTAACAATTTTATTAATGCCCGCTACAATAATCACCTGTTTGGGGCCGTAAATCATGGGAGCTACTCTGCTGCCGTTGCCGTCAATATTATATAATTCCCCCGCTTCCGTTAACGCATTGGTGCTGCATAAAAAAGTATCGGCGTAAAAGCTTTCTCTATACATTTGATCCTTCTCGTCCCGGGTGATTCCTTCCCTGTATTTATCCAAAAAAACCGGACCTTAGCCTTTCTGAGATACACACCGGTTTCAAAAAGCGTCATGGAATCCCCTACGGCCACCAGTGAATTTTCTTTGACCAATTCCCTTATTTTTTCAAGGAGTGCCCTTTCATCCCTCACATAGCAAGCGAACATATTATTTTTAGCCAAATGGTTCACGGTTCTGTCAATCTGATTTTCTCTGTACCACTCAATACACTTGTCCATAATCTCCACCACCTTAAAATCCTATTAATGCAATTTTATACGATTTGTAAATTATAAAAGGACCCCGGGGTCTACCATGGAAATTGGTAGCGACACCCATAAAAAGATGATAAACTGACAACAGACGAGGGTGTGGCTCGTGGGGTTAGTTGCTCATGAAAATGAGTTAACTCGGCTCTGAAATGCCGCCCTCGTTTTGTTGTTATCCATGACATTTACCGGGATGATGCCGTCCTGCGGGAAGTGGCTCTGTTAGTAGACGTGATGTTGGATAACAACAGGGTGGCGCCATAAAGGGAGGGGTTGTATATGCAACAACAGCACCTGTTAGTCGGCGTGGATGTAGGGTGCCGCAAGCATCACGTCGCCATTGGTGGACCGGGCGGGATCACAGAACAATTTGAAATCACACATGACGCTCGCGGCTTTGCGTATTTCTTTGGGCGTGTTAGTGAACAGGCACGACGCCAACGCTTGCCGGTTGTCGTCGGTATGGAAGGCACTAACGGCTATGCCCGGCCCTTAGATCAACTTGTTAAAGACAAAGGGTATACCCTCTTGAATGTCAACAACTTAAAATTAGCGCGGTTTAAAGAAATATTTGCGTCTCCGGCCAAAACGGACAGTATTGATGCACAACAGATGGTCACGCTTATGATGATGGCTCCCTTTATGGAGCAGGTCAAAGAATCCCTGCAACCCGTACTGACCGTCAGCGAGATCGAACAGCAGCTCAAACGGCTCAGTCGCCGCCGCAGACAGTTAGTACAGGAGAAAGTCAATGTGCAAAACCGCATGCAGGTGGACCTTCAATCTGTGTGCCCAGGATTTCTTGATATCATTCATAAAGTGGATGCGCTCTATGTATTGCGCTTCCTCAGCTTTCGTTCCGATCTACGCCAGCTAGCCAGACTGAGGCCGGCCACCATCCGAAGCATTCCCGGCATAGGCGTGACCAAAGCGGCGGTGTTGGCACGATGGCAGTCCAGCGCCGTCTTTGGATCGGAAATTGCCTGGGTGGGACCGATGATTGTAGAAGACGCCAAACGCTTGCTGCAACTAAAGGAAGCAATTGATTCGCTGGAAGCCCAACTGGAGGCTTTGGTTAAACAGTCTTTACTAGCAAGAATCCTTGACAGCATCCCGGGGTTCGGGACGATCAGCGCAGCGGAGGTCAGTGGCGAAATTGGGACGATGACACGATTTGCGTCAGAAGCCAGTCTAGCTATCTATTTAGGGATGGCTCCGCTTGACAACAGTCCGGCAAGCATAAGGGAACGAAATCGCCGCAACAAGTTAATAAACGGGCTAAGGCAGCCATGATGGTAGGCATGGGGCATCATATCCGCAAAGTAGCTGAATCAAAAGCATATTATGAAAAGAAACGGCCCGAAGGAAAAAGGCACAATCAGGCCTTGCGTTCGTTAGGTAGACACATTACCCGTGTCTTTTGGAGCATGGTAAAAAACAACCGTCTATACGAAGAAAAAAAACAATCTCCTGTTACATAATTTTATGGTAGCTAGGGAGAATGGGATGTCGTTTCAACTGCCTAACTTCCAATATTTTACTGAATTGGCTCTGGTAAATAAAAATCTCTTGACAAATCGAGCGGGATGTTCAGGCTTGACTTTTTGATTTATTTTTTATTAATTCTTTCATTTTCTGAAGGCCTCTGGTTATTGGTGATATCGTTTTCTTAGTTCTTTGTATAGCCAGGTTCAAAACAAGTCAATAAGTCAAGCCTGACCCCTCCGGATAATAGACCCCTCCGGATAATATAGCCAAAAAAGTTACCCTTTTAACAAGGGTAACTCCACAATCTTTTGATTTCCCTCCTGGCATAATATAGCCGGGATTTCACAGTTCCCTTTGGGACACCGGTGACGTTACTTATTTTATCTAAGGTCAGATCCTTATAATATTTGAGATAAATTAATTGTCTGTGTTCCGGAGTGAGGCGATTGATCATTTTTATTATCTCTTTGCTTTTCTCTCCGGTTACAACGGCTGTTTCAGGTGACATCAATTGTTCCTCTTTATAAATATTCCCCACGTCTTCAACAAGCGAGCTTCTTGCAAGATGCCTGATGATGTTCCGAGCCTTGTTGGCGGACATTCGGCACAGCCATGAACCCAGCTTGGAGGGGTCGGCCAATTGATGTATCTTATTCTTGAGCGTTAAAAATACTTCCTGCACAACATCCTCGGCCAGATCAATATCGCCGGTTACAAAATAAGCAGCCTGGAATATCCTCTTGTAAAATAGTTCATAAATAATCTTCAGGGTCTCGATATCGCCATTTTTTAGTTTGGTGACGATTGTTTCCGATTTCATGGTAGATCTCCCTTAATTAAAGAGGGCTTTTGTGAACAAAGATTCGCCAAAAAACATGCTATTCCTTTAATATACATGATAGCCATAATAAGGCTCCGGGTAAGTCCCGGCTTTGGCAGTTCAACAAACTAAATACTCCAAAAAAATTTGTATAAATTTGAACCAAAAGACTTTTTCATCCGTCTATGTTTAGATCATTTTTCAGGAAAAGGCTGTCTGAAGATAAAGTTATCATTTGGGTGCTCTATGATTACTTAGGAACTGATAATATTGTTAGGAGGCGGTTGGTGTAAATGGTAACCATCCTGCTGCTGGAAGATGAACACTATATCAGAAGGTTTATCAAGCAACTGGTGTCCGGCAATCCTCTGGTGGACAAGGTTATCGACACTCCCAGCGGCAAAGAGGCAATCGGTCTGGCCGGAAAATACAAACCAAACATTGCTCTGCTGGACATAAAACTGGCCCCTGGGGAAGGTTTGGATGGCATCCAGGTGGCAAAGACCATCCATGATTATTTAAATCCGGAAACACATTTTGTTTTTATCACCGGATATTCCGAGTATGCAATTGAATCCTTTGCCGTTCACCCCTATGACTATATTCTTAAACCCTTGGAAGAGGGTAAGCTAGACGAAGTCATTAGTAACCTTGCCGTTAAAGTGAAAGACAAGATTGGCACTGGGCATGGTCCGAGAAAAATAACCGTTAAAGCAGGAAATAAACAATATATTATATCTCTGGAAAACATCATATTTATTGAGAAGCAGGGCAAGTGCAGTTTGATTCATACTGAAAGCGGCATTTATAAATCATACCAAACTATGGAGAGCTTTGAAAGCATGCTGGGAAGCAACTTTCTCAGGGTTCACAGATCATTCATTGTGAACCTTAATAAAATCAGGGGAATCAGAGAAGTGGGCAACCGGTCACATATGATTGATTTTGACGGATATGACCGGGTTGCCTTGATGAGCAGATACAAATATGAAAAACATAGGCGAATGTTTACCCCTTTGTAGAAAGGGGAATTTTTTGTTCTTAATAAATATATAAATGGTTATTTGCGCCCATTATATGGCTATTTAGGGAAAAACACTAGAAATATGTAATTGGTTGATTATACTTTGATTAACAGAAATGTCAAAGAAAAGTGGTTTTCGAATAAATTTTAAAATTACAGATTGGGGGTGATTAATGTGCTTTAAAATTCAATACCGTAGAAATAAAATTATTTTTCGAGGAGGATATTATGAAAAATTTACTCGTAAAAATGTCTAGAATTATACTTGTATTAGTAACGATACTTTCCATATCTGCAACAGCCTTTGCTCATTCCCCATCTACTAAAGAAATAGATGCAAATACCATATATGAAGTAACGATCGGGGACACAACGATAGAATTAAAGGAGGGTGAAAAGGCCGAGATACCGCTTACTTCAATAAATAATTCTAATTCTGATATTCAACCAGAGACCACTTTCCCCGGTGATGCGGGAACTTTAGATTTATGGCCATCTGCTGGTAGGGTTTATTACAGTATAACAATGCATATTCCAGCATCATCTTTTTCAGGCATAATGACAGTGACAGACCTTACTTCCGGTCTTAGTGGTGGACGTACTCCTGTAGTTAGTTTTAATGGATCTGTTCCTACTTCTAATCTTTCAGGACATCAATATAGTGCTTCATTGAGCGGCGCGGCTTTTTTTGGTGCAGAACTAGTAGCAACTGTAGTTCCTAACTATATAACTTGGATAAACTAAAAAGAAATAGCAAAAAGGAATATCTCTATTTATTTAGAGATATTCCTTTTTATTTAATTATAGCTAATAGTGATTTACAAGTTTACCTGGGGCGTTTTCTAAGCAATTACAGGGAGCCTTAGTAGTTTGGATAACCTTAGCCTATTTTATTATTCTGTTATAAAAATAAGATCCGCATTGACCTTGACCTGCTCCCCGAAAACTGGTCCAAAGGAAATGTTAGTCCTGATGTAGTATAACTAAGTCAGGAGGGGACAGTTATGAGAAAACGTTTCACCGAAGAGCAGATCATTGGAATACTTAACTCCCATGAGAATGGGATGCCGGTAGCTGACATTCTTCGGCAACATGGCATTAGCGAACAAACCTTTTATCGCTGGAAATCTAAATACGGCGGAATGGAAGCAAGTGATGCGAAGAAACTTAAGCAGTTGGAAGAGGAAAACCGCAGACTTAAGCTACTCGTAGGTGAACTAACCCTCGACAACCAGGCTCTAAAGTGGGTTATTGAAAAAAACAAGTAAAGCCTGCTCGCAAGCGAAAGCTTGTTAAAGAACTCCAAGATACTTTTGGTATGAGTGAACGCAGAGCGTGCAGGCTTGTTGGTATCGGACGCTCCAGTCATAGATATGTTCCTTCTACTTCAGAAGAGAACGAGGCATTGAAAACGAGAATATCTGAACTTGCCTTTAAGTGGCGTCGCTTTGGATATAGACGAATCCATGCCTTACTTCAGCGTGAAGGACAGAAAGTTAACCACAAGAAAGTATATAGGCTATACCGGCTTGCTGGACTCGCTGTCCGTCGCCGCAAAAGAAAACGTGTTCTCTCTGGAAGGGGCCGCCCCCCCACAGTTACGCCTCAACCGAATGTAAGGTGGTCTATGGATTTTGTTAGTGACTCAACAGCAACTGGGCAGCGATTTAGAGTTTTTGTAGTGATTGATGAAGCAACTCGAGAGTGTCTGGCCAGCGAAGTGGATACTTCAATAACAGGACGGCGTGTGACAAGAGTACTAGATAGAATTGCTATTTACAGAGGTTATCCCAAAGAAATCCTCTCTGATAACGGACCTGAATTTGCAGGACTGACCTTGAATCAATGGGCTTATGAACATAGGGTTATCCAACTGTTTATAGACCCCGGTAAACCAATGCAAAATAGCCATGTAGAAAGCTTTAATGGAAAACTCCGAGATGAATGCCTTAATGAACACTGGTTCAGAGGCGTAAGTGAGGCTCGTCGAATTATTGAAGAGTGGCGTCATGAATACAATACAGTTCGTCCACATAGCGGACTGAGCAACAAAACACCAGTAGAATATGCTACAGATCTGGCTAAAAAAACCTGTGAACAAATTTCGTGACTAACATCCCCTGTGGTACAAAACCTGGGGGCAGGTCAACCTGCCTCAAGGTTTAGTACCACGGGGAATGTTAGTCAACATAACATGAACATCTGCACCTACTCGCTAAACAAGTTCTAAGTTTTTTATGTGGTGCTTGTAATCTAGGTAAAAAATTGATAATGTTATATTTCAGAAGCCAAATAATTAAAGCACCAGCATCAAAAACAGTGTTACACTAAGCTGCAAAGAGTTGTATATATGTAGGTATACTTCAACAATAGGATTGCAATGCTAAAACGAGCTATTAACACGGTTCCTGTGCTATTTGTTTTTCTGGACCATAACAATGCTTTACTTTAAATCTAATTTAATAGGAAATAGAAAAGAGGGGAAAGAAATGCAAAGCGTTGGAACAGAGATGCCTAAAGATATAATAAGAGAAAAATTATTGATAGCTATTAAAAAATACCATATTACATTAGATACTCTAAATAAAGTAACTGGAATTGATACTAATTGGCTTTTAGATTATGTGAATGGAAAAAAAGAAATAAGTGATTTAAGGGTTGAAAAATATGGATCTCTGTTCGAGATAGTCATTTTTTTATCAGAAGGAATAAAAATGATTCGCGAAGATGAGAGAATAAAGGGTGTTATTGAAGTGCTTGTGCAAATATTTGGACTTGAATATGAAACTATATCACTATATGCGGGATTGGAAAAGCAAGATGTTGAAAACTTTATGAAAGATGCTAATTTGATTGATTACGAAAAAAGGTACAAGTTAGCCACCACAAGTATGATGTTGCATTATCTATTTAAAAACCCAAAGTATCCTGTTAAAAACCACTAAATAAAAAATGAACTATAAAATTTAGGTAAATCATCGGCGTATTTCTCTGGAATATTGAAAATAGGTGGTTAATTCAAACCCAGTTGTTTTCCCAGGTTTAATTACTACAGGGTATTTACTACCCCATTTTTCTTTGAATTCCTCGAAGTCGAGCTCTGCTTCCTTAAGGTGAATGCCTAATAAACTCTCTTTAAATCGGTCCGGTCATTAATTCCAGCTGCCGCCAATAAAAGAGCTGCTTGCGGTTTGACGTCATGATTAAAAAATACAAACACCGCCGTAACGGTGTTTGTATTTTTGGTTTTAATGGGCATACTAGGTTCCATAGGTTGATATCTCAACCTAATCTCCTCTCCCTTTTTGCTGTATCAATTTTTTGATACAGCCTTTTTTTCTGTCATGAAAGATTATTAGTGTCCTGCCAGGTATTTTTCTACCTCCACGGCGGCAATGGCTCCGTCAGCCGTAGCGGTTACCACCTGGCGCAAGGATTTCTGACGTACGTCTCCGGCGGCATAAAGTCCGGGAACACCGGTACTCATGTTTTCATCGGTTATAATGTAGCCCCGGTCATCCAGCTTCACCAAATCCTGCACTAATTCGGAATTGGCCCGGGTTCCCACATAAACAAAAATACCGTCTACCAGGACACGGGTCTGGTCCCCCGTCTGCACATCTTTCACCTTGATAACTTCCACTTTGTTTTCCCCTACAATTTCCTCAACCACCGCATGCCATAAAAATTCGATCTTAGGATTATCCACCGCCCGTTTCTGTAAAATCTTGGTGGCTCTCAGTTGGCCACGGCGGTGAACGATATAGACTTTGGCCGCAAATTTGGTTAAGAAAATGGCTTCTTCCACGGCGGAGTCGCCTCCTCCCACCACCGCTACGGTCTTATCCCGAAAGAAAGCTCCGTCGCAGGTGGCGCAATAGGAAACACCCCGGCCGTGAAATTTCCCTTCCCCTTCTACCCCGAGAAACTTGGGTTTAGCTCCGGTGGCTAAAATAACCGCCTTGGTCCCGATGGACCCCTGGGTGGTGTGAACAATAAACCCGCCCTCCCGCTGCTCCAGTCTCTCCACATCGGCAAATTCCACATCTAAATTAAAGGAACGGGCCTGTTCATCCATTTTCATGGCTAAATCAACACCGCCCACCCCTCCGGGAAAACCGGGGTAATTTTCAATCCACTCGGTAGAAGCCGCCTGGCCGCCGGGCATACCCCGCTCCACCAGCATCGTATCAATATCGGCCCGGGCCGCATATAAACCGGCGGCATACCCGGCCGGCCCTCCGCCGATAATTACCAGTTCCTTTTCTAGCAAAATGGGCACCTCCATGTTTACGGTTTTTATAGATCCAAAAAACCACTGATATATATTATCTCATTATTAAAAATACTCCGTCAAGACAGAATTGGGAACAGTAAGAAAAAGGTAATCTCATGAAAAAACAAGGCCCATGGCCTTGTCGACAATTTACTCGGTGAACTCTCCGTCTTTTAATTCCTTTTCTCTAAGTAAAATCATTCTGGTTTCCCGGGCGGCCCGCTGGACCTGGATATCCTCTGCAGGATCTTCCATCAGCCGTTCCATGTGCTTCAGGGCGCTGGCCATCTTGATGCGTCCCAAGGCCTGGACCGCATTTTGCCGGACCAGGGCCACGGGATCATCCAGCGCTGCGATCAGAGCGAAGTAAAAGGCCGGATCGGCCATTTCCCTCATGGCCTGACAAGTGCGGACCCGAACTAGACTGTCCCTGTCGCTGACGGTCTTACTCAACAGCCCGATGGCATCCTTGCCGCCCAATTGACCGCAAGCCCAGATAATTTTTAAAAACACTTTTTTGGGCACCCGGCGCTGCAAGGCTTTAAAACAAGTCAATACAGCAGGGTCCCCCCGTTTTACCAGTTCTGCGATAACGTGAACCGCAATTTCCGGATTTTTCCCCTGCAGCACCGAGGTGCTGCGGGAAATTTTGTCCCGGGCTTTACTGCGTAAGGCGCTCTGCACTTCATCGGCCAGTGGGGGCACCACCTGGGGAGCAATCAGCCGGGCGGCCGCTTCGGAAAGGCACAGGCCCTTTTCATTCCCGGCTTCCAGCACCAGCAGGTTTTTTTCCAGCAGGCGCTCCAGCAGCATGGTAATTTGTTTTCTGGGCCAATCGGCCAGTAAACCGTAACCAAGGGTTTTGGTAAAATAACTCTCCCCGGTCAACCAGGCTGTTTTAGCCCCTTTCAGAATATCTGCAAAGCGTTGGAGACTAACTTGCCTTTCCACCTCAAAAAGTCCTGTAAAAATTCGCACCAGGCAGTCGGGTTCCATGTGCAGTTCAATATCGCTGATCATTTGCTCGGCCTGCAGCCGCTCGTAGTAATGATTAAACTCCGTAAAACGGTTTTGAAAATCCACCATAAAACGCAGTAAATTTACGCCAAAGCCCGCCAGTTCACGGTGATGAAGAAGCGTATCCTCGGCCAGAGCTTCCATCCCTTCTGCAACATCCTGAAATTTATAGTAGCGCAGACGGAACAACTCCAGGTAGGCTTCCGGATAACCCGTCTTGGCAGCAATCTCCGGCAGACGGTAGCCGATGGTAAACATACGCAGGATCACTTCCCAGGGCTGCCAAAGATGGTTGCTGGCCACCGGGCTCCTCCCCAAAATCTTCTTAGAGCAGTTTAAAATATCCACCGCCAGTCCTTCGGCAAAGGCAGGGGGGTAAGCAAACTGGGAATTCAGCTTTGCCACCAGAATCTCCCGGAAGGTGGGGTTATCCAGAAAAGACCAGTTGATTTTTAAGCATTGAATCAGTTCCGGTAGGACGGTGTCCTGCAGGTAGGCAAGGGCCAGGGCGCTTTTGGGGCCGCCCCATTCCTCGGTAAATAATTTTTCCAGGGCTCTGGCCAAGTTCTCTTCTTCGTCCGCAGGCCTTGGCTGAACCTTAATGTCCAAGACATCACATCCCCAAAAATAGTATTCAGGGGTATGTATTCCACACCAGGTTCTTTATATCCTTTTAAAATCCACCGATTAAACCAATGGATTATAGTTTTAAAAGGGTTGCCTCAGGAAAATAGTGTAAAAAGAAACTGCCATGGTGATGACCGTCAGCAAAAAGGTTCCCAGGGCCCCCCGCCGATTCTTTTGCCGCCAAAGCCAGGCGGCGAAGCAAAGGGTGTATATCCCTACGGCCAGAGGAATCAAAAACAATAAATAGTTCATCTTCTTACTCCCCCTGCAGCGGTGCAGAAGTATTTCGCATGGTGCCGGGCCGGCGGATATTGGTTTTAAAATCCACGGTAAATTCCGCCTGCTGGTAGATATCGTTCCAGTTTATACTTCGCCACTGCTGCCAACTGCTCACTTTTCTTCGATAGGCCTTGTCATAGTGAAAAATATCGTTCCAGTTCCGTTCCTTGGTCTTCTCAATGAGCCCATGGGCCAGTTCCTCCATCTCCTGATCAAAGGCCTCTTCCACCATTTTCTGTCTATTGGGAACTTCATAATTTTCACCGCTCTGGATGGACAAAAATTCACCTTCTAAAAAGACGGTCTGGCTAATTTTAAGCTGCCCTGCCTCTTCCCGGAACTGAATTTGGGGCTTCCGGGCCTGACGCAGCCGCATCATAATAATTTTATCCTTGTGCCGTGGGTCGGTCAGGGTAAAGTTGGATACTCCAAACTCTCCCTGCAGTAACAGCAGTGTGCGGGTTTCGTCCCCGGTTAGTTCCCCCACCATTTTATCGTCGTTAAATACGGCAGTGCCAATAAATTCGATCAAATTACCGCCGCTCTTGGGAATTTGTCCGGCCTCGTAAGGCACCTTCAGGGGGCTGTCATCCTTTGAACCTTGATTGTTTTTTTCCTGAACGCCCACTAAGGCTAGAGTGGATCCATGCAGTGACTTCCAGGAGGTATAGTAATCATGTAAATCATGGTTGTAAAAGAGACCGGTATATTGAGAAGTTCTGTCAATAAAATAAAATTCCTTGGCCAGGGAGGTTTCCAGAGGAGGTTTGTTTTTTTCTATAAAATCCTTGGCTTTGCCCCGGCAAATATAGAGTGAGCTGTTCCTGCGGGCCTCCCGCTGGCGCGTCATGGCGTAAATATATCTACCAATGCCCTCCCGGGCCAGATCCTCCCCAAAAATATAGGCCTGGGTGTGAAAAAAACTGGTTTCCCGGGATACAAAGGTGTTCAACAGCGTATAGCACTCCCAAATACTGGGACCCTCCACACTAACGTTAAAAAAAGGTTCTTCCTGCCCTCCGGCCTCCGCGGAAAAGGCTTTGGGATTGGCGATGGAAAGAGTGACTTCCAAGGGTTGATGTTGGCCCTTATCAAAACCAACCGCCAATACCAAAGCTACTTCATCCGTTTCCCTGCCGCCCCAGCAGCCGCTCAACAGAACAGTCGTCAGCAGCACCAGAAAAATCCTCAGATATTTTTTAGCTTGACTTTTGGTCCTGTTCATCCGGCATTCCTCCCCCTTTCTTACGCCATACCGACACCACCAGCAATAACGCCGGCAGCAACGCCGTGGTAACCAGTCCCCAGGTTAACAGGTAATTATTCTCTATGGCTGTGGCGGAAGCCATATCGGGAGGCAGGATGGCCAGGTTGTAAGATAATACGGCCATAATCCACAGCAGGGGACGGTAATCCTTCAAGCGGAATATCCGGGCCATAATTACCGTGGCCGCATACAGACTGACCGCAATTTTAATAAAGCCCACCATGGCCCAGGTCAGCAGGAAAACCGCCTCCAGTCGCTGGAAAAACCGGCCCAGCTTAATGGTTTGGCTCAGGTCAAAGAATGGCAGCAGAATTTCCGTCACCGAACGGGTGCCAAAGATGCTGATGGCAAACAAAACCACCATCATCAAAAAAAACCCGCCCACCAGTATGGCCGTGACGCCGGCCTTGCGGATATTTTGCCAGCCTCCCGCCGCCTGAACAATAAGGGCCGCCAGCAACCCTTCACTAAACCCGCTATGGTGTTTCCCGGCCAAAAACCAGGCCTCCCCCAGCCCCATGCTCCAGATAGGAAAAAGAAAATCGATATCTACCCGGGGCAACAGAGAGACAAATAAGATAAGCAGCCCCAGCAGAATAAAGGTGACGGAGACCCTTGCCACCCGAGCCATGGCCTCCAGGCCATAGTAGCAACTGATAATCGCTCCCAGAATAAAGATTGTCAGAACCGCGCTAATGGGCGTTTGGGGCAGCGCCGTGGTCAGAATGGCTTCCGAATAGGATCTGTGAACAATAAAAAGCACATTAATAAAATACAAAGAAAAAAAAATGTTCACAACGGTCCCCAGATAAGGCCCCAGTATCTCTTCGGTAGCCTCTACCAGGGTTTTATTCGCATGCCTTTTCATCAGCAGGGTTATCATCCAGAATACCAACACGCCATTGAGCGTTCCTAACAGGATTAATAACCAGCCGGTGGTTTTGCCCTGCTCCACGGCATATGCGGGCACGGTTAAAAACATTCTGTAGATATTGGAAATAAACAACAGGGAAAAGGTTTCCGCAAAACCAAATTTTCCTTCTCTGATCAAAGGGTTTCATCCTCTACAGTTTATAACAGACTTTCGCTGGGGTTTATTTCTTCTTCCGGGTCGATTTCCTGATCCAGCCTCTGGCTATATTCCCTTGCAACCGGTCATCCTTGGTATTTAGATAATCCGGACGTCTTTCCCAGCTAAAAGCCGGTATGCGCACCACCACATCCCCTCCGCTTTTGGTGGTAGGGGCCATGGGCGCTAGGTAAGGAACTCCAAAGGATTTAAGAGAGGCCATCATGTGCATTTGAACAAACAGACCAAAGACAATGCCCACAAAGCCCATCATGGTACCCAGGACAATGTAGCCAAAGCGAATGATGCGCAGGGAAAATTGCAGCGAATAAGAAGGAATGGCAAAGGAAGCCAGTCCGGTGACGGCCACAACAATGACCAGGATGGGACTGACAATGTTGGCCTGTACCGCCGCCTGTCCCAAAATTAAAGCCCCAACAATCCCGATGGTGGCCCCCATGACGCCGGGCACCCGGACCCCGGCCTCCCGGATCAGTTCAAAGGATCCTTCCATAATGATTACCTCAATAACACTGGGAAAGGGCACCCGCTCCCGGGCTCCGGAGATGGCCAGCAACAACTCGGTGGGAATCATCTCCTTGTGAAACAGCACGGTAGCCAGGTAAACCCCCGGCGTGAGGAAGGAGACATAAAAGGCCAGCGTCCGCACCAGCCGTAAAAAGCTCCCGTAAAAGGGACGCAGGTAGTAATCTTCCTGGGTGTGCAGGTGGTCGAACATGGTCACAGGCACGATTAGGACATAAGGGTTGCTGTCCATAAAGATGGCCACTTTTCCTCTCATGAGCATGAAAGCCACCCGGTCCGGTCTTTCGGTGGCCATGACCTGAGGCGCAATGTTCCAGGGCTGGTCCTCAATCAATTGTTCCAGGATGCCGCTGTCGATGACGGCATCAATTTTGATGCTCTGAATTCTGCGTTTGACCTCCCGGATCAGGCTTTCATTGGCCACACCCCGCAAGTACATGATGGCCACGTCGCTCTGGGCCACATCCCCCAGTTTCATCATTTCGGTGGTCAGTTTCGATGACCGAATGTATTTTCTGACCAGACCCGTATTCGTCCTCAGGGTTTCCCCAAAGGCTTCCTGGGGACCCCGTATCACGGTTTCATTGGCCGGCCGGTCCACCGCCCGGTGTTCCCAGCCCTTGGTTTCCACCACCAGAGCCTGGTCACAACCTTCAATAAACACGGCGGTGGAACCATAATTGATGCCGCCGATAATTTGTTCATATTCTTTGTGGGGCGTCACCTGATTACCGGTCAAAACTCTGTTTTGGATATGCTCCAACAGAAAACCGTCCACCTGCTCATGAAAATTGGAGAACAGCATCATGGGCTGCAAGACCTGATTATCAATCAAGTTTTTATCGCTTAAGCCCTCCATAAAAACCGCAAAGGCTTTCACCGGAGGCTCCAGGGCCACCGTAAACTCACGGATGATAAAATCTTTGTTGAGGGGCAGATGGTAAATCTCTTCAATGCGTTCTTTGTTGTAATCCAGGTTGCTGCTGACCTGGTCCGGATTATGGTGTTTCTGAGCCCAGGACAAGGATAAAGGTTTTTTCCAATGACCTTCTTTTTCCGGTGGATTTTGTCCGTCCTCATCCGCTGCTTCTTTACCGCTGCTGCGATTTTCCTGTAACCGGGATACCTTAACGGGCTTCTTGCGTTTACCCCGGTTCTCCGTACCCTCTTGACGACTGCACAAGGACCCCTCTGTGGCCGAAGAATTTTTTTTATCCCCTTCGCTCCCGGATTGACCTCCAACCTGTGGGGCCTCTTTTTTTTCCCGGGGTGTTTCCTTTAAAACAAAGCCTTCTCGCTCATCATCACTCTCAAACTGAAAAATCTTTCGTATGTTTTGCCAAATATTCATCCGCATCACCGCTATTAGTTTGACCATAAACTGGAAGCTTATTCTAAATGAACTATTTCTGTAAAAACATAAATTGGAGCAAATAAAAACAACCCCCTTAGGAGGTTGTAAATAGTAAAAAATTTAGTTTTGATGGACCTGCGCTCCAGCCAAGGCCTGGTCTGCCAGGCCAAAGCCCAGTTCCAAAGCCTTCCGGTTCATTTCCTCGGTCCCTTTGGGAACCCTGCGCAGCAGGGCGGTGGCAACGGCCTCCCGGTTAACCATACCCGATAAAGCCGCTAAAGCGCCCAAGGCCACCACATTGGCCACCAGTTCCCGGCCCACTTCTTTACGGGCCGTCTCGGTAATGGGCAAGGCGTAAACCCGTGCTTTGCCCGGGGGAATATGGGCAACCAGGCCGGAGTCCACAATGGCTACCGCCCGCTCCTTACAGTCCCCCATGTATTTCAGGACCGATTCCTGATTTAACCCTAAAAACACATCCGGACGTTCAACCTTGGGATAATCAATTTCATCCGGACTGATAATGACTTCGGCCTTACTGGCGCCCCCCCGGGCAGCCGGTCCATAGGACTGGGTCTGTACCACATTCTGGCCGTCAATAATGGCCGCTTCGGCTAAAATAATTCCGGCAAGAATCAATCCCTGGCCTCCGGACCCACTTAAGCGAACTTCCCATGTTCCTGGCATACTAACTACCTCCCTGGAATTTCTCCATCAGCTTCTGGTATTCCGCTGTATACTCAGGCGCTTCGCCCCGGTGAAGAATCCCCACCGCAAATTTATCCGCCTGTTCCCCGGGCGTTAAATTTGCGTAACGCATGGCAGGGATCCCGTGATCTTTCTGCCACTTCAGCATATCTGCCGACGAACCCATTTTGTTATGCCGCCCGAAGGCGGTGGGACAGTGGGTTACCACTTCAATCAGGGAAAAACCGTTATTTTTATATCCTTCAATGATCAGATCCGTCAGCAGTTTGGTGTGATAGGTGGTGGCCCTCCCTACGAAGGTTGCACCGGCGGCAATGGCCAGGTTCGCCAGATTAAAAGGGCGTTCCAGGTTGCCGTAGGGAGAAGTGGTGGCCCGGCAGGTATTGGGTGTCATGGGTGAATATTGGCCGCCGGTCATGCCGTAAATGTTGTTATTAAATACTATGGTGGTAAGGTTAATATTGCGACGGGCTGCATGGATAAAATGATTGCCGCCGATGGCGGTGCAGTCACCGTCACCGGTCAACACAAAAACATTTAATTCCGGTTTGGCAAACTTAACCCCGGTGGCAAAAGCCAGAGCCCGGCCGTGGGTGGTATGGAGGGTATCAAAATCCAGGTAACCGGCGGCCCTGGCCGCGCAGCCAATACCCGACACCATGGTGGTACGGTCCTGATCCAGACACAATTGATCAATGGCCTTTACCAGGCAGTGTAAAATGATGCCGTTCCCGCAGCCCGGACACCACATATGAGGAAGTTTCTCCAAACGAAAATATTGTTCAATCACCGGGAGCATGTTCCATACACCTCCCTGATTTTATTTAAAATGGTTTCCGGCTTGGTTAATTCCCCGTCCGCCTGCAGACAGCCGGTCACCAGGCATCTTCCCCGACTGATCCGTTCCACTTCCAGCAGCAGTTGTCCGTAGTTCATTTCAGCCACCAGCAGTTTTTTTCCGGCTGCGGCCAATTGATCCACCGCCTTTTCCGGAAAGGGCCAAATGGTTTGGGGTCTAAAAACGCCCACCTTTAAGCCTTCCTCCCGGGCCAGTTTTACAGCCCGAGCCACCGAGCGCGCTGTGCCGCCGTAGGCGATGACCACCAGCTCTGCATCCTCGGTCCGGTCACTGTGATAGGTCACAATTTCATCCAGATGAGCGTAGATCTTTTGATGCAGACGCTTGAGCTGGGTATCAATGATCTGGGATTTTTCGGTAGCAAAGCCGCTTTCATCATGAAATAATCCTGTAACGTGATAGCGGTAGCCTTCACCAAAGAAGGCCATGGGAGGCGCTTCATGGATCTCGGCCCGGAAAGGATAGTAACCATCCCTTTTACAGTCAGGCTTTAGGCGATTAAAAATGGGCAGATCGCCGGGTTCCGGCAGCGTGACCTTCTCTCTCATGTGCCCAATCACTTCATCCATCAAAAGAATCACCGGAACTCTGAATCTTTCAGCCAGGTTAAAGGCCCTGACCGTTAAATCAAAGGTCTCCCGCACCGATGAAGGCACCAGGGCAATCACCGGATGGTCTCCGTGGGTCCCCCAACGGGCCTGCATAACATCCCCCTGGGCCGGAGCGGTGGCAACCCCCGTACTGGGCCCAAGCCTTTGTACGTTTACAATCACACAAGGTATTTCAGCCATGGAGGCATAACCGATGTTTTCTTGTTTTAAGGAAAATCCCGGGCCGCTGGTGGCGGTCATGCTTTTGGCTCCGGTGAGAGAGGCTCCCACCACCGCCGCCATACTGGCAATTTCGTCTTCCATCTGGATAAATTTCCCGTTTACCTGAGGTAATCTTCTGGCCAAAATCTCGGCAATTTCGGTGGAAGGCGTAATGGGGTATCCCGCATAAAACCGCATTCCCGCATAAATGGCCCCTTCGGCACAGGCTTCATTCCCCTGCATCAGGCGTGGTTCCTGGTTCATTGTTCAGCCACCTCCAGGGTTATGGCATAGTCGGGGCAGAAATTCTCACAGAGACCACACCCCACGCATTTATCCGGTTGAGCCACTTCCAACCGGTTGCCCTCCCCGAAGGCTAACACCCCTTTGTTGCAAAAAGCAATGCAGATACCGCATTTTTTGCACCAAGCCTGATTAATGACCACACCCGTTGGCTTTAGCCTTGGAATTTGTGAACGGTCCTTCACAGAGTCACTCCCCATCCCTGGCACCCGTTTCCTATTCCAACTATTTTGATAATTAAGAAAAGAGTACCGCTGAAATGAAATCTCGTCAACCAGCCAATTTCTTAGTTTTTCCGCTCTTACCCATTTATTTCCCTATACATTCTCATTTAGGATTTATATGCTGCCCAATGCTGTCAAAAAAAGAGAACCAATGGAACGCAGATTTTACGGATTTCCACGGATTTTTTAAAAAGCAATTTTCAAATTATTTTTAATCCACGTAAATCCGTATGATCCGTTAAATCCGCGTTCTATTCTTTTTTACACTACCGAGGGCTCCACATAGAGTTCCCCGCGTTCAAAACGGCTGAAGTCAAACATACTGATGGGCAGGCTGGTTTCCTCTCCCAGGATATATTCCGCCATAAGGCGGCCGGTCATGGGAGCAATCATAAAACCGTGGCCCGAAAAACCTGCCGCTAGATGAAAGCCTTCAATACCCGGCACACTGCCTAGAATTTGCTGGCGGTCGGGGGTCAGGTCATAAAGCCCGGCCCACTGGCGCACCACCCGCAGGTTGGCCAAAGGAGGCAGTAGGAAGGTAACCTTGGCCGCCATCTCATGCAGGAACTGCCAACTGCTGTTTTGATTGTATTCTTTGGGTTCATTGGGATCTCCCAGCCCCATCACAAAGCTCCCATGGGGCACCTGCTGACAATAAAGTCCATGATAAAAGCTCATCACCATGGGCTCCTGCATCATTTCCACCGGTTCGGTCACCAGGATCTGGTGGCGCTCCGGCGTTAAAGGAAGATCAATGCCGATGGTAGCCGCCAGGTCTTTGGAGTAAGAACCGGCGCAAAGAATCACCACCGGACTTTCAATGACTCCTTTATCGGTTTCAACTCCGGTAATTTTACCGTCCCGGCTCAATAACCGGGTCACTTCGGTGTAGGTCATGATTTCCACACCCAGCCTGCTGGCCGCTTTGGCGTAAGCGTCGGTGGTTTTAAAGGGATTGCAGTGCCCGTCTTTCTGGCAAAAGGTAGCCCCCAGCAGCCCCTGGGTATTTAAATGGGGTACAATTTCCTTGGATTCTTCCGGTGTAACCCACCGGGAAGGAATGCCCAATTGATGCTGAACACCCAGGTTTTTATGAAATTGCTCCACCATTTTCTCGGTGTAGGCCAGCAGCAGGTAACCGCCTTGCTTCAATTCAATACTGCCTTGGTAATCCAGTTCTTCTTCCAGATGCTCATAAATTTCAATACTTTTTTTAGCCAGCAGGCAGTTGGTTTCGGTGCCGAACTGCATACGCAGACCGGCGCCGCAGCGACCGGTGGCTCCGCTGGTCAGGTATTTCTTTTCAATTAATACAATTTTCCGGGCACCCTTGCGGGCCAGATTATAAGCAATGGAACAACCAATGACGCCACCGCCGATAACCACATAATCCGCCGTTTTATTCATGCTCAACACCTCCTGCCAAGACACCCAGCTTCACCGGTGTGGTGGGTGGGCGGAAGGTGGTAAGGGGTATATCCTTTACCGGATGACCGGTGGCCCTGGACAATTCGTTAACAATCAAAGGGGTGCAGGTTCTTCCCTGACAGGGGCCCATCCCCACCCGCAGCAATCGCTTTAACTGCTCCAAATCCGTGATACCCTGCTCAATGTAGCTGCGGATTTCCTCTGCGGTAATATCCTCACAGCGGCACAGGATGGTCAGGTCTTTTTTTTCATCGGCCATTTACCGCACCTCCTTTATTTTGAAGTGCCGTACTTCCATCATCTGTTCCTTCGGTACCGCCAGCCATACAATAGCGGTTTTATCCTGTATTTTGCTGTTTTGTACCCGGATCACCCGGACCTCGCCCACTTCCTGCCCGGCCCGGTTCACGGCAATGACCCGTTCATCCACTTGGGGCAGCGGAAGGAATTCATAAGGGATTTTTACCAGCGCCTCGTTATCCGAGAAGGTGGCATCCACCACAAAAATAGCTAATCCCGGGCAGCGGCTCATGCAGGTGCCGCACCCATTGCATTGATCGAAATGAATCCGGGGCCGTTCGTTAATATCTGCAAATTCCTGGATCGCTCCCTGCTTGCAGCTATGGTAGCAGGGATCACAGGGAATATTTTGAAAACACTCGGCAATGGCCACCGGACCCTTGGCCAACCGTTCCTGGCTGGGAAAGACTTCGGCCAGATTTTCCGGTGTTGGAATGCCGTTCACTGCCAGCATCTGTATCACTCCTTTTAGCCTAAAGCATAGCCTGGGCTAAGCCTTGGCGAATTTTCTCCCCCACCGGACCGGAACGCAGGCCCGCCAACTGGTCAAGGACATTTTGTCTCTCCAGTTCCAGACCATCACTGCTGTATCCTAAACTGGCCGCAGCATTTAACCCGGCCAGGGCTCCTTCCATCATGGCTGCGGAAGCCTCTTCAATGCCGGACACATCCCCGGCTACATAAATACCGGACTTGGAAGTTTCCAGATATTCATTTCTCAAGGGAACATTCCCGCCCAGTTCGGGAACAAAGGCCATTTTACAACCGGCCTGCCAGAGCAGTTCCGTCAGCGGCGACAGCCCCACGGACAGGCAGATTACGTCCGCCTCCATTTCCTTCTCTGTACCGGGAATGGGCTGCCAGCGATCATCCAACTGCACCAGAGTGGCTCCGGTTACTTCTCTTTCCCCGTGGGCCCGCTGAATGGTATGCCGGGTATAAATGGGCACCCCGGCCCGAACTACTTTGGCTGCATGGACCCAGTAGGCTCCGATGCGGGGACCGGCCTCAATAATGGCGGCCACCTCTACGCCCGCCTGCAGCAATTGGTAGCTGACAATAACCCCGATGTTTCCGGCGCCCACCATAAGCACTCTTTGGCCGGGTTTTACGCCGAAAACGTTGACCAGGGTCTGCACCGCTCCGGCACCGTATACCCCCGGCAGGTCATTGTTGGGGAACAATAAGGACTTTTCCGCCCCTCCGGTGGCAATAATCAAGCGTTCCCCTTGAAGGGTGATAATTTTGTTATGCTGCTCCAGCGCCAGCACTCCGTCTTCATAAAAGCCCAGGGCAGTGGCTTCGGTCAGCACTCTAATCTGCGGGTTGGCCATTACTTCATCGGCCAGTTCCCTGGCTATATCAATTCCTCTTTCAGAGGCTCGCTGTTGTTTGGAGCCGAAAAAACGGTGGGTTTGCTTGATTAATTGACCGCCTAAATAATCATTGCGGTCAATTAAAACCACCTTGGCCCCCAGTTTTGCAGCATTCAGGGCTGCGGCCAAACCCGCAGGTCCTCCTCCGACAATGGCAATCTCGGTATATTTCATTTCAACTCACCCTTCCCCTTCTGGGCTTCAACAACCATTCCTTCCTGCAGGCGCTCCACGCAAACTCTTACATTGGGTTCGCCATTCACCACCATCAGACAGGAAGAACAGTTGCCAATATTACAAAAAAGTCCCCGGGGACGGTGTAAATGCCCGCTTTCGCGCAGGGTCCGGACACCGGCGGCATGAAGGGCGGCGGCGATGGTTTCTCCTTCGTATCCTTCAAGTTTCTTACCGTCGAAGATAAAAGTTACCTTGCGTCCGGTTTTAAATTCCAAGATTGGATGTTGTTCAATACGCATGACTCGATACCCCCTCTGGTTTCTATAACGCAATTCTTGTGCCAAACATTTGGTCTCTGGCCCGGAGAACGGATAAAATTATTGATGGCTTCTGCGAACCCGCCAGCCCTTGATTTTAATAGGCCCATAAATATTTAAAAAGGGGTTTCCCACGACAAAAACCGACAGTAGCAAGGGATTTAAAAGAAAAAACACGACACATTGTACAAACCTCTGTACAACGTGTCGTGTTTTTAAACACTTCTCTATTTTTTACATAATGCCTAACTGATGCATTTTGTAATAAAGAGTGCTCCTGGGAATTCCCAGCATGCGCGCAGCCTCCGAACGGTTACCGTTCACCTGCTTCAGGGTTCTGATGATTAATTCCCTTTCGGTTTGTTCCGTAACCGATGCCAGCCCCACCGCAGCGGTTGCCTGATCTTGCTGGGAACTGATACGCAGCCCCTCCGGTATGGAACTCTCCAGAACTACATCCTTTTCCGTCAGGATGACCATCCGTTCAATGACGTTTTTAAGCTGGCGAATATTCCCCGGCCAGGAATAGGCTAAAAAGGTTGCCATCACGCCCGGTTCCAGCCGGGTAATGTTTTTATTGTACAATTGACCAAATTCCTGCAGAAACAGGTAAACCAGTTCGGGAATGTCTTCCCGCCGTTCCCGCAAGGGAGGTACTTCTAAGGCAACCACATTCAGTCTGTAATATAAATCTTCCCGGAAGGTCCCCTCTTCCATCATTTTTTCCAGATCCCGGTTGGTTGCGGCAATAATCCGCACATCCACCTTCACCGGGATTGACCCGCCCACTCTGAAAAAGATGCCGTCTTGCAGAACCCGCAGCATCTTTACCTGCATATCCAGGGGCAGCTCTCCCACCTCATCCAGAAAAAGGGTGCCTCCGTCGGCCATTTCAAAAACTCCGGCCTTTCCCTTCTTGTCCGCTCCGGTGAAAGCCCCACTTTCGTAACCAAACATTTCACTTTCAAAAAGACTGGGAGGAATGGCCGCACAATTAATGACGATAAAACTTTCCTTGGCCCGGCCACTGGCTTCATGAATGGCTTTGGCCACCAGTTCCTTCCCGGTGCCGCTTTCACCCCGCAGAAGCACCACAGCCTGGGTGTCGGCCACTTTGCGAGCCACATGGATCAGCTCCACCAGGCGTTTATGATGCCCTTTGATCATGGAAAAAGGGTTGCGGCCGGTAGCGATTTGTACAATTTCTTTTTCCAACCGCTGCACCTGGCAACTGGCTTGATTTAATTTTTGATTCAACTGCACAACTTCCGTTATGTCCCTTTCAGCAGAGACGGAGCCAATAATTTGCGGTCCCAGCCGCACAGGGGTGGCATTAATTAAAACATGGGTCCCTTCCACCGCTTCGTGGTGCTGGGAACGAATTTCTTCCCATTTCTTATTAACCCTGGTCACAATCAGGTTGGAGAAAAAATCTTTAATGGGTTTGCCCAGGATCTCTTTGGCCTTAATGCCGTATAAGGCTTCAGCCCGGCTGTTCCAGGTGAGGACTTTGTCGGATGCATCCACAATACAGATGGCTTCTTCCACGGTTTCCACCACCGCATTAATACGGGCCTCGGTTTCACAGACCCGGAGGGCTAGATCATGAAATACCTGATCGTAAGATAAGACCCCTAAAACTTCACCCTCTCCATTTCGGCAGACCAGGGCGTGATAACGCAATTCAGGCAAAAAAGCCAGTATCTCCCGGTCCAGATCCTCTTCATCCAGGACGGAAAAATCTCTTTTCATCACTTTATTGACCAGCTCATCGGACGCAAGATTACGATTTATAACATCCTTCCAAAGTAAAACCCCCACCAAGCGATCTTTCTCATAAACCAATACCACAGGGCGGTTGGGGATTCCCTTTTCCCGAACTTCCCCAATGGTCCACTCCGGGGTCACCGGCATAAGATCCTGGTACAACATTTCCTTTACGTTTAAAAATCCCTTGTGCATACCCTCACCCCAGTCTACCAACACGGTGTTAACTTCATGAACAACAGTATTAGTGCCTTGTAAAAAACAACGTGCCAAAAGAGCAACCAATATCACAACGAACAACCGCGGATAAAAATAAAGCATGGATTTAACGGATTATACGGATTTACACGGATGGGAAAATAAAGAGCAAAAAATCCGTGGAAATCCGTAAAATCCGTGTTCTATTGGTTTTTATTGAATGACAATCGCTTTTCTCTAAGGCGGATTGGTTTATTCTCCAAGATAGGCCTTTTGAACCTGCGGGTCGTTGGCCAATTCCTGAGCCGGCCCCGCCAAAACCACTTCGCCGGTTTCCAGCACATACGCCCGGTTGGCAATGGAAAGGGCCATATGGGCATTTTGCTCCACCAGCAAAATGGTTGTCCCGGTCTGATTGATTTCCTTAATAATCGTAAATATTTCTTGAACCAGCATGGGAGCCAGACCCATGGAGGGCTCATCCATCAGCAACAGGTTGGGTTGCGACATCAGCGCTCTGCCCATGGCCAGCATCTGCTGTTCTCCGCCGGATAATGTTCCGGATAATTGATGCTTGCGTTCTTCCAACCGGGGAAACCGCTGAAATATGTTGCGGATATCGGCTTTCACGTTGTCCTTGTCTTTGCGGATATACGCCCCCATCTCCAGGTTTTCCAGAACAGTCATCCTGGTAAAGACCTTGCGTCCCTCGGGAATCTGGGAAATGCCCATACTGACAATTTGGTGCGGGGGCATTTTAATCAGAGATTTCCCTTTATAGGTAATATCCCCAGATTGGGGGCGAATCAGTCCTGAAGCGGTCCGCAGCGTAGTGGTTTTCCCGGCGCCATTGGCACCAATCAAGGCCACAATTTCACCTTCGCCAACCTGGACGGAAACCCCTTTTAAGGCTCGAATGGCTCCGTAGGAAACATGCAGGTCTTTAATTTCAAGCAACACGGGTCAGCACACTTCCTTTCCCAGATAAGCTGCAATTACGGCCGGGTCTTTTTGGATCTCCGCTGGAGAACCGGCGGCAATTTTTTTACCATAATCCAGCACCGCAATGCGATCGGACAAATTCATCACAAATTTCATGTCGTGCTCAACCAGGAAAATCGTTAAGCCCATCTCCTGAATTTTACGGATCATGCTCATTAAAGTCTGTTTTTCCTGGGGATTCATACCGGCGGCGGGTTCATCCAATAAGATCAGCTTTGGATCGGTGGCCAGGGCTCTGGCAATTTCCAGACGCCGCTGTTCGCCGTAAGGCAGATTCATAGCCAATTCGTCTTTTTTATGTTCCAATTCCATTAATTGAAGGGCCTTTAAAGAGGCCTCCAAAATGGCCTTTTCTTCGGCTTTCGCTTTACCCCCCCGTATCAGCGCCCCCATAAATCCGGTACAGGTTCTACAGTGCTGTCCAATTTTTACATTATCCAGCACGGTCATTTCTCCAAATAGGCGGATGTTTTGAAAGGTTCTGGCAATACCCATCTTGGTAATGCTATGAGGTTTTAAAGCACTGATTTTATTGCCCATAAAGAGGATGTTCCCGGAGGTCGGCGGATAAATACCTGTAATTAAATTAAAAATGGTGCTTTTCCCTGCTCCGTTGGGACCAATCAGGGCCCGGATGGTTCCCGGCTCAATTCGCATATTGACGCTGTCCACCGCAGTGAGGCCGCCGAAACGGATGGTAACATTGTCTAATTCCAAGATTGCTTCAGGCATTTGCTCACCTCCACTCGTTCGCCTTGCTAGGTACGTCGGGATCCTTATCCTGTCCCTTTTTTCTGGACAACAGGCGGCTTATCTTTACGCCCCCCAGCAAACCCCTGGGCCGTACAATCATCATGACCACCATCAGTAAACCGTAAACCATCATCCGATAATCGGCGATAGTCCGTAAGAACTCCGGCGCCAGGGTCAGTACCGTGGTGCCTAACAGCACCCCGGGAATGCTTCCCAGCCCGCCTAAAACGATAAAGGTTAAAAATTCAAAGGAGCGGCTAAAACTAAAGTCCGAAGGATTCAAATATTGCAACAGGTGTGCGTAAAGCCCGCCACTCACTCCGGCTAAAAAGGTGCCAATGGCAAAGGCCGCGATTTTACTTGCAGTAATATTAACGCCCATGGCCTCCGCTGCAATCTCATCCTCCCGGATCGCAATCAGCGAGCGGCCAAAGCGGGAATTTTCTAATCGAACCATGGCCCAGATGGAAATTGCCACCACCACAATCACCACGGTAAGGGTGGTGGAACGGGGAATACCGGCCAGCCCCAGGGCCCCTCCGGTAATACTCATATTAAGAAAAACAACCCGTACAATCTCGCCAAATCCCAGTGTGGCAATCCCTAAATAATCACCCGTTAGTCTTAATGTCGGATAACCCAGCAGAACGCCCCAGAGGGAGGCCATCAGACCACCGGCCAGCAGGGCCAGTACAAAGGGTGCGTTCAGCCTTAGACTGAAAATAGCGGCGGTATAAGCTCCAATACTTAAAAAAGCGGCGTGGCCAAAGGACAATTGTCCGGTAACACCGGTAATAATGTGCAATCCCAGGGCAGCCACCAGGTAAATACCCAACATGGTTAATACCTGGATATAGTAATCGTTTAAAAACATGCTGAAAATACTATCCATGGTGATCAACCTACACTTTCCTCTGGATTGGACGCCCCAGCAATCCGGTGGGTCTGAAAAGCAATACAATAATTAAGAGGGTAAAGGCAATGGCATCCTTATACAGGTCAAACCCTCCGGCAATTCCCAGGGTTTCAGCCACACCCAGGAAGAGTCCGCCCAGCATGGCGCCCGGAATACTCCCAATGCCTCCTAAAACAGCAGCACAAAAAGCCTTTAAACCGGCGGAGACGCCCATAAAGGGAGAGACCGAGTTAAAATAAATACCCACCAGCACGCCGCCGGCACCCGCCAGGGCTGAGCCAATGGCAAAGGTAAAGGAGATGACCCGGTTTACGTTAATTCCCATTAAGGAAGCGGTATCGTAATCTTCCGAGGCTGCTCTCATGGCCTTGCCAATTTTAACATATTTAACAATGAAATGAAGTCCCAGCATTAACAAGCTGGCTACCACCAGAATAAGTACCTGTACCTTGGTCACTTCAATGGGCCCAAGCTTATAAAGAGCGTCTTCAATGACATGGGGAAATCCCACCGGTTGTGGTCCCTTTATCTTGGTCATTAAGGTCTGGATAAAAATTGAAACCCCAATGGCTGAAATCAGGGGCGCCAGGCGCGTAGACCGGCGTAAGGGCCGGTAGGCAATTCGTTCAATGGTCACACCTAAAACCATACAGGTAATCATAGCGGCACACAAGGATACAAGTAAACCCTGTTTTAATATGGCAACCATGAAAACCCCGACGAAGGCCCCAATCATGTAAATTTCTCCGTGGGCAAAGTTAATCAGTTGAATAATACCATAGACCATGGTATAACCCAGAGCTATCAGCGCATACGTAGCACCAAGCGTGATTCCGTTTAGCAACTGCTGCGATAGCATGAGTATCATCCTTCCTACGGGGATTATAGACATGGATTGCAGCCATTACGTTTATCGCAATGGCTGCGACCCATGGATACTAGTTTATAACATTCATTACTTAACTTCAACTGTATCCTTTACAGCAAATTTACCGTCCTTCACTTCCAGCAGGTAGACCGGACTCTTAATGGGCTCACGGTTTTCACGGAAAGTAATGGTCCCGGAAACACCGGACCAATCTTTGGTCTTGGCCAACTCGGCACGGAATTGTTCGGGAACGTCACTGCCGGCAGCCTTAATGGCATCGGCAATCAACATCACGGCGTCATAACCCTGGGCCGAGAACATGTCGGGAAGTTTGTTTTCATTGGCAGCCTTGTAAGCCTCAATGAAGGCCTTGGTTTTATCCACAGCTTTGTTTTCATCCGCAGCAAAACCACAATAAACCATGGCTCCTTCAACCGCTTCGCCGCCCATTTCCATCAATACATCCGACAGCAGGCCGTCGCCACCTACCATCAGGGCTGTCATACCCTGCTTGCGGGCTTCTTTCATAAACAGTCCGCCCTCGGTATAGTATCCGGTAAAGACAATCCCGTCGGGATTCTTATCCTTGATGGCGGTTACTTGAGCGCTGAAATTCTGGTCACCGTCTTGAATGCTTTGTTTGGCCACTACTTCAATACCGTTGGCAGCAATGGCTTCTTCAAAGAGTTTGGTCAAACCAACACTATAATCGTTATTCATGGAGGTGATAACCGCTACTTTTTTCCAGCCAAGGGTTTCTTTCAGATATTTGGTTACCGAAGGTGCGGCAACCGCATCCAGCAGGGTATCCCGGAAGATGTAGTCACCGATTTCAACCACACCGGTACCCACCGCCCCGGCGGAAAGCAATACCACTTTATTTTGCTGGGCAATGGGAGCGGCCAGCTTAGTGATGCCGGTAGTGGGGTCGCCCACGATAGCAACCACGTGTTCACGGGTAATCAGCTTTTGAGTAACAGTGGCTCCTTCGGAGGACTTGCTTCCGTGATCTTCTTCAACAATTTCAATCTTTTTACCGTTAATGCCGCCGGCTTTGTTAATATCTTCGGCAGCCATTTTCATCCCTTTTAAGGTTTCAACACCATAGGCAGCGTGGCCGCCGGTCTTAGCCCCAAGGAAACCAATTTTAATGGTGTCTCCACCAGCAGCAGCCTTGTCGCCATCTGCCGCCTTGTTTTCTTCTCCGCCACCGCCACAGCCGGTTACCAGCATGGCAGCCAGAGCCAATAGGGTTACTAATAACCAAAGCTTCCCTTTTTTCATATGTTTCTCTCTTCCTCCTATACAATTATATATTTAATTAGTATTCGACTAAAAAGTCCCTCTCACCTCCCTAAATTAAATAAATATTCATTATCCTTTGGCCGGAATTCCCAGTTGACGAAGTTTGTAGTATAAAGTGCTGCGAGGAATTCCCAGTACCCTGGCAGCTTCGGACCGATTTCCTTTCACCTGCTGCAGGGTTTTTAAAATTAATTGTTTCTCCGCCTCCACCGCCACATTCATGAGGTTTCCCTGGGCAGCGGGCGTAGTTACCAGAGAAATATAGGTATTTCTGCGGAGATTTTCAGGCAGGGACTGCTCCGTGATGGTCTCTCCTTCGGTTAAGACCACCAGTCTTTCCACGGCATTTTTTAGTTCCCTCACATTGCCCGGCCAGGAGTAGTCCAGAAAAGAGGTCATTACAGCAGGCTCAATCTTGGTAATGGATTTGCCGTATTTCTGGCAGAACTCCTGTACGAACAGGTGAACCAGTTCCGGAATGTCTTCCCGCCGCTCCCGCAAAGGGGCAATTTCCAGAGACACCACATTCAGCCGGTAATACAGGTCCTCCCGAAACTGGCGACGGCTGATCATGGCCTCCAGATCCCGGTGCGTGGCGGCCAGCACTCTTACATTGACCTGCACCGGCTCCGAACCGCCTACCCGGTAGAAACTTCCCTCCTGAAGAACCCGGAGCAGCTTGACCTGCATTTCCACCGGCATTTCTCCCACTTCATCCAGAAAAAGCGTTCCCTCGTTAGCCAGTTCAAACATTCCCGGTTTTCCTTTCCTGTCGGCACCGGTAAATGCCCCGCCTTCATAACCAAATAATTCGCTCTCAAATAAGTTGTTGGGAATGGCTCCGCAGTTGACTACAATGAAAGGATGCATGTAGCGGTTGCTGTTCTGATGGATGGCTCGGGCAAATAATTCTTTGCCGGTGCCGCTTTCTCCCCGCAGCAGAACGGTGGCATCGGTTGTACTAACCTTTTTGCCGAAACGGATCAGCTCTTGCATCACTGCACTGCGTCCGGTTAAATGGCGAAAGGCGCACTCTTGTCCGGACATCTTTTTAATTTCCTGTTCCAATAGTTTTACCTGGGAACTGGCCCGGGTCAATTCCTGGTTCAGTTGAACCACTTCGGTTATGTCTTTTTCCACAGAGATTCCGCCGATCACCGCAGACCCATGGGTGACCGGAGCGGCACTAATTAAAACGTGGGTTCCCTCGGTGGGTTGATGGTAGTGGCCTTTTAATTCCTTGTTTTCATGCATGCAGTTGGTAATGCGCAGATTGGAAAAAAAGTTTTCAATTCGTTTAGACAGGACCTCTTCGGCCTTATATCCATAAAGCTCTTCCGCCTTGGAATTCCAGATAACCACCTTGTGGCGGTCATCAATGCCACAGATACATTCATTGACCTGGGCCAGAATGCTATCCAGGTAAGAGCGAATGCGGGTAAATTCATGATGCAGCACACCGGCGGAGGTCAAGGGATCAATGACACCCTGGGGCACCCCGTGCTCGTCGGCTACCACAGGTACGGCATCGGGCGTCTTCATCCACTGCTCTAAAAGTTCAGCTACCGGCATCCTGGCATGAATAAACAAAGCCGGTCTCCAGGCCTTGGTTTTAAGAGGCTGATTTCCCTCTTCACCGGCTAAATCAGAAGACAAAATAACCTGGTATACATCGTCTACGCGTAATAAGATTCCGCCCAGCAGCCCCGATTGCAGCAGTCTTTGTCCTTCCTGAACAGAAACCGACTCGTCAACTTCTTGAACAGGCAGGCTGCGCAAATCACAGGCATTCGGGTAGAACCGGTGAAACCCGCCCATACCTGATCACTTCCCAGTTAATATTTATTCATTCTTCGGTTTATTTCAACATTTAACCCCAAAATTCCTTTATTTTTGAATGTTTTAAAAAGTAAAAGCCTTAAAATGTTTAATTTTTTGACAGACCACGTCTGATGGGGTAGTTAAAAAAATGCCTCCCAAAAACCTATATGTTTGTATCGGGAGGACAATGAACCATTTAATTTTACCATAGGCCGGTCTTTTTGATTAGCCCCCGAGATATGCTTTTTTCACTTCCGGTGATTCCAAAAGTTCCTTCGCATCCCCGGCCAAAACAATACGCCCGGTTTCAACCACATAGCCCTTGTGGGCAATGGACAAGGCCATTTTGGCATTTTGCTCAACCAGCAAAATGGTGGTTCCTTGTTCGTTCAGTTCTTTAATAATAGAGAAAATTTCCTTTACCAAAATCGGGGACAGGCCCATGGAGGGCTCATCCAGCAAAAGCAGCCTGGGCTTAGACATCAGGGCGCGTCCCATGGCCAGCATTTGCTGCTCGCCGCCGGAAAGACTGCCTGCCAATTGATTTTTTCTCTCCAGCAGTCTGGGGAACCGGGCATAAACCTTTTCCATGGATTCCGCCACTTCTTTTTTGTTTTTATTCAAAAAAGCCCCCAGCTCCAAATTCTCATAGATGGGCATATTGGCAAAAATCCTACGTCCTTCCGGTACCTGGGTCAGGCCTCTTTTTACGATCTCTTGGGTAGCCACTGCGGTAATGTCTTTGCCCTCGAAAATGACTTTGCCGCTTTTCGGCTTAATTAACCCGCAAATGGTATTCAGCGTACTGGTTTTTCCCGCTCCGTTGGCGCCAATCAGGGTGACGATTTGGCCTTGAGGCACCTCCAGGGAAATGCCTTTCAGGGCATGAATTGCACCATAATAAACCTGTATGTCTTCTACTTTTAGCATTAGGAGGCCTCCTCTCCCAGATAGGCTTCAATCACCCGCCGGTTATTTTTAATCTCATCGGGAGTTCCCACCGCAATGATTTGACCATAATCCAGCACATGAATTTTTTCGCAGACTCCCATTACCAGGGACATATCATGTTCGATCAGCAAAATGGTTAAGTCAAACTCATTACGAATCCAGCGAATCAACTCCATCAGTTCATGGGTTTCCTGGGGGTTCATGCCGGCAGCCGGTTCATCCAGCAGCAGCAGACGGGGCTGCGTGGCCATGGCCCGGGCAATCTCCAAACGGCGCTGCTCACCATAAGGAAGGTTTTTAGCCAGTTCATCGTGTTTGCTATCCAGATTAAAAATTT
The DNA here is from genome assembly GCF_000215085.1 of Desulforamulus ruminis DSM 2154. NCBI lineage: Bacteria > Bacillati > Bacillota > Clostridia > Eubacteriales > Peptococcaceae > Desulforamulus > Desulforamulus ruminis. The sequence goes on from NC_015589.1 coordinate 2,316,376, forward strand.
TCAGCAGGTCCATGGATTTTTCATACATTTCCCTTTCGCCGGCAAAAAAAACCGGCAGACGGCAGATGGCGCTCAGCAAACCGTATTTGGCATGGCTGTGATAGGCAATTTTCAGGTTATCAATCACTGTTAAATCTCCAAACAAACGAATGTTTTGGAAGGTTCTGGCCACACCCTGGTGGTTGATTTGATAGGGCTTTAATCCAACCAAACTTTTGCCCTCCAGGGTAATATCCCCGGAAGTAGGCAGATAGACCCCGGTGAGCATATTAAAAGCCGTTGTTTTACCGGCTCCGTTAGGACCAATTAAGCCGCCCAGATCGTTTTTGTTGAGTTCCAGGTTCATATCTGAAACCGCCTTCAGACCACCGAAAGATATGGATAAATTATTGACCGACAGCAGTGCCATGTGGTTTACCCTCCTTATCTTTCGATTTCTTGCTGAAAATCTTTAAGCTAAACTCCTTAGTTCCCATCAGTCCTTGAGGTCTAAAAATCATGACAATGATTAAGATTAACGCATAAATAACCAGGCGCAGGGCTGCCAATTTCTGCAGCAAGGCTGAGATAATGGTCAGGCCAATGGCCGCAATAATGGATCCGGTAATACTTCCCTGTCCGCCCAGCACCACCATGACCAGGATATCAAAGGACTTTAAAAAGTTAAAGGTATTGGGCTGGATGGTGTAAAAATAATGGGCATGCAGGCCACCTGCCAGACCGGCAAAAAGAGAACCGATGGTAAAGGCCATTACTTTATACTTGGTGGTATTAATGCCCATGGCCTCGGCGGCAATTTCATTTTCTCTGATGGATACGGTTGCCCTGCCGTGGGTTGAATTAACAAAATTTGTAATAATGATTACTGTCAAGACAGTTAACCAAAAAATCCATGTCCAGTTGGCCAATTTGGGAATGCCGGAAAGGCCATAGGCACCTCCGATATAGTCGATGTTCACAATTAAGCCACGAATGATCTCACCAAAACCAAGGGTTGCAATGGCCAGATAATCCCCCCTCAGGCGCAGGGTGGGAAGGCCCACCAGAATTCCGCAAATACCCGCCAGCAGGGCGCCAAACAGCAGAGCCACAGGAAAAGGCAGTCCGGATTTAATCGTTATCATGGCCGCGCCATAAGCACCCACCGCCATAAACCCGGCGTGGCCGATGGAAAACTGCCCGTTAAATCCGTTAATCAGGTTTAAGCTGACGGCCAGTATAATATTGATGCCAATCAATATTAAGTTCAGTTCATAAAAGGGATTTAGAAAACCGGCTGTAAGTAAGAACTGAACCAGACCCCAGACAGCGACCAAAACCAGCAAAATAGCAAAGTCTTTTTTAAAATTGCGCGCAAACATTGACATCACCTACACTTTCTCCCGGACGTTTTTACCAAACAGCCCGGCCGGCTTGACGATGAGGATAATAATCAGGATTATAAAAGCTACCGGATCGCGGTACAATGATTTACCATATCCACTGACCATTGCTTCCACGATGCCCAGCAAAAATCCACCAGTCATAGCGCCGGGGATGATGCCAATACCGCCCAGAACCGCAGCAACAAAAGCTTTAAGACCGGGCATGAGACCCATCAACGGGTTAATGGCGTTGTAATAAATGCCGACCAGCACGCCGGCAGCGGCAGCCAGTGCCGAACCAATGGCAAAGGTTGCTGAAATGGTTGTATCCACATTAATTCCCATCAACCGGGCTGCCTGTTGGTCGTGGGACACCGCCCGCATGGCCTTTCCGGTCATGGTTTTATGGACAATATACTGCAGCAGCAGCATTAAAATAATGGTTACAGCCAAAATGATGACCTGGCGGTTGGTAATGGTAAGATTGCCGAATAATTTCCAGTGCACCTCGGTTAAAACCTGGGGAAAAGTACGGACCTGAGGTGAAACGATAATCATGGTTCCATATTCTAAAAATAAAGACACGCCAATGGCCGTAATCAGCGCCGCAATTCTAGGCGCGCCACGCAGGGGTTTGTAAGCCAGTTTTTCAATGACTACGCCCAGGATGGCGCAAACCAGCATGGACATAATCAGCGCCGGCAGAAATCCCCAGCCCAGGATGGACGTGGCAAAGAAGCCCAGATAAGCGCCCACCATGTATACGTCGCCATGGGCAAAGTTGATTAATTTAACAATCCCGTAAACCATGGTATAACCCAGGGCGATCAAAGCATAAATGCTGCCCAGGGAAATGCCGTTAATTAATTGTTGTAGAAAAACTTCCAAAGAATGCCACCCCAATCAGTTGTTGTGAAATACTGCATGAGGGAGATCCTTCACCCTCATGCAGTACCCGTTGGTTATAAAACGATCTATTAGGGATTCACATAGGTTTTGTAGACTTGCTTGCCATCTTTCATTTCCAGGATGGCAGCACCCTTCACCGGGTTGTGGGATGCATCCAGGGTCAGTTTGCCGGTTACGGTCTGAACATCCTTGGAGGCAGCCAGAGCTTCCTTGATTTTCTCAGGAGTACCGTCTTCGGAACGCTTAATGGCGTCTACCAGCAGAACAGCGGCGTCGTAGCCAAGAGCGGCCATGGAATCGGGAACTTGATTATATTTGCTCTTATATTTTTCTACAAAAGCTTTCACATTGGGATCGTCCTGTTCGGAAGAGTAGTGGTTGCTGAAATAGGTGCCGTTCAGGGCTTCGCCGCCGGCAATTTCAGCCAGTTTGGGGGAATCCCAGCCGTCGCCGCCCAGGAAGGGTACGGTGATACCTAACTCACGGCCCTGCTTAACGATTTTACCAACCTGCTCGTAGTAACCGGGCAGATAAATCACATCGGGATTCATCCCTTTAATCTTGGTCAAAGTGGCTTTAAAATCTTGATCTTCAGGAACATAAGCTTCTTCCCCAACGATTTGCCCGCCTTGTTTGGTGAAGGACTCTTTAAAGAAGGCAGCCAGACCCTTGGAATAAGGGGAATTATTATCTACATAAATAACTGCTTTTTTAGCTTGCAGGTCTTTAATGGAAAAGTTTGCCATAACCGTACCCTGGAAAGGGTCGATAAAGCAGGCGCGGAATATATAATCGCGAACCTTTTGGGTATTAGGGTCTACCGTAACATCCGGGTTGGTGGCGGAACTGCTTATTACAGGGATTTTATTGTCGGTAGCCACTTGGATGTAGCCCAAAGTATTGCCGGAAGTGGTGGCGCCAAGGATGGCCACGACTTTGTCCTGGGTGATCATACGGGTAGCCACGTTGGCAGCCTCGGTGGCATCGGATTTATTATCATAGTCAACAAATTTGATCTGCTTGTTCAATACGCCGCCGGCGGCGTTTACTTCATCAAAATACAGTTTGGCGCCGTTAACAGCAGCCGTACCAAAGGTGGCCACGTTACCGCTTAATTCAAAATTACCGCCAACAACAATCTCATTGGCGTTCGCGGCTTTGTTTTCTTCCCCGCCTCCGCTACCGCCACAACCGGAGACCAGGCCAACCAACAGAACCAGCGCTGCCAGCAAGGCAACAAGACGGACGTTCTTTTTCATTGTCATCCTCCTCATTTTCTCATGAAAAAAATAATAGTTCCCTTCCTTCCCACCTGTCAGTCCTTTGACCACCTCCCAACGATTGTTTAATGTAAAGTTGATTAAAAATTTCTACGAAACAACATATTCCACAATCCGCCGAAAAATCCTTCCCTGCCAAAATAAAATGTTAGTTTTTTATAATAATTTATTTTTCATTTCATTGTTCAATTTATTGACAATGTTCTCTGCATGCGAACTTTTGTCCGCAAATAAAAAACCCCAAGACCCATTTCTAAAGGTTGAACTGAACCCGAAATGTTGGACAGATAATTAAGCAACTCTGGAGGACTGGATCCTGTATTGAACAGGACTCAGTCCTTTCAGTTTGCACTTAATCCTTTGATTATTATAGTAATCTATGTAATCTTCGAGCTCCTTTCGGAAATGTTCTACTGAATCGAAGTCTTGAAGATAGAGTAATTCTGATTTTAAAAGACCAAAAAAGTTCTCCATTACTGAATTATCTAAGCAGTTACCCTTGCGTGACATGCTCTGGATAATTCCTTTTTTGTTAAGCCTATTTTGATAGTTTCTCATCTGGTACTGCCAGCCCTGATCTGAATGGAAGATAAGGTTTGTGTTGTCAGGAATCTTTGAGAATGCCTTATCCAGCATATCTATTATCTGATGGAAGGTCGGCCTGTCTGATATGTTGTAGCTGATGATTTCTCCGTTAAATAAATCAAGGATCGGAGAGAGGTACAGCTTTGTTCCAAATAGGGAGAACTCAGTAATGTCAGTAACCCATTTCTGATTCGGTTTATCTGCCTTGAAATCACGTTGCAGAATATTGGGGGCTACTTTACCCAACTTTTTTTTATAGGCGCGATACTTGCGTATTCGCACCTGGCACTTGATGTTGCATTGCCCCATCAGCTTTAAGACCGTCTTATGGTTAATACGGTACCCTCTATTATGCAGTTCAAGGGTGATTCTCCGGTAGCCGTATCTGCCTTTATGAGCGTGGTATATTTCTTGGATTACAGCTTTGATTTCTTCGTATTTATCAGGCCTGTCCATAGCTTTTAGATAGTAGTAGAAGGTACTCCGGGGCAGGCTGGCAAACTTGAGTAATGCCATCAGGTTAAATTCCTGCCTTAGTTCGTTGATGGCAGCCGCTTTTTCCCACTTTCGCGGGCGATTCTTTCCTGAACTAAGGCATTTAATTTTTTTAGGTAAGCATTCTCCATGCGTAACTGAGCATTTTCAGCTTCCAGCTCTTGCTCTCTAGTCAGATTCCGCTTAAGTTTCTCAGATTTCTTTGGCATTTTAGGGGGCCTGCCTTTCTTGGTGGCTTGCAGACCTGCCGAACCCATTTCTAAATATCGCTTTTCCCATTGATACAGAGTACCTTCGTTAGGAATTTCTAATTCGGCAGCTGCTTGTCTATAGGATAAGTGATGCTGCCAGCGATATTCAATAGCGGAGATCTTAAATTCTTGTGAGTAATGCTGTTTTTTTAATAACAGTTGTTCAATACCACCATGTTCATAAATTGAAACCCATCGCTGTAAGTTCTTTTTGGGAATACCATGTGCTCTTGCTACAACAGTTATGGATTGTCCTGATTCGACTTCCATTACAAGCCTAAGCTGAAACTCATCGCTGTATTTTGTCATTAGAAAAGTGCACCTCCAAGTGTTAGTTTTTTTCTCCAACATTTGGGGTGCACTTCAGGTCTTGGGGTTTTTTTATTGATTCGCTTCTTGCTTTAACCCAACAAATTAAGCCATCCTTGTCTCGTTTCAGGATTACAAAGGCGGTCCTGTCAATATTTTACACACTAATCCTCTTTCTGTTTTAGCAGGGTTGGTTTCCGGAGCTGGGCACAGGGACACTCCTCCCGGATGCCGATCCTGGCCAGAGCGCTCAAAAGGATATTGCCGATTCTCTGGGATTCACCATAAAAAATCTCGGCCAGTTCCCGGTGTTCCCAATCTTTTACCACTCCCTCGGCATAATTGACCACCATATCGATGCGGGCATAGCAGGCCCCAATCTCCCTGGACAGATACACCTCTGGACACATGCTCTGTCCTACAATATCCGCCCCTGCCCTGGACAGCATGGCGACTTCCGCCGGGCTTTCAAAGTGACGCCCGTCTGTAACCGCATAAATCCCCCGGTCAAAAACCCGGCCCAAGGCCGTTTCTTCCGCTGCGGTGACCAATTCCGAGACCATGTCCGGGCATACCGGGCGACGCATGGTCAAGAGATAAGGACTGCCCAGGGAAACATCCTTACGTAAGGAAAAATCCAAATAGTCGCTGGGCACCAGCAGGTCTCTGGGTTTTAGCAGATGATTGATGGAGCCAACCCCGCCCTCGGCCATGATTTTTTTTACCCCGGCTTCCCGAAAAACCCAAAAAATCTGTCTGGAAGCATCCGCACGGCTGAATCCTTCACGCCATCCGTGCATCTTCAGAGTCAATACTCTTTTTTCACCCAGCAAAAACAGTTTAAATGCGGGACTGGGTCCGTAAGGGGTGGCAAAGACCAACTCCTGTCCCAGAACCTCCACATCCGGGTGGCTTAAATCCTCGGGAAAGGAAATGGAAAAGGTGGACGATCCGCCAATAATGGCATAATCCGCATAGGGTATGGTTTTATCAGTCATATTTTCCTCTCTGCTTTCATGTTTAAAATTAATCCTGTAAAAGAATAAAACACGGATTTTTAAATCTTTAAATAAAATCCGCGTAAATCCGTGTCATCCGTTCAATCGGTGTTCTATTATTTTTTAGAAAGTAAAGGGCTGCGCATCCCGAACCTTTTGGGGTTCTTTTTGCATCAGCCCTTTAGGATTTATTTTACAGCCGCCATAATATCAGCCAGTACTTTATTGATCTCCTGATCGCCGTCGATGCTCTTTAGAATCCCTTTCGCGGCATAGTAATCAATCAGGGGCTGGGTCTTTTCAATGTAGGCGTTCAGACGGGTGCCAACGGATTCCTCGTTGTCGTCGGTACGCTGGTATAATTCGCCCGGGCAGGAGTTACACTTGCCTTCTGCCTGAGGGGGATTAAACAGCACGTGGTAGGAAGCGCCACAGGCTTTGCAAACCCGGCGGCCGGTTAAACGGGCCATCAGCTTGTCCAGGGGAACTTCAATATTAATGACGCTATCCAGCTTGATACCCATGTCCTGCAGGGTTGCATCCAAAGCGGCAGCCTGCTCTACAGTACGGGGAAAACCATCCAGCAGAAAACCTTTCTGACAGTCGGGCTGGGACAAACGATCTTTCACCATACCGATGACCACTTCATCGGGAACCAGAGCGCCCTTGTCCATGTATTCTTTTGCTTTTTTGCCCATTTCGGTGCCTTCTTTAATGGCGGCACGGAACATATCGCCGGTGGAAATATGGGTAATGCTTAATTCCTTTACCAGAACTTCAGCCTGGGTCCCTTTACCTGCACCAGGGGGTCCCATAATTAGTAGATTCACAACTATCCCTCCTGCATTTTATAGTGGGCTCGTCCCTTAATAATTGTATATTATATCACAAACTTTTCAGACGGTGTATAAGCAAATCTAAAAAATGTTTCTCCTGGAATAACTTTCAGCCAGGGGTTATAATAAAGAAAACTTTATCAAGATTTATCCTTTAACAGTTAGAAAGCAAGACGAAAGGACGTGTTACAGATGACCGTTGACGTGGACAAATTTATTCAGGAGCATCAGGATGAAATCATGACGCTGGTAAACCACAGCTTAAACCGGGCCGGCGATATTGTAGCCCAAAAAGTACGATCCGGTGAAGTGGGCGCCACCCTTCAGGACGTGCTGCCCATCATGCTTTATGAAATATTGATCACAAACACTGTAGCCACCCTGCGCCTAACCGCCGATATGCTGAATAAAGCTGCGGAAGAAAGTCATTAGGTTTGCTATTGGCTGTCGGTTCATCGGCTATCGGATTTTTTAATACAAAAATACTGTCAATCCCTTAAAACCCAAAGCCGATGACTGACAGCCGGACTTCACCAAATAACCTTAAGCCTTTGCTTCGTCCTTCACAAAATCTTCTTTGGTCGCCCCACAGGCACATTTCTGCGGACGACAGCGTCCCTCTTTGGTTGAACCGCATTTTTGGCATTTCCAAAGGGCCATCTCGGTCACCTCCTTTTAACCTATGACGATATTCTTTGGGGCTCTTTCGCCTATCGGGTATTCCTTTGAGGTCCTGTTGTTCGCCTTAAAGGCATTCCCCGGGGTCCCGTTATTTGTTTTCACGCAGTACTCCGCAATCTTTGTGGGTTGTGCTTTGGAGCAGTGCCCCGATACGAACGACGGGACCCTTAAGAAACACCCTTGAGGCGAACAACGGGACCCTCGAGGAATACCCCAAAGGCTAGACCCCCAAGGAATCCCCCAAGCCTAGCCCCGCTCCGCCGCCCTGCGAATATCCTCCATCGCTTGAGCCGGATCATCCGCTCTGAAGATGGCGGACCCCGCTACCAGAACGCCGGCTCCGGCCCGGGCTACCTGTCCGGCGGTTTCCTTATTGATGCCGCCGTCCACCTCGATTTCCACAGACAAGCCCCGTTCTTGAATCATCCGGGACAGGCTTTCAATCTTGGGAACCACTTCCGGAATAAACTTTTGTCCGCCAAATCCGGGATTCACCGTCATGATTAGAACCAGGTCCAGCATAGGTAAAACATATTCTAAAGCTTCTAAGGGGGTATGGGGATTTAAAGAAACCCCCGCCTTGATTCCCATTTCCTTTATCTGACTTACGCAGCGGTGCAGGTGGGTACAGGCCTCGGCATGTACGCAAATCAGATCCGCACCGGCCTGAACAAAATCCGCAAGGTAACGATCCGGATTTTCAATCATTAGATGCACGTCAAAAAACATTTTGCTATGGGGGCGCAGGGCCCGGACAACCAATGGCCCGATGGTAATATTGGGTACAAAATGTCCGTCCATCACATCAATATGCAGATAGTCCGCACCGGCCCGTTCCACCATTGCCACCGACCGTGCCAAATTGGCAAAATCTGCTGAAAGAATTGATGGGGCAATTTTAACCATAAAATTTAGTATCTCCTCTCTTGCTGCATAACCTCTTGTAAGAAGGATAGGTAATTTTGGTACCGTTCTTTATGGATTGCTCCCTGTTCCACCGCCTTTTTTACCCCGCACTGGGGCTCCTGGTTATGCAAACATCCTTTAAATTTACAATCCTCCGTAAAATTCTCCATCTCGGGAAAATAGCGGCTGAGCTCCTCCCGTTCCATTTCAGGCAGATCAAGACTGGAAAAACCCGGGCTGTCTACCACGTAACCCCCTGAGGGCAGAACCAGCAGCTCCACATGCCGGGTTGTATGCTTGCCTCTTTTTAACTTATGGCTAATCTCCCCGGTTTTTAACTGCCATCCCGGCTGCACCGCATTCAGCAGGCTGGATTTGCCCACTCCCGAAGGACCGGCAAAAACCGAAGTGCTGCCCGTGAGCAGTTGACGCAGGGCTTCAACGCCTTCCCCGGTTTTGCTGCTGGCGGTTACGGTGGGATAGCCAATCCTGCGGTACAGCTTTAACCAGTGGTGTTCCCTCCGCCCGCTGAGCAAGTCGATCTTGTTTAAACAAATCAGCGGTTGGATGCCGGCGCTTTCGGCCAGCACCAGGAAACGGTCCAACAGAGTAAGGTTGGGCTCGGGATTCTGCACCGCAAAAACCAGGACCGCCTGCTCCACATTGGCCACCGCCGGACGAAACAGCTCGGTGGCTCTGGGCAGAACTTCATCAATACGTCCGGTTTTTTCCCGTACAGGAGTTACTTTGACCCGGTCTCCCACCAGGGCTGCCGCGTTTTTTCCCAGGCGAAACTTGCCCCTCAGGGAACATTCCCAGATTTCCTCGCCTTTTTTCACATAGTAAAATCCTCCGTAGGCCTTGATCAAGACCCCTTCAAACACATTATCCTCTCCTCGGACGGACGGAACTTTATTGAATGGCTTGGTTTTTCACAAGGGTGCCGTCAATATATACTCTTACATAGCCCTTGCCATAATAGCGAAATTTCTCGGACACATAGTCCCCGGGCGAATGGGTTTTAACATACACATCGTTGACGCCCTGAGCGTCTTCAATTTGAATTTTAACCTGATGGCTGCGGCCGTCATCAGGCACCTTCACCTCTATGTCAACATCCCTGGCGGCCGGCCCCGGACCGGCACTTAAAGTCACTTTGACCTTGCTGCCCTGCTCCACCTCGGCTTCCGGGACGGGATCCTGGGAAACAACATGACCGGTCAGGTAATCATTGCTTGGGACCTGACCAATCTCTTCATGCAGCTCCAATCCCTGTTCGGCCAGCTTCGCCCTGGCCGCTTCCTGGGTCAGGCCGGTCAAATCAGGTACTTTTTTCACTTCGGGCTTAGGCCCTTTACTGAGACGCAGCTCCACGGTGCTGCCGCGTCCTGCCTTGCTTTTGCCCTTGGGTTCCTGAACAGCGACATTCCCCGCTTCCACCGTCTCACTGTAAACTGCTTCCAGCTCAACCACTTCAAACTGTTCATTTTCCAAGGTGATCTTGGCCTGATCTAAGGGAAAGCCGAGAACATCCGGAACCACCGTCAATTCCGGACCGGTGCTGACCAACAGCGACACCTGGCGGCTCTTCTTGACAATCTGGTTGGCGCCGGGGTCCTGGGAGATAACCATATCTTTTTCAACGGTATTGTGGGCCTGCTTGGTCACCACAATGTTGGTCAAACCGGCCTGCTTCAAGGTTTCCTGGGCATCGTCAACGTCCATGCCCGCTACCGGAGGAACCTTAACCTCTCCTACATTTAAATAGGAATTAAAAGCAAAGGCCAAACCCAGGATCAGGACCAGCACCAGCAGGGCCAGCAGCCCTTTGGCTGCGGGCGTCATCTTTCGTCGGCTCCCTGCGGCGGCTTCCGCAGGCCGTGCAGGTTTCTCCTCTTTTATGGCAGTGGGAAGGGGTAATATCCTGGTCATTTCGTCTTCTGCTTGAAAAAAAGGTTTCAGAGATCTGGTTTCCTCGCTGATGGAGATTAAGTCGTCTCCCAGGGCCCTGGCACTTTTATGCCGTCTTTCGGGAATTTTATCCATGGCCCGCAGAACAACCTTCTCTAAATCTTCCGGAATTTCGGGATTAATCTCCCGCAGAGAAGGAGGCTGCTCCTGGATATGCTTCATGGCCACGCCAATGGCGCCGTCTCCCTGATAGGGCACTTGGCCGGTAAGCATCTCGAAAAGGGCCACTCCCAGGGAGTAAATATCCGATTTAGGGCCGGCCGGCTCTCCCTTGGCCTGTTCCGGTGAGATGTAATGGACAGAACCGACAATGGCATCCGTATGGGTGACCGTGGCCGCGCTGGCCTGGGCAATGCCGAAATCGGTCAGTTTGGCCCGGCCGCTCCGGGTGATCAATATATTATGAGGCTTTACATCCCGGTGAATAATGCTGTTCTCATGGGCATGTTCCAGGGCTTCGGCAATCTGACGCCCCAGTTGCGCCGCCCTGGCGGGCGACAAGGGGGCTTCCCGCCGGATCAGGTCCTTTAAGCTCTCCCCATCCACATACTCCATTACCAGGTAATGGGCGCCGTTTTCTTGTCCGACATCGTATATGCTGACGATATTGGGGTGGGACAAGCTGGCCACCGCCTGGGCTTCTCGGCGAAACCGGCGAACAAAGTCCTCGTCACTGGCATATTCGGGCCTCAATACCTTAATGGTGACCAGCCTGTTCAGAAAGGTATCCTTCCCCTTCCAAACCAGGGCCATCCCTCCGCCACCCAATTGTTCCAGTATTTCATAACGGTTGCCCAGTAGTTTGCCAATCATCTCTGTCTCACTCCTCTTACTACTGCCTTAAAAGCCTCTCAGGTTTCAACGATTATGGGATATACTATCTTGACTTCAGGGCCGCGGCCATGACTTCCCTGGCAATAGGAGCCGCCACCACAGCACCGGAACCTGCTTTTTCAACCACCACGGCCAGGGCAATGCTTGGCTGGTCTGCGGGAGCAAAACCAACAAACCAGGCATGGGGCAGGCTGTTGGGATCCTTCTCGGATTTGGTCTCCGCCGTACCGGTCTTCCCTGCCACTTTAACTCCCGGGATAGCGGCAGCCGTAGCGGTACCCCACTCCACAGAGGAAATCATACCCTGGGTAATCTGTGCGGCCACTTCCGGCGTGGTGGCCCTTAACCACTGGGCCGGTTCCATAGACCGGACCGGCGTTCCATCGGGTTTTCGAACCGCTTGGACCAGATAGGGCTTCATGATCATCCCCTGATGGGCAATGGCTGAACCCACCATGGCCATGTGCAGGGGGCTGATCAGGGTATCGCCCTGCCCGAAGGAGGTCTCCGCCAACTGACTTTGCGTCTGCCGCTTTGCAGCCGCCAGCGTTCCCGCCCGCACCGGAAGGCCAATCTCCGGCGCAGCAGTAAGCCCAAAGCGGTCCGCCTGTTCCAGAAAACCCTTCCACCCCAGTTTCATTCCTCCCTGAGCAAAATAGGTGTTGCAGGAAAGGGCCAGGGCTTTATTAAAATCCACCGTACCGTGGGCCCGGTTATCCACCATTTTATAACCATCCACAATGGTATAGCCGGGGCACTGGATGGTATCCTGGGGCTGTATCTTCTGCTGCTCCAGCAAACCCGCTCCGGTCACCAGCTTAATCACCGACCCCGGCGCATAAGCCCCCTGGGCGGCCCGGTTTAACAAAGGAGCGTTAAGTTCGTCCCCGTTTAGCTGATCCCAGACCTTGGCGTCGCCAATGGCGTTGGTATTATAAGCAGGGGAACTGACCATGGCCAGAATGGACCCGTCTCTGGGGTCCAGAGCCACCACCGCCCCTTTTCTTCCCTTTAAGGCTTCCAGGGCCACCTTTTGCAGGGTGGCGTCCAGGGTTAACACCAGATCATTCCCCCGGGGGGTGCGGTTCAGAATTTTATCCAATAAATTTTCAATGGCATCGGCATCGGTAAGACCCAGCAATTCCTTGCCATAGCTGGCCTCCAGGCCGGCAGACCCGTAGCGGTCTGAAACATAGCCAATCACCTGGGCAAAGGGGGAAACCGTTCCTTCCATGCGATATACCCGCTTGCCCTGATGACCGTCCCACTGGGTTTCCGCCAGAACGGTTCCCTGCCGGTCAAAAATGGTTCCCCGGATGATGGCTGCCTCCCGCGCGGCCAAACGGCGGTTTTGGGGATGCGTGGCCAAGGCTTCTCCCTGCTGTACCACCACATAGGATAAATATAAAATTAAGATCACAAAGATGGATACTAAAAAATATCCCAATTGTTTAATATTGTTTTTCATTTCCTTGGTTTACCTCGTGGGAAATGTTCAGCAGCAACCCCAGCACCACCAGATTGGCCACCAGAGAACTTCCACCGTAGCTGATAAAGGGCAGGGTTACTCCGGTCATGGGCAGTAATTTAATTACCCCGGCAATAATAATAAAGGTTTGCAGTCCCATTAAAGCGGTAAATCCGGCAGCCAGCAGCGCGGAAAAATCATTGCCGGCCCAGAGGGCAATCATTAAACCCCGGAACACCAGGCACATGTAAAGGATCACAATCCCGCAGGCTCCCAGCAGCCCCAATTCCTCCCCAATGGCGGAAAAAATAAAATCCGTGTGTACGGCGGGAATCAACTGGGGCAGCCCCTGCCCCAGACCGCTGCCAAAAATCCCCCCGGAACCTAAGGCAAATAAGGATTGTACAATTTGGTAGCCCTTGCCGCCCATCAGGGGCCAGGGATTCAGCCAGATATCCACCCGGGCCTGCACGTGATCAAAAATATGATAGGCCGCCGTTCCTCCCAGAAAGAACAGCAGTAAACCCACCAGTACATAAAATATTCTTGCGGTGGCCGCATAAATCATGGCCAGAAAGGTGCAAAAATAAATCAGCGCGGTGCCCAAATCCTTCTGAAAGACCAGAATCAGCAGGGAAACCCCCCACATGGCCACCAAAGGTCCCAATTCGCGAATACCCGGAAGATTAATCCCCAGCAGTTGATGGCTGCCGGTGGTGAGCATTCTTCGGTTTTCTGCCAGGAAACTGGCCAAAAAAAGTACCAGCAGTACTTTAACAAATTCCGAGGGCTGCATTTGAAAGGCCCCCAGGTCTAACCAGCTTCTGGCCCCGTACTGTTCGTTGCCGAAAAAAATGGGTAGGATCAGTAAAACCACGCCGGCGGCCACATAAATATATTTGTAGTCAGCCAACTCGTCTAATTTCCTGAATACGGTGGTGACCAGCAGCAGCGCCAACAATCCGATTAACAGCCAGGCAAATTGCCGCTCGGCATATTGCGGCCGCAACCGGAACAAAAAGACCAGTCCGGAAGCGGTCAAAGCCGCAGTGATGGGCATCAGGAAAGGATCGCATTGAAAGCCTGCCAGACGCCAGAAAAGGCTGATCAACCAAAAAGCCACCATGGTGCCCAGGCTCAGTAAAATCACAAACCACCAGAAGGGCAAGGAGGCTCCGCTGTTCAAAGCCAGTTCATAGGTGCCGCTGTTCAGTTCCGGATCGCCCAGGTAAAGGGCCAGCACCCCAACAGCCAGATAGGCCGCAACATAGTACAGCAGCTTTCGCTCTTCCTTGCGCAAGTTTGCGTTCAACCGCAGCACCTCCGTTAATCGTCCACCCGGACCAGCACCATGGATATATTGTCCAAGCCTCCGCGCCCCAGGGCTTCCTGCATCAGACGGTTCAGAGCCTGATCCAGGTCCCGCTGCCCCAGAATGAGGTCTTTTATTTCATCGGGCGTCAAGTGGTTGCTCAGGCCGTCTGTACAAAAAAGAATCAGATCTCCCGGCAGCAGCTTTACCCGGTACAGGTCAAATTCCGCCAGGGGCGCCGTGCCCAGGGCCCGGGTCAAAATATTGCGCTGGGGGTGATTTTGGGCCTGGTCCCGGGTAATTCCCCCCCGCCGGAGCATTTCACCCACCAGGGAGTGATCGTCGGTAATTTGTTCCATAACCTGATTGCGAATCAGGTAAGCTCGGGAATCGCCAATATGGGCAACGATCATTTCGTGATCGAAAAACAAACCTGCGGTCAGAGTTGTCCCCATTCCCTTATACGCTTCGTTTTCCAAAGCTAAACGGTATACTCTTAAATTTACTTCTGCCAGACTTCTTAACAAGCCCTCGGCCACATCGTTCCATTGATGAAGGTTTTCTTTTAAAATTTCCTGAAAGTAATTCAGCGCGGTGATGCTGGCAACCTCCCCGGCCTGGTGGCCTCCCATGCCATCGGCAACGGCAAAAAGACCAATTTCCGGGCAGGCGCACAGACTATCCTCATTGGTAGCCCTTACTCGTCCCACATCCGTCATCTGACTCCATTTCATAGGCCCACCTCACAAACCGAAAGATTACATCGCCAATACGAATTCTGTCTCCATTGGCCAGCACTGTTGGACGCTTTACCTGAACTTCATTCAGCCAGGTATCGTTTAAACTTCCCAAATCTTCCAGCCAATATTGTCCCTGCCGGAAAAGAATATGGGCATGGTCCTGGGAGGCATAGCTTCCCGTAAAAACAATATGATTTCCCGGCCCCCGTCCCAGCCGGGTCACATTACCCAGGGGAAAGGCTTCACCGGTCCGGATCATTTCCTCTCCGGAAGCCACCACCTTTAACTGAGCCCCGTCACCCCCGCTTAAAACAGGCGGCGAAGGCGGCAGGACGGACGGCCTCTGGGGTTCCCGCAAGGCCCCCTGCCTCAGTTCTTGAATCATACTGGCGGTCAGCCGGAATATAAACAGGTAAAGTAATATTAAAAAAAGATATCTTAAAATGGTAATGCCCAGGGCTAACACATCAAAACTCCTTAAAGATCAATACGGTATTGCCCATGGTTATCGCATCCCCGGAGGTAAGTTCATGCTTCTCAATGGGCAATCCGTTAACAAAAGTGCCGTTGGTGCTGTTCAAATCGCTGATCCAATAACGTCCCGCGTTTTTTTCAATCTGGGCGTGGCGCCGGGAAATACTGTTGTCGGATAATACGATGTCACAGGTATCCCTGCGCCCCAGAATATTGCGGAAGTCGCCCAGGGGAAATTCCACACCTGTGTCATTCCCTTCCTCCACATAAAGAGAAGCGGAAGTACCGGCGGTTAGCTTGGGAATGGGCGCGGTGTCCCGCAGAGGTTGATAATTTTTGGTATCCTGAAAATCATCCTCTGCCTCTGTCCCCTGTGGTATTCCCATTTCTTCCATTTCCGATACGCTGAAGTCACTTTCAATGGAGATATCCCCCGGTTCCAGGCCTTCCCCCTCGGCAAAATGAATTTGCGGCCGTCCAACCGGGGTGAACTTCTTTTCCTCCGCTTTTTGCACCAGATAGTCGGACATTTCACTGGCTAACAAGGGAGCCATGGGAACAATGATTTTATAGTCCGAGGGATGCAGGGAAACGGTGTACCGGTTTGGCACATAGATGTTGGAAACACTTACCCTGCGTTTGTCCCGCATAGCCCGTGCCAGTTTTTTCGCAATGTCCGTAGGCTGCACTTTGGCATCGGAACTAACCTTGTCCTTGAAAAAACCCTCAATGTACTTTTCTAAGCTGTCTTCCAAGCCGGAAAATAATCGCACGGAAATCACCTCCACATGGACTGGGAGAGGTGAGAAGTTAGAGGTAGGATGAAGGGGTAAAATTAACTTTTTTCTTCCAACCTCTCACGTCTCACTTCTCGACTCTCAAATCTGCGTCTCAGTTGTCCGCAGGCGGCATCAATATCGGCTCCTAATTCCCGGCGAACCGTCACATTCAGTCCACCCCGTTCCAAAATAGAGCGAAAGGCCTCCACCTTTTCCGCCGGTGTTCTTGTAAATCCCCGGCCTTCTACGGGATTGGCAGGAATCACATTCACATGGCACAACATTCCCTGCAGCAGCTTCAACAGTTGCCGCGCCTGTTCCGGCCCGTCGTTTACGCCGGCCAGCAAGGCGTATTCAAAGGTAATCCGTCTGCCGGTCATGCCGATATACTCCCGGCAGGCCGTCAGCAATTCTTGGATGGGATAGCGGCGGTTCATGGGCACCAGACGGTTGCGAAGTTCATCCGTAGGGGCATGGAGGGATATCGCCAGGGTGATGGGCAATTTTTTCCGGGCCAGTTCCCTTAACTGCGGCACCAGTCCGCAGGTGGACAGGGTAATATGGCGATAACCGATATTTAAACCGTAAGGAGCATGGACGTTCTCCAAAAATTTCAGCACCGCGGCAAAGTTATCCAAAGGCTCCCCGGCCCCCATGATCACAATATGGCTGACCCGTTCCCCGGAGTCCTGTTGAATGCCCAAAACCTGATCGTAGATCTCACCCGGGGAAAGGTTCCGTACCAATCCCTCCAGGGTGGAAGCACAAAACTGACAGCCCATCCGGCAACCCACCTGGGTGGAAACACAGGCTGAATGCCCATAGGAGTGTTTCATTAACACGCTTTCCACCGCATGACCGTCTTCCAGGCCGAATAGATATTTAACGGTATCTCCCCGGCGAGAGACCTGACGGGCTAGGCCGGTTGTCCCGCTGATGACCGCCACTTCGGCCAGTTTGGCCCGCAGTTCCTTGGAAAGGTTGGTCATTTCAGCAAAGGAACGGGCTCCACCGGCCAAAACCCACCGGCACACCTGCTCCGCCCGAAAAGGCTTTTCCCCCAATCCCTGCAGCAATTCCTTCATCTCTGCCAGCGTTAGGTCTCTCAGGTTTATTTTAAGGTTGCTACTTCTACACATTTTTACTCAAATCCTTTTTTTCGCAGGCGAGCGATAAAAAACCCGTCCGTCCCATGAATATGCGGCAGCAGTTGCAGGTAACCCTTCTCCGCCGTTGGTTCTTGGTCCAGCCCGGGGGGCAGCACCTGTCGCAGGTCACCCATAATAAATTCAGGGTTGCCGGCCAGGAAGTCCTCCACCACCCCCAGGTTCTCTTCCCGGGTGATGGTGCAAGTGCTGTAAATCAACACCCCGCCGGGCCGCAGGCACCTGCCCGCTGCCTGCAGAATATCCTTCTGCAGCCGGACCACCCCGGGCAATTGGCAGGGGTCCCTTCGCCAGCGGGAATCCGGCCTGCGGCGCAGCACTCCCAGGCCGGAGCAGGGGGCATCCACCAGTACGTAATCGGCCCAACCGGAATATTTTTGCGGCAAATCTCTGGCATCCGCCACCAGGCCATGAATGGAGGTAATCCCCAGCCGGACGCAGTTTTCTTTAATCAGTTCCAGCTTGTGGGAATGAATGTCCACCGCGATAATTTCTCCGGAGTCGCCCATGAGTTGAGCCACATGGGTGGTTTTCCCCCCGGGAGCGGAGGCCACATCCAGCACCTTGGCCCCGGAAGCGGGATTTAAGGCGTGGGCCACCAGCATGGAACTCTCGTCCTGAACCTGAAACAGCCCTTCCTTAAAGGAATCTAAAGAACGATAGGATAAAAATCCGTTGATATGCAAACCCTCGGGCACATATTGCGATTCCCGGGCCTCCACCCCTTCCTCTGCCAGGCGGCGGATCAGATCCGGCCGGGTTATTTTCAACGTGTTGGTCCGTATGGTATTCAAGGCCGGCCGGTTATTGGCCTGACAAAGGGCTACGGTTTGTTCAAAGCCGAATTCCTTTAGCCATCTTTCCACCAGCCAAGTAGGGTGAGAATGCTTCAGGGCGATATAATTCACCGGGTCGGTCTCGGGGTCCGGGTAGTCTAAATCGTTCTGCTGCCGGGCGATATTGCGCAATACCCCGTTAACAAATTTGGCCGCACCGGCATGACCGTATTTCTTGGCCAGTTCTACGGATTCATTGCAGGCAGCGGAGTCCGGGACCCTGGGCATAAACAGGATCTGGTAGGTGCCCATCCTTAAAATGTTACGTATCCAGGCGGTCTGGGCCGCCAGGGGCTGCTTTAAAAAATGAGCCAAGACCCAGTCAATGGTGTTTAAATTACGCAGCACGCCATAGGTTATTTCCGTAGCAAAAGCACGATCCAATTTGCCGGGCTGATACCGCTCCATCCATTTGTTCAGAGCCAGATTGGCATAAGCCCCTTCTTCTTCAACGGCTTTTAATATTTGTAAGGCCAATTCCCTGGCGGTAATATTTTTCAACTTGACTCCCCTTCTCCTTTCCCGTCACTTTTACCCTGGAGAAAAAACTCAATGGCTTTGCCCACCCCATCCGCCGATACCCGGGTATTAAAACAAGGGCCGAAAGGACGTTCATTTAACACTCCCAGGACCGGAATGGGGCTGCAATCCTGGATGCCGCTGGCCAAATCTCGCTCACAGGCAATGGCCACAATGGCTTTGGGGCGGTACTCTTTGACATGCTTCCGGGCCAGGGTCCCGCCGGTGGCTACTCCCACCCGGACGCCATAGCGGTCCCGGAGTTCCAGCAGGCTGCTAATGGCACATTTTCCGCAGCGCCGGCAGTTATTAATATCATGGGTCACTTTATGAGAACAACTGGTTTCCTGAAGGCAGTGGGGAGCCAATAATAAAATCTGCTCCGGTCGAAGATGAATGGGACTGGTGCGAACCAGTTCGTTATTGACTTCAATAAAGGAGTATTTAATTTTATCCACATCAATCTTAAAAATCCTGCCCAGACCGATGGCAAAGGGAAACAGGGTGGCGATGGCCACCCTCATCAGAGGCTGCAGGGGTTTGATGGTTTGGGCCAACCAGATGGTTAGCACAATGCCGCCCAGGCCAAAGCCCACCAGCAGGATGGCCAGGATAATCAAGGAAACCACACCGATGAGCACCACCTGATGAAACAGGGTGATGGGGTGGTAGATCAGATACCATACCGTAAAGACCAGCAGCCCTACAATAACCAGACTGGCTGCCAGTAAACCCAGAAACAATCTTTTACGAACCTGGGGAGTTTGTGCTTGTGTCGGAGAAATCAACGACCTTCAATCCCTTCTTAACTTCCAAAAACAGTACCCGGTAAAATGGGTTTCCCTCTTAAAAAGGCCTGGGCCTCCATTTTCTTGCTTCCCTGAAGCTGCAGCTCTTTGATCAGTACCACTCCGTCCCCGGTTTGTACCAGTATTCCCTCGGACCCGGAAGCTAACACCGTGCCGGGACTTTCCTTCTTTCCCGCCGCTTCCGCCACCACTGTGCGCCAAATTTTTAATACCCGGCCTTCCCAGGTGGTATAGGCCCCCGGCCAGGGGTTCATGCCCCGGACGTGATTATGAACTTCCCGGGCGGTCCGGTTCCAATGGATGAACTCATGCTCCTTGTGCAGCATGGGAGCGTAGGTAGCCAAAGCAGGGTCCTGGGATACTCTCGGCGCCTGGTTTCGTTCCAGTTGCTCCAGGGTCTCCACCAGCAATGCGGCGCCCGTTTGAGCCAGTTGATCATGGATCAGACCCACGGTGTCTTCGGGGGCGATGGCGATCCTGCGCTTTAAAATCATGTCGCCGGTGTCCATTCCCTCATCCATAAACATGGTGGTCACACCGGTTTCCACTTCCCCGTTGATCACCGACCAGTGGATGGGGGCCGCCCCCCGATAACGGGGCAATAAGGAAGCATGAACATTGATGCAGCCAAGAGGGGGTAATTTTAGCAAGGAAGGAGGCAAAATTTTACCGTAAGCCACCACCACAATACACTGGGGGGCCAATTCCTGCATCTTTTGCAAAAAGTCTTCTGTTTTTATGCTGGGAGGCTGCCAAAGAGGCAAATTCATCCTTTGGGCGGCAGCCTTTACAGGGGTTGGCTGAACCTGTTTGCCCCTGCCCCTGGGTTTGTCCGGCTGGGTAATAACCCCCACCACCTGATGACCGGCTTGGACAATGGCCTTCAGGCAGGGCACCGCAAAATCCGGGGTTCCCATATATACAATGCGCATGATTGGATCACCTTACCCTATTGTTCCACTTTACGTAAATTTTGAGCCTTATCAACAAAAACGATCCCTTCCAGGTGATCCAGCTCATGCTGGAATACCCTGGCCAGTAAACCCCGGACGCGGTAAGTAACCTCTTTCCCTTTACGGTTTAACCCCTTCAGGACAATCCGCTCGGCCCTGGCCACTTCACCCACCATACCGGGTACCGAGAGGCAGCCCTCGGTATCCACCGCTTTTCCGGCAGCCTCTAGGATTTGAGGATTGATCAATTCAATCAAGCCCTCGCCGATGTCCACCACAATCACCCTTTTGGAAACCCCGATTTGGGGCGCGGCCAGGCCAACCCCTTTGGCGGCATACAGGGTGTCCGCCATATTATCCAGCAGTTTCAGAATATTGGGCGTTATCTCCTTAACGGGTTTCGCTTTCTCTCTTAGCACCTCATCGCCAATCGCCACAACTTGATAAACAGCCAATGGAAAAATCCTCCTAGCTTTGGGGTAGTTTTTTTAGGTCTCGTTGCTAGACTTACAAGCATTGTTTGGGGTCCAGCCTTAAACGCATTCCTTCTGGGTCTTGTTGTTAGACTTATGGGTATTACTTGTGGGTCCTGTAGAAGATATACAGGACCTGAGAGAAAGACCGGATAAGTCTAGCAACAGGACCCTAAAGAAATGCAGGATAAGGCTAAAAAAGGAATGCAATCTATACTAGACCGGGTCTACGTCGATGCTTACGGACACCTGTTTAAATCGTATGCCCGCCTGTTCCAAAACGCTCCGGGTAATCTGACGGATTTCTTTGCTGACAGATCCTTTAATCATCAATTGCCACCGGTAGCGATCCTTTATTTTAGGAATGCCTGCCGGAGCAGGACCCAGTATTTCAATGCCCTGATAATTGGCCGCACCATTTTCATTCACCAGCCGGTCCCGCCACCACTGGCCGGCGCCGATGACATCGGCCTCATTCAGGCCGGTAAACAAAATGCGAATTAAATGACTGTAAGGAGGATAACGCAGGGCTTGACGAACCGTCATCTCCTTGGCATAAAAGGTCAAAAAATCGTGGTTTTGCGCCGTGGTAATACTGTAATGCTCCGGGTCGTAGGTTTGGATCATCACTTCCCCGGCGATCTCTCCCCTTCCGGCACGTCCGGCCACCTGCGTTAACAGTTGAAAGGTCCGTTCAGCAGAACGAAAATCCGGCATATGCAGGGATAAATCGGCACTGACCACCCCCACCAGGGTTACCTGGGGAATATCCAATCCTTTGGCAATCATCTGGGTACCGATCAGTACCTTAGCCCCACCCTGTCTGAATTGATCCAGCAGTTTCTTGTGCGACCCCTTGCGGGAGGTGGTATCGGCATCCATACGAATGCTCTCACAGCCGGGAAAGAGTTTCTGCAGTTCCTCTTCCACCCGCTGGGTTCCTACGCCGAAACTCCGGATGGTCTTGCTGCCGCATGCCGGGCAGACACCCGGGGAACGAACCCCAAAACCGCAGTAGTGGCAGCGCAGCCGGCCGTTACTGTGCAGGGTCAGGGAAATTTCACAGTGGGGACAGCGCATCACCTGGCCGCAATGACGGCAAACCACAAAAGTGGCAAATCCCCGCCGGTTTAGAAAAAGAATACTTTTCTCATTCCGTTCCAAACGCCGGGCCAAGGCCCTTACCAGCGGCCTGCTGAAAATGCTGAAGTTTCCCTCGGCCATTTCCTTTTTTAAATCGATAATTTGTACCTGGGGAAGAGTTTTCCGGTCGACCCTGCGGCTGAGGGTCAGCAACCGGTAGGGGCCTCCGGGCCGGGCCCGGCAGTAGCTTTCCAGGGCCGGGGTGGCGCTTCCCAGAAGCACAACCCCTTTGGCTAGGGCCACTCTCTGCAGAGCCACTTCCCGGGTATGATACTTGGGCGTTTCCTCCTGTTTATAAGAAGATTCATGCTCTTCATCAATGATAATTAATCCCAAATTGGCCACCGGGGCAAAAACAGCCGAACGGGCCCCTAAAACCACCGTGGCCTGACCATTTCTTATCCGTGCCTTTTCAGCATATTTTTCCCCTTGGGACAGGGCGCTATGTAGCACAGCCACCGCACTGCCGAAGCGGGACTGGAAGCGTTCCACCATCTGGGGGGTCAGAGAAATTTCCGGGACCAGAACAATGGCCTGTCGCCCCATGGAAAGGGTTTCAGCAATGGCTCTTAGATAAACCTCGGTTTTGCCGCTGCCGGTAACTCCATGTAACAACCAGGCCGAAGGTACGGGATTTTGTAAAGCTTCCGTCAGTTCATGCACTGCCAAAGACTGTTCAGCGGTAAGTTCCGGCCATGACTCCCGGTCCAACCGCTCCCAAGCAACGGGCTCCGGTCTTTGTCCCTCCCGGAGTAAGCCCTTGGCCAGCAAAGCCTCAATCACCGCGACGGATACTCCGGCCGTTTTGGCCAGTTGGGATTTCCGGAGTCCGGGCCTCGCCAGAGCCACCTCCAGAGCTTGTTTCTGTTTGGGAGCTCTGGCCAAACCCACCCAGGATCCCTCCTCCGCAGCCACCAGTCCCCGGCTCCTTTCGGCCTTCTGCTGTCCCACCGGTGATCCTGCAATACACTGCAGGGCATCTCCCAGACTGCAAAGGTATCTTTGCACCATCCACTGGGCCAGTTCATACAAATGATGATTTAAAAAAGGTTCTTTTTCCAGTACTCTTTTTATTTCTTTCAAATGCTTTAATTGGGGAGGAGTACTAAATCCCAGAATAAATCCCTGAACCGTTCTTCCGGAAAAAGGCACCTCCACCCGGCTGTACTGGACAGCCTCCCCGGTTAGGGATTCCGGTACCCGGTAATGAAAGGTTTGCTCCAGTCCCACCGGAAGAGACACCGCCACTTCTGCATAGGCCATAAATTAGCCTCCTACCCGGCTGTGATAAAGCCTGCTTACTCGGTCCAGGATACCATGGGCTACCTTATGCTTATTCATCAAGGGCAAGGATTCTTCTTGGCCTTGGCTTCCAAAAATGCGCACCTGGTTGGTATCGCCATCGAAACCGGCCCCGGGAAGGGTTACGTCATTGGCTACCAGCAGATCCAGGTTTTTCCGGTGAAGTTTGTCCAGGGCATTTTTCTGCAGGTTACAGGTCTCCGCGGCAAACCCCACCAGGATTTGCCCCTGGGCTTTACGGCGTCCCAGTTCTGCCAGAATATCGGGATTTTGGGTCAACTGTACTGTTAGCTGCGTATCTTTTTTCTTTATTTTTTGATCACTGAGCTGAAGCGGACGGTAATCAGCCACGGCCGCCGCTTTAATCACCACCGCCGCACCGGAACCATATTGAAGCACCTGTTCATACATCTCTTGGGCGGTTTCCACCGGCACAAGTTGTACTTCCGGGGGCGGCGTGAGGCCTGTAGGCCCGCTGACCAAAACCACCCTGGCGCCCCTCTGGGCCGCGGCCCTGGCTAGGGCGTAACCCATTTTACCGGAACTGCGGTTGGTTAAATAGCGAACCGGATCCAGAGGCTCCCGGGTAGGTCCCGCTGTCACAAGAACCATTAACCCCGCCAGATCCTGGGGGGTTAACTGTTTGGTAATGCTATGCAATATCACATCAAGCTCGGCTAACCTGCCCTTGCCAACCGCTCCACAGGCCAAACGGCCTTCGGCAGGCTCAACAAAATGATAGCCATTTTCCATTAAAGTGGCAATGTTTCTTTGCACCAGCGGGTTTTCATACATCACCACATTCATGGCTGGGCAGAAAAGCACCGGGCAGGAGGCGGCTACAGCCAAAGTGGACACCAGATCATCGGCGATCCCGTTGGCTGTCTTACCGATAATATTGGCGGTTGCCGGGGCAATCACCAAAAGATCGGCCCGCTGAGCCAGATCAATGTGTAAAACCCCTCCCTCGGGTCCGGCCTGGAAAAGCCCCTTGTGTACAGGATTTCCGGTCAAGGTCTCAAAAGTCAACGGGGTTATAAATTCACAGGCCGAGGAAGTCATAGCCACATGCACATCGGCTCCGGATTTAACCAGGGAACTGGCAAGCTCAGCCGCCTTATAGGCCGCGATTCCCCCGGTAATCCCCAGGGTAATGGTTTTTCCCGCAAGCACCCCCAGCACCTCCGTTACCTCCCTGTTTTAATTCGACGGTAGCTAACATATCCGTCTGAAATTTCTTCCAAGGCCAGGGTTACGGGTTTTATGCGTAAAGGCTGGTTGGTTTTCATTTCATCCTCTGTAAGTAAACGGGCCCGCTTGGCGGCAGCCACCACCAGGGTGTACCGGCTATCCACCTTGTTCATTAATTCATCTAAAGAAGGTTTATTCATCATGGCAAAGGAACCCCCACCGAATTTTTTAGTCTGTCATTAGCAATCCAGAAATTTTTGCATGTCAAAACACAGGGGACGGCATTTTTCCGCTTTAATAATGGCATCCACCTGTTCCACCACATGCTCTACCGTATCATTGACAACCAGGTAATCATAATTTCCGGTTTTCGACAGTTCATCGCAAACACACCTTAAACGCTTTTCAATGGTTTCCGCAGAATCGGTTCCTCGCTTAAACAGCCTGTCTTTTAAAACGGACAGGCAGGGAGGTACCACAAAGATTAAAATTCCACGAGGATGTTTTTGTTTGATTTGCATGGCACCTTGAATGTCAATCTCCAGGATTACATCCTGCCCTTGTTCCAGCTTATCCATGACATAATTTCTGGGCGTGCCGTAAAAATGGTCATAAACCTGGGCGTATTCCAGCAGTTGATCATCCTCTATCATCTGCCGGAATGCCTCCTTATCTACAAAAAAATAATTTACCTTATGCTGCTCACCGGGTCTGGGTGCACGGGTGGTGCAGGAAACCGATAAACAAAGATTTTCATTCCTTTTCAGCAGTTCCTGGCATAGAGTACCCTTACCGGCGCCGGAGGGACCGGATACGACAATGAGAAGTCCTTGTTTCGACATTATGCGGGTCACCTAGTCTGTGGGGTCGTCAACCTGGGCCGCTTCTTTGCTGACCAGACGGTTAGCCACGGTCTCTGGCTGCACGGCTGAAAGGATCACATGGTCGCTGTCGGTGATGATCACTGCACGGGTCCGACGGCCATAGGTGGCGTCAATCAGCATTCCCCGGTCACGGGCTTCAGTTATAATTCTTTTGATGGGAGCGGATTCCGGGCTAACAATGGCAATAATCCGGTTCGCTGAGACAATGTTTCCAAAACCAATGTTGATAAGCTTAATATCCATATACTTCAGTTCCCTCCATTGTCATTATTCAATATTTTGAACCTGTTCCCTTATTTTTTCAAGTTCACTTTTAGCATTTACCACTGCGTTGGTAATCATTAAATCATTTGCCTTGGAACCGATGGTATTAATTTCACGATTCATTTCCTGGACTAAAAAATCTAACTTTCTTCCCACCGCTCCACCCTCGGAGAGGATTTGCTCCAGTTGCTTCACATGACTGTTTAACCGGACAATCTCCTCGGAAATATCCGCCCGGTCGGTAAAAATGGCTACCTCCGCCGCCAGCCTGTTTTCATCCAGGGCCCCCTCTTCCAACCATTCGGCCAGCTTCTGAGTCAGCTTGGCCCGGTGCTCCTGAACTACCAGGGGAGCTCTTTCCGCCACTTGTTCTAATATAAGCTCCTTAATCTGGGCGGCATGCTGTAAAATATCCGCCTTTAAGCGGGCTCCTTCATTCTGGCGCATGTTTATCAGCCCTGTCAGGGCCTCAGTGCAGGCTTGTTCAATGGCTGGAAACCATTGCTCCACATTTTCTTCCGGTTGCTCCAGGGAAATGACGTTAGGTAAAGAAATAAGGTCCTTTAGGGAGATATCGCCAGGAATTGAAAGAGATTCCTTAAGCTCTTCCATTGACTTATGATACGCCACAGCCAATGCTTTGTCAACTTTTACCGCCGGCGTTACCTCGCCGGTCTCCTCAATGGAAATATAGCCGTCCACCCGCCCTCTGGCCACACGGTCCTGAATTTGTCTTTTTATTTTATCTTCCACTTGGGATAAAGACCTGGGCTGCCGTAAAATCACCTCGCAGTAGCGATTGTTCACGGATTTCAGTTCCACGGTAAACCTGCGTCCCTCGGCGCAGGCTTCGCCTCGGCCAAAGCCGGTCATGCTTTTAATCAAATGCTCACCACCTGAATGTTTTTCTTATGACTTCTACCTAAATTTAGATATTCCTTTTATAATTGTCCTAAAAATAACGAAATTTAAAAGTTAAAGGCCAGCACCGCTGCATAACTCTTTATTTCATAGTTATGCCCGTCCTGGCCTCAAAATAGAATTTAAATCAAAACCGTTTAACGGATTATCCGGATTTACACGGATTTTTTAAATATAAAATGGAATGGACGAACGAGGTCATTATATAAAAGAAGCAAAAAAATCCGTGTAAATCTGTTAAATCCGCGCAAATCCGCGTTCTGCTGTTTTTCTTTTTCCTTTGTTTGGCCCACGATCATTTTGTATTGCCGTTTTCCACTTTGCTATTGCTTCTCGCCGGGTTCTTGATGCCGGTAACCCAGGTCAATTTTTTCATAGGGCGCTCGTTCGTCATCGGTTCCCCGGAAGTCTTGATAAAAATCACCGTCATCGCCCACTTCGTAGGGAATGTTATCGACATTGCGGTAAGGGTCCCGGCCTTTCTCTTCCATCATTTCCTCATCACCATAATAGGAACCGGCCCGGGAGCTGGCCGCATGCTCGTTCCAGACAGCCAGCGTCTCCCAGGTGTCCTCACCGTCAAAACCGACGTAATTTTCGTGATCTTTCCAGGAGCGGGCAAAGGGAGTCTCCAGCATATCTTCCTCCGCTGTTCTCTGGTCCGGTTGGAGCAAATGTTCATCCTTGGCTTTACAATCCACACACTGCGTTGTATAGGGCACCGCTTCCAGCCGGTCCACGGCAATTTCCCTGCCGCACACTTCGCATTGACCATACCGCCCCTTTTCCATCTTATCCAGGGCGTCATCAATGGCCCCCAGGGTGGTCATGGCTTCTTCTCGAAGAGCAAAATCCTTGCCTCGTTCAAACATCTCGGTTCCCACATCTCCGGGGTGGTTATCGTAGGTGGAAAGCTCGCCAAAGGAATCGGTCATGGATTCCCCCAGTCCCCCCTCATTCATTCCTTCGATGCGATCCAGCATATGGCCTCTCATGGCTAAAAGCTGCCGCTTAAAATCCTCTTGCTGCTCTTTGCTTAACAAAATCATACCTCCTTCACCAAGATGCCAGCACCGGTTTCGCAATCTTGGGGTGCGGGCGAATGCCGCTGCCCTTTAAATAAAAACACCCGGGCAGCATTACCTATAATGTGCCCAGGCGTCCTTTGATTATGACTATTTATCTTAGGGATTCTTTATGGCCATTTTGCCGCTGTCCGGCTCTATTTAGCTTAACTCGGCCAGAAATTTCTCAATGCGGTCCAGGCCTTCCTTGATATTTTCCAGGGAAGTGGCGTAAGAAAGGCGGATAAAATCGTCTCCGCCAAAGGCAATGCCCGGCACCACAGCCACTTCGGCTATCTCCAGCAGCAGGTTGGCCATATCCGTGGCGTTGTTCACAGCCTGGCCCCGGTGGGTTTTGCCAAAATAACTGCTTACATTGGGATACAGGTAGAAAGCTCCGTTAGGTCTGGGGCAGACAACCCCGGGAATGGCGTTGAGCCGCTCCAGCATATAATCCCGGCGCTTGAGGAATTCCAGCACCATGGCCTGCACCGGTTCCTGGGGACCGTTCAGGGCGGCCACGCTGGCAGCCTGGGAAATGGAGGTGGGGTTGGAGGTGGCATGAGACTGCAGGTCGGTCATGGCCTTGGCCACCGGCGCCGGTGCGGCGGCATAGCCAATGCGCCAGCCGGTCATGGCATAAGCTTTGGAAACCCCGTTGATGACTACGGTGTTTTCTTTGAGTTCCGGGCTGATGGAAGCAATGCTGACATGCTCCAGTCCGTCATACATTAATTTTTCATAGATCTCATCGGAAATAACGGCAATATTGTTCTCCAGCAGCACCCGGCCCAGAGCTGCCAATTCATCCTTTTGATAAACCCCGCCGGTAGGGTTGCTGGGACTGTTTAACAGAAACACCCGGGTTTTGGGCGTGATGGCCGCCTGCAATTCCTCCGCCGTTAATTTAAAACCGTTTTCCTGGCGGGTTTGCACAATCACCGGTTCAGCCCCGGCCAGTTTAATCTGCTCCAGATGAGTGACCCAGTAAGGGGCCGGCAGAATCACCTGGTCACCGGGCTGGCAGAGAACCTGAAAGGCGTTGTACAGGGACTGCTTGGCGCCTGTGGAAACCACAATTTGATTGGGTTGATATTCCAGGCCGTTTTCCCGGCGCAGTTTGTCGATAATGGCCTCTTTTAGCTTTAAGGTGCCTCCCACCGGTGTATAGCGGGTATCCCCGGCCTTAATGGCCGCAATGGCCGCTTCTTTAATATGCTCGGGAGTGTCAAAATCCGGCTCCCCCACTCCGAAACTAATGACTTTAACACCGGAAGCCTTTAATTGTTTGGCTTTGGCATCAATGGAAAGGGTCGGTGAAGGGCTGATTCCCATAGCCCGTTCTGCTAATCTCACGGTTATATCTCCTCACATCGGTAAATTCCAGGGATCATTTCTCTGGTGTGCAACTAAAATTCAACTTGGCCGATATTCTTCTTCATTCTCTCCAGGGCTTCAACAATCCGTTCCTTGGGCATGGTAATGGAGATGCGGAAATACCCCTCTCCCTGTTCGCCATAACCGTTGCCCGGAGTAATGACCACGCCGGCCTTGTCGATGACAAATTCGGCAAAGGAAGCCGAGGTAAAACCTTTGGGCACCGGCGCCCAAATATAAAAGGTGGCCTTGGGTTTTTCCAGGTTCCAGCCCATGGCGTTCAACCCGTCAACCACAATATCCCGGCGCTCCCGGTAAATTTCATTATTGGCGGTTACCGCATCCTGGGGCCCGGACAGTCCGGCCATAGCGGCATATTGAACGGCCTGGAACTGACCCGAGTCAATATTGCTCTTAAAACGTCCCAGGGCTTCAATGACCTCGGCATTTCCCACCGCCCATCCAATGCGCCAGCCGGTCATATTGTAGGCTTTGGAAACCGAGCTAAATTCAATGCCCACTTCTTTGGCTCCGGGTATTTGCATAAAGGAAAGGGGGCTGTAGCCGTCAAAAGAAACCTCGGAATAAGCATTATCGTGACAAATTAAAATTTCGTATTTTTGGGCAAAGGCAATGGCCTCCCGATAAAATTTCTCGTCTGCCACCGCCCCGGTGGGATTGTTGGGGTAATTCAGGAACATCATTTTCGCCTTGCGGGCCGCGTCTTCAGGAATGGCCGAAAAATCCGGCAGAAAGCCCCGGGCAGCCGTTAAGGGCATATAGTAAGGTTCGGCTCCGGCTAAAATGGCGCCGCCGCTGTAAACGGGATAGCCCGGATCCGGCACCAGCACAAGGTCGCCGGGATTTAGATAGCACCAGGAAATATGGGCAATGCCTTCTTTGGAGCCAATTAAAGCCACCACTTCGCTTTTGGGGTCCAGTTGAACCTGAAAACGCCGGTTGTAAAAATCGGCCACCGCCTGACGATAGGACAGCATGCCCACAGAAGAAGGATACTGGTGATTCTCCGGAACCAGCGCCTGTTTTTGCAGCTCCGTGATGATGTGCTGCGGTGTGGGTATATCGGGATCCCCGATACCGAGGCTAATGACGTCAATTCCTGCCTCCTTTTTCTCGGCAATGACCTTTTCAATACGGGCAAAAAGGTAAGGGGGCAGATTTTTAATCCGCTGGGCTTCTTCAAAGCGCAAATTTTTCTCCTCCTTTATGCATTACAGTCGTGCAAAGTATAACAATTTACTGAAAGAAAGATCAACAGGCTCAGGGTTTGTATACTGTATATTCCCCGTGGAACACTTCCGTTGCCGGACCTGTCATATACAGTTTGCCGTTTTCCGCCCACTCAATCTCCAGCGGGCCGCCGGGCAGGTGAACGGTAACCTTTCTTTCCGTCAGGCCGTTCAGCACTCCGGCCACAGCCACCGCGCAGGCTCCGGTGCCGCAGGCCAGGGTGGGACCGGCTCCGCGCTCCCAGACAATCATTTTCACTTCCCGGGGGCTGAGCATTTGGACAAATTCCACGTTGGTTTTCCGTGGAAAGGCCGGGTGTGTTTCAATCCGGGGTCCAATTTCCGTAAGGGCGACCGCAGCAACATCCGGAACAAAAATAATGCAATGGGGATTGCCCATGGAAACGGTGGTAATCCGGTAATTCTCCCCGTCTACTTCCAAATTTTCTCCCACCACCTGTCCGGCGGGACCCAGCATGGGAATTTCCGTCCGCTCCAGCCTGGGATAACCCATATCCACTTTAACGGCCTGTACTTTACCGTCCTGGTGCAGAACCTGCGGGGCAATAATTCCCGCCAGGGTTTCTACCTTTATCTCCTCTTTCCGAACAATATTATGCTCGTAAAGATACTTGGCCACACAGCGAATGGCATTGCCGCACATTTCCGCTTCACTGCCGTCGGAATTAATAATTCTCATGCGGACATCGGCCACACCGGAATCCAACAACAAAACCAAACCATCGGCTCCGATGCCAAACTTCCGGTCGCACATTTCTACTGCCAGTGAGGCGTAATCATCGGGAAAGCCTTCCCCGGTGCCGGCATTGACCACAATAAAGTCATTACCCAAGCCATGTACTTTGGTAAAGAACAAAATGAGCCCCCCTTGAAATCCTGTTGGTAATCATCCTATGCTTTGAAACATTTAACTGTAGTATGTCCCCTGCCCGGTAAATTTCTACGAATCCTCTTGTTTTCCTGCACTGCCGGGCATTGTACATTGTATATCTTTAACCGTCCAAGGCAAATATCCCACAGCTTCCTGTTAGAATGGCAGCACCCGTCTGCCATAAATTCATGGTGTAGAAATGAGAGAATTTACTTAACTTAAATGCAGCAGGGGGTATTCCTATGGACAAAAAATATATGAAGATCGCTATTATCGGGGCCGGTCCGGCAGGTTTGGCCTGTGCTCTGCAGTGTGAAAAACTTGGCGTTATTACGGACCTTTTTGACAGTGATAGCGGTGTTGGTTGGAATTGGCCCTCGGTGATCCTCCTGTTAAATGTTTTTGAAGTACCCATGGGGGGAGACATCCGGGATTATTTAAGAGATAATTTTAAACTGGATCTGCAACCTCTCTCCAACATTGATAAATTAATTCTTAAGTCCCCCATGAGAAAGCCGTCATAAAGGGGAACCTCGGTTATTTCTATCCCCGAGGAAAGCATGAAAATTCTTTGGAAAACCAATTGCGACGCTTATTAAAAACCACGGCAATCCATTTAAATCGGCCGGCAGACTATCGGGAACTGTCAAAAAAATATGATTATGTGGTGGTAGCCACCGGCAATGAAGCAGTGGCCAAAAACCTAGGGGTTTGGCAAGAGTATGGGACTGTCTATATTCACAGCGGCTTAGCTGCCGGGGAATTTGATATCCGTACCCAAAGTGTTTATTTTAATACAGCCTATGCCAAACAAGGGTATGGGAGATTAACACCCATTAGTAACTATCAAGCGGTGGTAGACCTTTACGGTATAGGAATGGATCCATGGGAAATGGACAAAAAATTTCAACAGTTTCTTGAAACTGAGGGCTTATCCGATTTACAAATGACCTTTAGAATGATTTTGCCGCCCTTCTCAACGGGTAAAATTAAAAAATTTCAAGTGGACAATATCTTTTTGGTTGGCAGAGCGGCAGGATTAACCGAAAGACTCACCGGAACAGGGTGCGTCGCCGCATTATCCAGCGGGTTTCTGGCAGCGGAAGCGATGATTAAAGAAAAATCCTATGCCGATTTGGTCAAACCTCTACAAGAACATATTGAAAACATTTCATCCTTCAGAAAAATATATGAAAAACTGAATAACGAGGGCTTAGACAAAATGGTTAAGCTAAGCAGCAACCCTTTGATTAAATTCCCTTTGTATAACTCACCGGTTAGTTTTATGGACATCCTGGGCAGTGCATTAAAACGGGTTGTCGATTAGGTCATTTCAATAACAACCATTCTTTTTTGTCACAAAGTCACCCTAAAGCGATATGCATAACATTTTTTCTCTTCGCTGTTTATGCTAATTCCCCTACCAGGATGGTTAAATCGGTAGTGACCTCTCTTAAATCCATTTCCAGAGCCTTTAACAGGCGTTCTTCCGTTGTTCCCCAGGACAAAGGAGTCATCTGGATCAGGGATTCCATCCATGGTTCTTCCAAAGTGACTCTGTAGCGTAACCGTTCCAGGTTCGAGAGTTTAAACTTACTTTTAAAAATATCGAAGGTATTGCGGTGGGAATCCATCTGTTTGTGAGTCTATTCACAAAAAAATATCCCTTAATAATTCCGGTGCTTTTCTTTGTCTCTTTTCCCTCTCAACTCCTTTTTAAAAACCCTTCTTAATTTTAAAAATGGTACAGTGATTCTCCCTTCTTGCCCTCCGAACTTTTTGTTGCAATGAAGAATTACTATGCCAACGATATCAAAAAATTAAAAAGCCTAAATATATTCTTGTAGCCATTAAACAAAATTTTTCATAAATATAGGGTATAGAACTGGCTTTCTTTTCGTCTTAAGCTTGATCTATATAAAGAGAAAGTATTTTATAAAATTCATTTTATTGAAGGTGATTAGATTGTCTATCAAAACCAGGCTGGTAGCGAATACTCGCCTTTGCTGTCCTAGACCTACCGGCCCCACCGGGCCTACTGGACCCACTGGAGCTACCGGAGCTGTTGGACCTACCGGGGCCACCGGCGCTATAGGCGTTACTGGTGCTACCGGACCTGTCGGAGCCGTTGGATCTACCGGTGCCACCGGACCCACCGGAACTGACGGTGCTACCGGGCCCACTGGGCCAGTTGGTCCACAAGGGCCAACAGGGCTGCAGGGTGTTCAGGGCGAACCCGGTCCTCAGGGAGCTACTGGCCCACAGGGGGTTCAAGGTGAGTCAGGCCCGCAGGGCATTCAGGGTGAGCCCGGTCCGCAAGGGCTACAGGGCATTCAGGGTGAGATCGGGCCGCAAGGTATTCAGGGCGAACCTGGCCCGCAAGGACTGCAGGGCATACAGGGCGAACCCGGCCCACAGGGACCCCAGGGAATCCAAGGTGTGGCCGGTACGGTAGGAACAATCAAAGGCTCATTCAACACATTGGAAGAACTTGAGGCAGCCTATCCTGTCGGGTCCCCGGGAGACTTCTATTTCATTAATCCTTATCTCTACGTGTGGGACCAGGAAAGCGGCCAATGGATTAATGTAGGGGTAATCGCTGGACCACAGGGCATACAAGGGGAACCCGGCCAGCAAGGACCTCAGGGCATGCAAGGAGAAGCTGGCCCACAGGGCCAGCAGGGGCCTCAAGGAATTCAGGGTGAGCCCGGTATTCAAGGACCGACAGGGCCGCAAGGGATACAAGGCGAACCTGGCGTGCAAGGCATTCAGGGCATACAGGGCGTACCTGGTCCGCAGGGACCGGCCGGACCACAAGGTGTTCAGGGTGAAGCCGGCATACAAGGGCCAACAGGGCCACAGGGCGTTCAGGGTGAACCCGGCCAGCAAGGACCACAGGGTATACAGGGCGAGCCTGGGCTGCAGGGTCCGGCTGGTGCGCAAGGGATTCAGGGAGAACCTGGCCCGCAGGGGCCAACCGGACCAGCAGGTACACCAGTAGAAGTATATAACTTTAATCTTTCTGCTCCTGGCAGTACCTACAGCGTAGATGTTGGCAGCATCACTTTCGTATTCTCGTATTATAATCCTGTGACTTTACAGCTAACAATTCACCCGGCTACTTCCGGTACGACAGTTTTGATGGATTTGAGACGCTTCACTTACTATGACGCCATTGCCGAGGGGCAAATAGCGAATAACTATTTGCTTACAGGAAATTATTTTGCTGATCAGTATATATACACCCAATCAAACGATTTCCAGAAGTCATGGCTCCGCCAAAGAAATCCGGATACGCTACTATGGTCATTGTGTGAATATAGCGTTTTTGCCTCCAGTAACGCGTCGAGGGTCGCATTGTGGATCAATTGGATTTATAGAGATATTGCTTTGCCATAACTGACTTTCTTTATAGCCACCAAGCAGCGGTAGCCCTGGCAGATGAACAAACGCATCGCTTAGTGCTAAGCTGCTTGCGCCTGCACCTTAAACGACTAGTCATTCCGCATTGACTTAAAAAGACGGTTCTTTGCCAAAACACTTATTAAGCACGGAGCAATGGTTCCTCCACATCTTTACCCACAAAAACGGCAATAGGAAAATTTTCGGATTCCAGCATATTATCTTGACATACAGTGTATCGTGACATTAAGGATCGAATGAAAAATATGTACTGCTGCATAAAAAGTATTACTCCGTCAACAAGAGGCTTTGATGTAAAAAAATCAGCATGCATTATGCTATGCCGATTTTTCTTCTCCTCTGTGTTTTTATGCTAATTTCCTCCTACCAGGATGGTTAAATCAATGGTAACCTCTCTTAAATCCATTTCTAGAGCTTTGAACCGGCGTTCTTCCGTTGTTCCCCAGGACAAAGGAGTCATCTGGATTAGGGATTCCATCCATGGTTCGTCCGAAGTGACTCTGTAGCGTAACCGTTCCAGGTCCAAAAGCTTAAACTTATTTTTAAAAATATCCATGGTATTGCGGTTGGAATCCCTTTGTTTATGTGCCTGTTCATAAAAAATATCCCTTAATTCCCATAAATGGTTCTTTTCGGGAAGCACCTTAACCACTCTGCCATGGGGAACAAGCATTCTGCCAAACTCCGCATAATTGGCCGGGGTTAAAACGTTGAGAATAAAATGGAATTGTTCACTGGCCAAGGGAGCCTTGGCCAGATCCCCAACGCACCAAAGGGAGCTGGTGTATTCCTTGGCCGCCATATAAATACCCTCTTTAGAAATATCCAGACCTACGCCCAAAGGGTCGAGGGCCGAGTTTTGAGTTATTTTCTTTTGTATCCCTGATAACAGGGAACCTTCGCCGCAGCCGGCATCTAATATTTTTATCCTTCCTTCTTGGAATTTGCTTTGATCTAGGATTAATTCACTGATTTTTGCCATTAAAGGTTCAAAAAAACCCTTTCTGCTAATCATTCTTCGGGCTTCAAACATCCGCCGGTGATATTTTGTCTGCAGGCCATGGGGCAGCATGTTTACATAACCCTGTCTGGACAGATCGTAGCAATGATGATTTTTACAGATCAAACTCTTTACATGAACCAACTTCATTGGACTAAAACAAAGTGGACACCTGAAAACATCTTCATTTTTCCCAAGGAGGCTGGCATGGCCTCTTTCTCTCTTATTTTTGGACATAAAAAAGCACCCCATTCATTCGTTTTACGTAATGAAAAAAGGTACAGCAAATAAACCCGGCCTCATCAACAAACGGCCGAGCCTATTGATCTGTACCTCACATTACCGTAAACGCATAAAATGGGTGCTCATAATTACAGCTTCTCCTCATTAAAGAAATAGACCTTATCTTCCGAATAGTATAACACAAATATCATCTGAAGCTACAGAACAAGGATCTCTTTTTAATTACCGGTATCCACATTTACTTCGGAAGGTTGGAGAAGTTACGTCTTTATCCCATTCCACAGAAGGCATTAGCAAAGGATGTCTCAACGGAGGTGAACTCATCTAAACACCTGACACCTGTAGCAGATTTAAGCATAGACAACGAATCTTTTAAAAGATTAGCCTGATGTTTCCTGAGGCCTGAAATTACCTAAGTGACGTTTCAGGGAGTGGCTAAGTGTTTATCTTTTGTGGCCGCTAACAAGTTATTTAATGGACTAGTTAATCTTATCAATAGATCTTTTGTAATGAATTGTAAAAATTATTTTCAGGAGGCACGAGAAGAAGAAATGAAAGCAAATAAAATCCTAGTAACCATTTTTGCATTAGTCTGTTTATCTGCAGTTGTTCTAACGGGTTGCTCTACGGAAAAAAAATATGTTCCCTATGAAAACAAAGATCTTCAATTTAAAATCAGTATTCCGGAAGATTGGCAAAAAGAAGAGAATCACGAAAATGGAACGAATGGCGTAGCCTTTGGCGATCCGTCATCATTCAGCCTAGCCATTACAGCCGCCGAAGCGCCGGATGGCCTGACTTTGGAGGATTCTACCGCAGCACTTGTAGAAGGCTATAAATCAATGCCTGGGTTTACACAAGTAAAAGAAGATAAAATAGAACTTGGCAAAGCTCCGGCTAGTAAGTTCGTCTTTACTGGAAAAATGGAAGATGAGGATATGAAATGCATGATCATCAACACAATAAAGAATAAAAAAGCTTATGTTGTTTTGTACATGGCCATTCCAGACCAATACGATACAAATCTTCCAGACATTGAAGAAGCGATAAAGTCTTTTGAATTTACCGAATAAACATTAAGATACTGTTAGCGGCCACAAAAGTATAACATTTAGTCACTGTTTAAAATGATGTAATTGTAACTGCCGTAATGAATAATATGCTATGATTTGACAACGCACAATATTTTACATTGTTCGGAAAGACCATACAGATGCAAAGGACCCAACCGGCAGGCCGGTGGGTCCTTGTATTTTAATTGAACATCCTTTTAGGCAAACTACACCCGGATATACATAATTCTTTCCATGGCCCGGTCTTTAACGGCTTTCCACAGGGTTCCCATCATCTGAGGCACCACGGCAATAGCCAGCACCACGGCCCAGTGCTTAAGCTCCAGGGGCTGGGTGTGGAAAATGGGCTGCAAGAAGCCAATGTAATTCACGGACAACTGCAGCAGGGCGGATACCGACACGGCCAAAATTAAATGGGGATTGCCGAAGAAACCGATTTCCGCAATGGAATGCCGTTCCGAACGGCAGGAGAAAACAAAGAACAATTGGAAAAAAACCAGGGTGTTGAAGGCCATGGTTCTGGCCAGTTCCACCGGACCCATCACCAAACCAATGGCAAAGGCCAGCAGGGTGCCAAAGGCAAAGAGGGTTCCGGTACCGGCAATCCGCCAGCCCAGTCCGCCGGAAAAGACGCTTTCCTGGGGATTGCGCGGACGCCGGTACATAATATCCCTTTCGGTGGGATCAACCCCCAGGGCCATGGCCGGCAGTCCGTCGGTCACCAGATTCATCCACAAAATCTGAATGGGCAGCAGGGGCAGCGGCATCCCCATCAGCACCGCCAAAAACATGGTTAATACTTCCCCCACATTGCAGGAAAGCAGATAGCGGATAAATTTACGAATATTTTCATAGATCGCTCTTCCCTCTTCGATGGCTGCCGTAATGGTGGTGAAGTTATCGTCGGCCAGCACCATGGCGGAGGCTTCTTTGGTCACATCGGTTCCCGCCTTGCCCATGGCAATGCCGATGTCCGCCTCTTTAACCGCCGGCGCGTCGTTGACACCGTCACCGGTCATGGCCACCACATGGCCGTTTCGTTTTAAAGCCCGGACAATGCGCAGTTTATGTTTTGGCGTAACCCGGGCATAAACCGCCGCTCCTTCGGCTTCCTCCTGAAGCTCGTCGTCGGACATTTTATCAATTTGGGCTCCGGTAAGCACTTTGCTTTGTCCGGTCAGCAATCCCAGTTCCTTACCCACCGCCCGGGCCGTAAACTGGTGATCGCCGGTAATCATCACCGTTCGGATACCGGCCCTCCGGCAGCTTTGAATGGCCTGAATGGCCGACTGCCGCGGAGGATCAATCATGCCCGCCAGTCCCAGGAAGGTCAGACGCTGTTCCACAATCTCCTCATCCAGCCCTTCCCCGGATGGATGGTCGGGCAGTTCCCGGTAAGCCAGCGCCAATACCCGTAGGGCTTGGTCCGCCATTTCCGAATTTACTTTTAGAATTTCCTGTTTGGCTTGTTCTGTCAGGGGAATGACCCTGCCGTTCTTCATTATCTGGGTACACAATTCCAGAATTCCGTCCGGCGCGCCCTTAACATAGGCGGTAAGCCGGCCCTCCCGGCTGCGGCAAACCACGGACATTCTTTTCCGTTCGCTGTCAAAGGACAACTCCGTTACCCGTTCCTCTGTTTTCTCCAACTGATTGCGCCAGATATTTTTCTTGGCAGCCATCACCATCAGGGCGCCTTCGGTGGGGTCCCCGCTGATGCCCCAGGTCCGGGTCCCTTTTCTTCCCTTTAGGTTGCGGAAAATCTCTCCGACCGTCACTTCCCCTTTGGTCAACTGGGCGTTATTGCAAAGGGCGGCACATTTCAACAGCAGCCCGAATTCCCGGGTCTCATTTTCATTTCCCTCGAAGGAAAAGGATCCTTTGGGGTCATACCCCTCCCCGGTGACCCGCACCATCCTGCCGCCGGTGAACATCTGGCGGACGGTCATCTGGTTTTCCGTTAAAGTACCGGTTTTATCACTGCAGATAACGGTTGCACAACCCAGGGTCTCTACGGCGGGCAGCCGCCGAATAATGGCATTGCGGCGGATCATCCGCTGAACTCCCACAGCCAGGGCAATGGTTACGATGGCCGGCAGTCCTTCGGGGATGGCCGCCACGGCCAAGCTTACTCCTGCTAAAAACATATGGTAAAGAGCTTCGCCTCGGAGTACTCCCAACACAACCACCAAGCCGCAGACCACCAGGCAAAATAACACCAGGGTCTTCCCCAGTTGTTCCAGGCGTCTTTGTAAAGGCGTCTGGTCCTCTTCCGCCTCCTGGATCATTTTGGTGATATGGCCCATCTCGGTCTGCATGCCGGTGGCGGTTACCACCCCCCGGCCCCGGCCCCGGACCACCACGGTGCCCATGTAGGCCATGTTCCGGGTGTCTCCCAAAGAAACTTCTTCCACTCCGGCCATATTGGCAACCCGTTTTTTTACAGGGTTTGATTCTCCGGTAAGGGCCGATTCCTCCACTTCCAGATTAGCCACCGAAAGCAGACGGAGGTCCGAGGGTACCCGGTCCCCGGTATCCAACAGAACAATATCTCCCGGTACCAGTTCGGCAGCAGGAATTTTTCTTTCCAAGCCGTTCCGGATGACCTTGGCCTCCGGAGCGGTTAAAGCCTTTAAAGCCTCCAGAGACTTTTCCGCCCGGAATTCCTGCATAAAACCAAGAGCAGCATTGACCAGGACAATGACAATAATGGTGACGGCGTCCGCCCACTCACCCAGCAGCCCGGAAACAACCGTGGCGGCCAGCAGAATTAAAACCATTAAATCCTTGAACTGGTCCAGCAGCATCTTCCAGGGCTGAATCCGCTTGCTGTCGCACAACTTATTCAAGCCAAATTGCTCCAGTCTTTCCTTGGCCTGATGTTCCTGCAGCCCCTTTTCGGCACTGGTGCCAAGTTTGTCCAAGACTTCCTGCCTGCTCATTTCAAACCAACGTGTGGTCATGGTGTCACCCCTCCAAAAGGATTGTCCAAAAGGATTTATTAAAGATTTTATTCAGCCTGTCCCAAAAAAAGACCCACTTTGTTGGGCTTGTCTTGATCCGTTTTGGCCTGGCCCTATTTTTATCCTGTAAAGCCATTGGCGGCGTTTGTTTTTTTCGATAAAATAAAGGGATGTAAGAGAGGAGAAGATGATATGGCTTTTGATGGACTGGTTATGGCTGCCGTAGCCAGTGAACTGGCCGGTAAAATTGTTGGCGGCCGGTTGGAAAAGATCCACCAGCCTGGACCCAGTGAACTGGTACTGGTGATCCATACCAGG
Organism: Desulforamulus ruminis DSM 2154; assembly: GCF_000215085.1. Classification (NCBI taxonomy): domain Bacteria; kingdom Bacillati; phylum Bacillota; class Clostridia; order Eubacteriales; family Peptococcaceae; genus Desulforamulus; species Desulforamulus ruminis. The sequence goes on from NC_015589.1 coordinate 2,356,632, forward strand.
GATTGGGGCAAGCAAAGGCTTTTGATATCTGCCGAGGCCCGGGACGCCCGGGTTCACCTTACCGATGGCGCCTATGTCAATCCCCTGGCCCCACCGGTTTTTTGCATGGTTTTACGCAAGCATTTGGAAGGCGGCCGCATTCGCTCGGTGGAGCAAGTGGGCTTGGAGCGGGTTTTAAAACTATCTTTTGATTCCAGGGACGAACTGGGCCGGCCGGGCAGCAAGCTTCTATTCTGCGAAGTGATGGGCAAACACAGCAACGTCCTGCTGGTAGATCCCGGCAGCAACACCATTGTGGACGGCATCCACCGCTATTCCCACTCGGTGTCCCGTTACCGGGAAGTGCTGCCCAACCGCCCCTACCTGCCTCCTCCGGAACAGGGAAAAAAGGACCCCAGGCAATTGTCCGAAGAACAGTTCCGCTCGGTCATTTTGAACAGCGATCTGGGCTCCACCTTAACGGAGGTTTTACTGCAAAACATTGCCGGCATCGGCCCTCAAACCTGCCGGGAATTGGTGGTCCGGGCCGGTCTGCCTCAGGATTATCAACTGGAATACTGTGGAGAGTACGAATTAAACCAGCTTTGGGCGCAATTGCAAAAACTGCGGCAAACCCTCGAGCAGGGAACCTTTGCGCCAACTCTGCTGCTGGACCGCAGAGGACAGCCCCTTGATTTTGCCGCCCTGGATTTATCCCATCTGCCGGCCTTTCGGCGGGAGTCCGGAGAGATGAACCGGCTTTTGGACCGGTATTATGGGAACTTAAAACAGCGCCGGGTGATGGAGTCCCGGCGCCAATCCTTGCTGCAGATTACCCGGCGGGAGATCGCCCGGTTTAAGAAAAAACTGGCCCTGTATCAAAAAAGTTTGGCTGCAGCGGAAAAAGGAGACGATTATCGCCTTTTTGGAGAACTTCTAACCGCCAATCTATATCGCCTGGAGCAGGGCAGCGAAGCCAGGGTGGAAAATTTTTACCATCCGGAAAATCAGGAGCTTCTGGTGCCCCTGGACCCAACCTTGACCCCCGGGGAAAATGCCCAGGCTTACTTTAAAAAATATCTTAAAGCCAAAAATACCCGGGAGGCCGTGCTGGCCCATCTGGAACTGGCTCAGGCGGAAGTCTCTTACCTGGAGGCGGTGGAAATTGCCGTCAGCCAGGCCCTGGACCCGGAAGACCTCCAGGAGATACGGACGGAGTTGGAGGAACAGGCCTACTTAAAAGCACGGACCCAGCAGGGACAAAAAAAATCGAAAAAAGAGCAGGGCCGCTCCACCCCCCTTTCCTTTGTCTCTTCTGAGGGGCTGACCATTCTGGTGGGCAAAAATAATAAACAAAACGATTACCTTACTTTAAAACTGGCCGGTGACGAAGATATCTGGCTGCATACTAAAGACATTCCCGGTTCCCATGTCATTATCCGGCTGGACCGGCATCCGGAGGTTCCTGAACAAACCCTGTTGGAGGCGGCCTCCTTGGCGGCCTGGTTCAGCAAAGCCCGGCAGAGCGGTAAAGTGCCGGTGGATTATACCCGGCGGCGGCATGTTCGTAAACCCAAAGGGGCGAAGCCCGGCATGGTCATCTACGATAACCAGCGAACTTTAATGGCGGCCCCCAATGAGGAATTGGTAGAAAGGCTCATGCCTGCGGATTGATGGCCAAAGACCGTAAAAAAGGCACTACGTCGGTCAAGCGGGGCTCCCGTATACGGGCGGGAGTCCCGCTGATAATCAGGGGTACCAGGCTTTCCTCCCGGTATAACGAGCCGTGGCTGCCCTTGATCCTGGTGGACGGCGCTCCCTCCCCGCCCAGCAGGTAACCCGGCCGGGCTGTCACCACCAGTTCTCCGGCATTGGGATTGTCCAAGCAATCCGCAATGCGTTCCAGGGCATTGGGATAAGCGCCGTAATGAATCCAGGACTCTTCCAGATGCAGGTCCAGTACGGCCGCATCCCCTTCCAGATTCCACTGATTTCCGTAGGGGTCCCGGTATGGGCCTCCTCGCCGGAAGAACAAAGTCCCTCCTTGATTTCCTTTCACCCGGTACCCGGCGCCGTCTTTCCACATTACCTGATCCACGCCCCGGTCCTTCAATATCCGGCCGGCCATGGCCTGCCGCATGCCCGGCCGGTAGCGCAAAATATAAATATAGGCCGAACGTTCATTGGAACAGATGGCGATGTCTCTGTCCTCCACCGGTTCTTCCCCGCCGGTTTTGGCCCGGGAATATTCCCTCAGCAAATGCGGCAGTTTAACCAGGGTCTTCCCCCCCTTTTCTACGGTGGACTGGGCGTGGTCTCCCACCAGGACAAAGCAGTATTCCTCCAGGGCTTTCTCCCAGGTTAAAAAGCAATCCAGAATACTTTTGATTTTTTGGTCCACCCCGGTTAAGCAGGGCACACAACAGTCCGGATCCTTGGCATGGGCCTTGCTGTCGGTATCCGGGAAATAAACCGCTAAAAAATCCGGACGCCGTTTCTTTTCCAGAAACCACCGGACGCCGGCAACAGAAAGGCGGTCATTGACGCCAAACTTGGACCAGAATCCGATTTTTTTAATGGTTTCTCTTAATTCTCCCGGTGGTTGGTAAATTTGCCCCAGACAAAAACCCCTGGGTCCGTAGATCCGGCCGCCGGTCAATTGAAAAAGCGTGAGCAGTTTAACGGTAAAAGGAATGTGGGCCTGGTATTCTTCATTGCCCCGGTAAATATAGGGGTTTACCGCAGCAGTATACAGTCCCTTGCTTTCCAGTTCCTCATAGAGGGTCCGAACTTCCCAGTTCAACTGTTTTTGGTTCAAATGAAACAAAAGATCCCGGGCCGTAGGCAGCACCCGGTTTTTTAAGATATTGAGCCAACTGGTTCCGTAATCAATGATTCTTCTTTCTCCCCGGTGATACCAGACAAAACCCGGAATACCGTGCTGCGCCGGGGAGGCTCCGGTGGCCAGGGTGGCCATGCAGACCGGTGTTACGGTGGGAAAAGCCGATACGCACTCCTCCAGACAGCCCCGCTCCACTAAAAAGGACAGGGCCGGAAGCTTGCCTTGGGCCAGGCAGCTTTTTAAAGCCCGGGGATGAAAGGAGTCGATCATAATATAGATGACTTTTTTAGGTAGCTGCGCCATTGTATCCTCCATCAATAAAAAATCCCCTGTTAGCTTGCGCCAACAAGGGAAGAATTATTTTCTAGGTCTGACGGCTGCCCGGTTTAACGGCCGGCGTGCCGGCCGCGCAGAGGGGACAGTTTTCCGCCTCAAAGGTTTCCACCGTTACGGTCAAAAGCGCTTCGGCGGGCACACCCAGGTCGGCCTGGCCGTTGCTCCGGTCAACCAGGACGCCTACTCCCACCACTTCGCCGCCGAGGCTGCGTACTACTTCAATGACTTCGGCCACCGATCCCCCGGTGGTAATTACATCCTCCACCACCAGCACCTTTTCGCCCGGGGTGATGTTAAAATTTCTCCGCAGGGCCATTTTACCCTGTTCCCGCTCGGCAAACAGGCTGCGCACTCCCAAAGCCCGGGCCACTTCGTAGGAAACTAAAATCCCTCCCATGGCCGGGCCAACGACGGTCTCCACGCCCTTTCCCGCAAATCTTCGGGCCAGTTCGGCGCAGAGCATCCCGGTGTAGTGGGGATGCTGCAGCACCTGGGCGCATTGAAAATAACGGTTGCTGTGCTTGCCGGAGGTCAGCCGGAAATGTCCGGTCAGCATGGCTCCGGTTTTAATAAAGATATCGGTAATTTCTTCTCTGGTCACCTCGTCCACTCCTATCTGACTCTTCTCAAATCCTTAAAGGCATCCAGCAGGATCAAGCCCACCCCGATACAGATGGCGGTATCCGCCAGGTTAAACACCGGCCAAATCCGGAAATCCAGGAAATCAATCACCCGGGTATAAAGCAGCCGGTCAATGAGATTACCCAGGGCCCCCCCGGCTACCAACCCCAGGGCCCAGTGGTATAAAGGCCCCGCCTTTTGGATCCAGCGCCAGCCCAGCACCATGGCCAGCAAAACCAAGGTGGTAATCATAATAAAAAACCAGGTTTTCCCTGCCAGTAAGCCAAAGGCCGCCCCGGGATTTTGAATGTAGGTAAGATGAAATACCTTGTTCCAGACAGGAATGGACTGGCCCTCAGTCATTTTATTCATAATAATGAATTTGGAGTACCTGTCCAGGGCCAGGGTAAACAGCATTACCAGTATAAATCGAATCATTTAACATCCCCCGGTCATTTCAGCTAGTACTTTCCGGGCGGCCTCCTCCGGATTCGCCGCCGCGGTAATGGGGCGCCCCACCACCAGATAGCTGGAGCCCAAAGCAAGGGCTTCCGCCGGACTTAAGACCCTCCGCTGGTCTCCGGAGAGCGACCAGGCCGGTCGGATGCCCGGTGTCACCACCGCAAAGTCGGGGCCGCAGGCTTCCCGGATCAGCCCGGTTTCCCGGGGAGAGGCCACCACTCCGGCTAAACCCGCTTCTTGGGTCAGCCGGGCCCAGGCCATTACTCTTTCCTGGACCTCTCCGGGCTGACCCATTTCCCGGTTAAAAACCGTCTGATCAATGCTGGTCAACACCGTTACGGCAATGACCATGGGCGCCGGTATCCGCAATTGGGCCGCCCGCTCCGCCACCGCCTGGCCGGCCGCCCTCATCATGGACAGCCCTCCGGCGGCATGGACATTCAGAATATCCGCCCCCAGGCCGGTCAGAGCCCGGGCCGCCTGGGCCACTGTATTGGGAATATCATGCAGTTTAAGGTCTAAAAAGACTTTCAGGCCCTGGTCCTTGAGGCGCTTTACCACATCCGGCCCCGCACTGTAAAATAACTGCATGCCCACTTTAAACATGCCCGCCCAGGGAGACAACTGCCGCGCCAGGCTCTCCGCCTGTTCCGCCGTATCCACATCCAGGGCGACAATCAGTCTTTTCCTCGCTTCTTCTGCTTTAGCGGTCATAATTCCTCCTGTTTTAGACTCATCCTGTTTTTCTCTGAGGTCCTGTTGCTAGCCTTATTAGCACTACTTTGGGGTCTTGTTGTGTCTCTTATGGCACCTGTTTTCGTCTCTACTGGACCCACAAGCATTAACCCTTAAAGTCTAACAACTAGACCCTAAAAGACTACCCCAAAGGCTAATAACCGACCCCCAAGAAATACCCACGAGCTAGGCCGAATGAGCCGCTCCGATCAGTTCGTTAATATCTTCGATCTGCTGCTCCAGCAAATATCGCTCGATCCCTTCCAGCACATCCAGGGTGGCCCGGGGATTGATGAAGTTGGCGGTGCCTACCGCCACGGCGCTGGCCCCGGCCAGGATAAACTCCAGGGCGTCTTCCCAAGAACAGATCCCGCCCATGCCGATGATGGGGAGCTGAACCGCCCGGTAAACCTGCCACACCGCCCTGACGGCCACCGGCTTTACCGCCGGCCCCGAAAGTCCGCCCATAACATTGGCTAAAACCGGCTTTCTTTTGCGCACGTCAATGGCCATCCCCAGCAGGGTGTTGATTAAGGACAGGGCGTCCGCCCCGGCTTCTTCCACCGCCCTGGCGATAGCCCCAATATCGGTCACATTGGGGGACAGCTTGACCATCACCGGCAGTTGGGTGGCCGCTTTGACCGCCCGGGTTACTTCCGCCGCCGTAAAGGGGTCGCCCCCAAAGGCCATGCCCCCTTTTTTTACATTGGGGCAGGAGATGTTTACCTCCAGGCCGGCAATGCCCGCCACCCCGTCCAATTTGCCCGCCAGTTGGGCGTATTCTTCCACGGTATTACCGGCAATATTTACAATGACCGGGATTTCCAGGCCGGCAAAGTAAGGGGCGGTCTTTTGAATTAATTGATCCGCCCCGGGATTCTGCAGGCCGATGGAATTTAAAATTCCCGCCGGGGTTTCGGCCATTCTGGGCGTAGGGTTGCCCTGCCGCGGCTCTAAGGTGGTGCCTTTTACCACTATGGCCCCCAGCCGGTTGATGTCCACATAAGGGGAGTATTCCGGTCCGAAGCCAAAGGTCCCCGAGGCGGTGGTCACCGGATTTTTCATTTGAATGCCGCCAATATTCACCGCTAAACAGGGCTTCATTCCCACACCACCTGCCAGGAGGGAAAGACCGGACCGTCGGCACAAACCCTTTTATGGGTTGTTTCCCCATGGTGGGAAATTTTCACGGCACAGGAAAGACAGGCGCCCACACCACAGCCCATATGTTCCTCCAGGGAAGCTTCTCCGGGCACGTCGGCCTCCTGCAGCAGGGCGGCAATTTCTTTCATCATGCCTTTGGGTCCGCACATGTAGGTCATGGCGGTGCGCCGCCAGTCCGGATGTTTTTGCATCAGCTCCGGCACAGTGCCCTTAAAGCCAAAGGAGCCGTCGTCGGTGGCCACCACCACTTCCGCTTCCATCTGTTCAAACTGCCCGTCGCAAAGCAGGCTTTTTTTATCCCGGGCTCCCAGGTAAAGGGTTACCTGGCACTTCATATGCGCCAGTTCCTGCACTAAAAATACCAGGGGAGCCGCTCCGATGCCCCCGGCGGCCACCGCTACCCGGGAACCCGGCAATGGCATGGAAAAACCGCGCCCCAGGGGGCCCATCAGATTGACCCTTTCTCCGGGCTGTTTTTGGGCCAACAGTGCGGTACCTGCGCCCGCCACCCGGAACAGCAGCGCCAGCACTCCTTTGGGCCGGCTCACCATGTGAATGGAAAGGGGCCTCCGTAAAAGAGGATCTTTGCTGTCACTGCAGCGGATATGCACAAATTGGCCCGGCACTGCCAGCCGGGCAATATCCGGAGCTTCCAGCTCCATATAAAAGGTCTCCGGCGCCACCGGGTAAACCGCCAGCACCCTGGCGTCCATTACTTTTGACATGATCTCTCCTCCGTTCAGAGGTTTTTTCGGCTTGGGGTAAATTTCCGTTTTCTTAGTTTACCTTTTTTATTCTCTCCTTGGCAAGTTCTTCCGGCGGTTGTCCAGGTAGTTTTGCAGCGGAATTAAATCCGGCACTTCCCCTTCCTGGATTCCGTATAGTACCTCCAGCATGACCCAGGCAGTATCCATGGAAGTCAGGCAGGGAATACCGTGCTCGACGGCGGAACGGCGGATTTTAAAACCGTCCCGCCAGGGATCTTTACCCCGGCTGATGGTATTGATGACCAAGTTTATCCGGTTGGCTTTAATCAGGTCCACAATGGTTTCTCCACCCTCGTTAACCTTGTTGACTGTTTCCACTGCAATGCCCCGGCTCTGCAAAAATCCGGCGGTGCCTCGGGTGGCGCAAACCTTGTAGCCCAGTTCCACCAAGCCCTGAATCACCGGCAAAGCCTCTTCTTTATCCCGGTCGGCGATGGTGGCCAATACCGTTCCCTGTTTGGGAAACTCCGTGCCGCTGGCCAGCAGGGCCTTAAACAGGGCCACCGGCAGATCCTTATCTACGCCCAGCACTTCTCCGGTGGATTTCATTTCCGGTCCCAGGGAAACATCCACGTCCAGCAGTTTGCCGAAGGAGAACACCGGCGCCTTGACCGCCACCAAACCGGTTTCCGGATAAAGACCGCCCCGGTAGCCCATCTGCTCCAGGGTTTTACCCAGAATGCATTTGGTGGCCAGGTTGACCATGGGAATGCCGGTCACTTTGCTCAAATAAGGCACGGTCCGGCTGGACCGGGGGTTTACTTCGATGACATAGACCTGACCTTCGTGCAGGACATATTGAATATTGACCAGTCCCTTAATTCCCAGGGCCAGGGACAGCCGGCAGGTATAGTCCACCATTTGCTGCGTCTGCTCCCGGGTCAGGGTCTGGGCCGGGTATACCGCAATGCTGTCGCCGGAATGGACGCCGGCCCGCTCAATGTGTTCCATAATGCCCGGGATGAGCACGGCAGCGCCGTCGCAAATGGCATCCACCTCAAACTCCCGTCCCACCAGATAGCGGTCCACCAGCACCGGGTGCTCGGGCGTGATCTTCACCGCCCTCTCCATGTAGGAAAAAAGTTCCTCCTGGGAATAAACAATCTCCATGGCCCGGCCTCCTAAAACATAAGAGGGGCGAACCAGTACCGGGAAACCGATTTCCCCGGCGATGGCAGCCGCTTCTTCCACAGAGAAGGCCGTGCGGCCCGGCGGTTTGGGAATATCCAGTTCAATGAGCAGCCGGTCAAAACGTTCCCGGTCTTCAGCCGCGTCAATGGCATCTACTGAAGTGCCCAGGATTGGTATCCCCGCCTCTTCCAGGGGCTTGGCCAATTGGATGGCCGTTTGACCTCCAAATTGGACAATAACGCCTTGGGGCTTTTCCTGCTCCAGGATGTTTAACACGTCTTCCGCTACCAGGGGCTCAAAATAAAGCCGGTCCGCCGTATCGAAATCGGTGCTGACCGTCTCCGGGTTATTATTAATGGTAATGGCCTCCAGGCCCTCTTCCCGCAGGGCCCAGACCGAATGGACCGAACAGTAGTCAAACTCAATGCCCTGGCCGATGCGGATGGGACCGGAACCCAGCACCACCACCTTGGTGCGGTCGGTTGCCCCGGCCTCGTCCTCGGTTTCATAACAGGAGTAATAATATGGCGTAAGGGCCTCAAATTCCGCGGCACAGGTATCCACCATCTTGTACACCGGAGCAATGCCCGCAGACTTTCTGGTTTGCCTGATGGCCTTTTCCGTTAGACCCGTTAGCCATGCCAGGTAGCGGTCGGCTAAACCGTATTTTTTGGCCCGGCCCAGGGTTTGTTCCGTCAAGGCTCCTGCCGCTGCTTCCCGGCACAGGTTTTCCTCAAAGGAAACTAATTCTTTAAGCTTATGCAGAAAGAAGAGGTCCATGGCGCTTAATTCCGCGGCCCGCTCCACCGTTCCTCCCCGGCGGAAAAACTCGGCCACGGCAAAAAGCCTCTGATCTTCCACTTTAATCAGCTTATCCTCTAGTTCCTCCAAGGAAAGCTCCGTCATCTCCGGCATCCGCAGGCCGTAAAGTCCCACTTCCAAAGAGCGGATGGCTTTCATCAGGGCGGCTTCAAAGGTCCGGTCAATGGCCATCACTTCGCCGGTGGCTTTCATCTGGGTTCCCAGGGTCCGGTCGGCCCCGGTAAATTTATCAAAGGGCCAGCGGGGAAATTTAACCACCACATAATCCAGGGTTGGTTCAAAGCAGGCGTAGGTTTTCCCGGTCACCGAGTTGCGGATTTCATCCAGGGTCAGTCCAATGGCAATCTTGGCCGCCACCTTGGCAATGGGGTAGCCGGTGGCTTTGGAAGCCAGGGCTGAAGAACGGGAAACCCGGGGATTCACTTCAATCACATAATATCGAAAGCTATAGGGGTCCAGAGCGTACTGCACATTGCAGCCGCCTTCGATGCCCAGAGCCCGGATGATTTTCAGGGAGGCGCTGCGCAGCATCTGGTACTCCCGGTCGCTGAGGGTCTGGGACGGGGCCACCACAATGCTGTCCCCGGTATGAACACCAACGGCGTCCAGGTTTTCCATATTGCACACGGTAATGCAGTTGTCGGCGCTGTCCCGCATGACCTCATATTCAATTTCTTTCCAGCCCGCCACACTGCGCTCCACCAGAATCTGTCCGATTAAACTGTGCTTCAGACCCCGGGTGGCCACCGCCTCCAGTTCCCAACGGTTTTGGGCAATGCCCCCGCCGGTGCCGCCCAGGGTATAGGCCGGGCGGACAATCACCGGGTAATCAATGGCCTCGGCAAACTCCAGGGCTTCCCGCACGGAACAAACAATGGCGCTTTCCGGTACCGGCTCGTCAATTTGTTCCATCATTAACTTAAACATTTCCCGGTCTTCGGCCTTACGGATGGCATCCAGGGGGGTTCCCAGCAGGGTAACCCCTTCCTCATCCAAGACTCCTTTCTCCGCCAGTTGGAGGGCTATATTCAGCCCCACCTGGCCGCCAAGGGTCGGCAGCAGGCCGTCGGGCTTTTCCTGCCGGATGACCCGGGTTACAAATTTCGGTGTTAAGGGCTCTATATAGACTTTATCGGCCATATGGGCATCGGTCATAATAGTGGCGGGGTTGGAGTTCACCAGCACCACCTCCAGGCCCTCTTCCTTCAGGGCCCGGCAGGCCTGGGTGCCGGCGTAATCAAACTCCGCCGCCTGTCCGATGACAATGGGACCGGAACCAATGACCAGAACTTTTTTAATTTCCCGCTTTTTGGGCATGGGTACCCTCCCCTCGTTTCGCTGAAAAATCATGAATATGATTCAGGAAATGATCAAAGAGATACTCGGAATCCATGGGACCCGGGGCCGCTTCCGGATGATACTGCACCGAAAAGATGGGCAGGGTTTTATGCTGCAGCCCTTCCACCGTATGATCATTTAAATTGATATGGGACACTTCCATTTCCGGGGGCAGGGAATCCTGATCCACCGTGAAACCGTGGTTCTGGGAGGTAATATAAACCCTGCCGGTGCGCAGATCCTTCACCGGATGATTGGCCCCCCGGTGACCGAACTTCAGTTTATACGTCCTGCCTCCCATGGCCAACCCGATAATTTGGTGGCCCAGGCAAATACCGAAAATGGGTAATTGGCCGATCAGCCGGCGCACGGTTTCCACCGCTTTGGGCACATCGGTGGGATCTCCGGGGCCGTTGGAAAGCATAATGCCCTTGGGCTGCAGGGCCAAAATTTCTTCGGCAGCGGTATCCGGCGGCACCACCACCACTTCGCAGTCCCGGTTATTCAGGCAGCGGACGATGTTGGCTTTGGCCCCAAAATCCATCAGCACCACCCGGTGTCCGTTTCCGGGAACGGTATAAATTTCCCGGGTGGCCACGGTGGGCACCAGCTCCTGGCCGGAAATTTGGGGGCAGTTCTTGGCTTTGGCCACCAGTTCCGCGGGGTCCGACACCTCGGTGCTGATAATTCCCCGCAGAGTACCATGGCTGCGAATCTTCCGGGTCAAGGCCCGGGTGTCGATGCCGGCAATGCCGATGACGCCCTCCCGGGCCAAAAATTCATCAATTTTATTGCTAACCCGCCAGTTGCTGGGACGATCACACTCTTCTTTGACCACAAAACCCCGCACAAAGGAACTCTTGGCTTCAAAATCTTCTTTATTGATGCCGTAGTTGCCAATCAGCGGGTAGGTCATGACCACGATCTGGCCGCAGTAGGACGGGTCCGTCAGAACCTCTTGATAACCGGTCATGCCGGTATTAAAAACCACTTCTCCCCATTGTTCGCCGGTGGCCCCAAAGGCCCTGCCGCTAAAAATGGTTCCATCTTCCAGTACCAATCGTGCTTGCATTATGTTAAGACACCTCCGTCAATTGTTTGCCACACTGTATAATTATACAACAGTTCGCATAATTATTTAACCTCTTTTTATTCCCGGAGCCGTCTGTTTTGCATCACAATTCTTCCTTCCACCAGGGTCATCACCGGCAGTCCGGTTAGTTTCCGGCCCCCGAAGGGAGTATTCCTGCTCTTGCCGGCCCAGTTTGCCGGGTCCACAACCTCGCTCAGTTGAGGATCAATCAGGGTAATATCCGCCGGGGCTCCTTTTTCCAGTCTGCCTCCGGCCAGTCCCAGCACCTGTCTGGGGTGGCGGCTTAGTTTGGCCACCGCCTGGGGTACGGTTAATATTCCCGGGTGCACCAATTCGGTGAACACCAGGCCCAAGGCGGTTTCCAGGCCCACCAGGCCGTTGGGGGCCAGTTGGAACTCCACATCCTTCTCATGAAAGGCATGGGGCGCGTGGTCGGTGGCAATGACATCAATGGTGCCGTCCTTTAAACCTTCCTTTATGGCCTCCACGTCTTCCCGGCTGCGCAGGGGCGGGTTTACTTTGGCGTTGGTATTAAAACCCAGCACTGCCTCTTCGGTCAAGGTAAAATGATGGGGGGTGGCCTCCGCCGTCACCTTAACGCCGCGTTCTTTGGCCTGCCGGAGCAGCCGCACCGAACCCCGGGTGCTGATATGGGCCAGATGCAGCTTACATCCGGTAGACTCCGCCAGCAGGATATCCCGGGCCACCATGACCTCTTCGGCCGCGGCAGGAATTCCTTGCAGACCAAGCATGGAGGAAACCGCTCCCTCATGCATTTGCCCGCCGGCAGCCAGAGTTAAATCCTCGCAGTGGGAGATTACCGTTAATCCCAGCATGGCTGCGTACTGCATAACCCGGCGCATCATCCCCGCATCCATGACCGGCATGCCGTCATCGGAAAGGGCCACGGCGCCGGCCTTCTTTAAGTCCGCCATTTCGGTCAACTCCCGGCCTTTGGAGCCCTTGGTCAGGGCGCCGATGGGATAGACCTTGGCCGCCCCCTCCCGGGCCTTTTCCAGGATATAACGGATGACCGTCGCATTATCCGCCACCGGGTCGCTGTTGGGCATGGAGGCCACCGCCGTAAACCCGCCCATGGCGGCGGCCCGGGTGCCGCTGATAATATCCTCTTTGTATTCAAAGCCCGGCTCCCGCAGGTGAACATGCATGTCCACCAGTCCCGGGCATACATAGCAGCCGGAGGCCTCAACAATTTCCGCTCCCGGGGCCTGCAAACCTTTCCCCAGGTCAACAATCCTGCCTCCCTGCACCAATATATCGACCTGATCAAGGGTTTCCGCCACGGGATCCACCAGTTCGCCGCCCTTAATGAGCAATTGCATTGACTTCACCTCCGGTTAACAGGTATAAAAGCGCCATTCTTACGGCCACCCCGTTGGTTACCTGGTCTAAAATCACCGACCGACTGCCGTAGGCCACCTCGGCGCTGATCTCCACCCCCCGGTTAATGGGTCCCGGGTGCAGCACCAGGGCATCCGGGGCGGTAAGTTCCAGCCGTCTTTGATTCATCCCAAAGAGCCGGCTGTATTCCCGGATAGAAGGGAATAATCCCTGCTGCTGTCTTTCCAACTGTATGCGCAGCATGTTTACCACATCCGCCCCTTCCAGGGCGGCATCCAATTCTGAATAAACTTTAACGCCCATTTGTTCAATGTCCGGGGGCATCAGGGTGGACGGGCCGCTTACCCGTACCTCCGCCCCCATTTTGGTCAAGCCCCAGATGTTGGACCTGGCCACCCGGCTATGGAGAATATCGCCCACAATGGCTACCTTCAGTCCGGTCAGGGTTCCCTTTTTCTCCCGGATGGTAAACAGGTCCAGCAGGGCCTGGGTGGGGTGCTCATGGGTCCCGTCCCCGGCATTGATGACCGCAGCCGGAATGCACCGGGCCAGGTATTCGGCCGCCCCGCTGGCCGGATGGCGGATCACCACAACATCCACACCCATGGCATTTAAGGTTAAGCCGGTGTCCCGGAGGCTTTCGCCCTTGGCCACGGAACTGCTGGAAGCGCTGAGCCCCACGGTGTCCGCGCTTAAAAACTTGGCTGCCAGGTCAAAGGAGGATCGGGTCCGGGTACTGTTCTCATAAAAGAGTGTAACCACACTCCGGCCTCTTAGAGTCGGTGTTTTCTTGATTTTTCTGCCGATAATTCCTTTCATGGGCACCGCAGTATCCAATATCAGGCTTATTTCTTCCGCTGTCAGATCCCTGAGACCCAGAAGATCTTTTCTTTGCCAGCCCATCCAATCCCCCCTTAAAATAATAAAACCTCAACCGGGCAGGGATGCCCGGCTGAGGCCGGCAATTTTGCAATGGGGCCCTGAAACGGACCTTCCTTGCGCCTGAATCCCTTTCGGGATAACCTTGCCGGCCTCTCTGGACCGCTTTTAAAGGTGTCGTTCAGGAACCTATTTAATTCCCCTCCAGGATCACAACTCTTTCTTCGCCGTCGATTTCCGACAATCTTACGGAAATGACTTCCTTCCGGGAAGTGGGAACATTTTTCCCCACATAGTCGGCCCGGATTGGAATCTCCCGGTGCCCCCGGTCGATCAATACCGCCAGTTGCACCACTTCCGGCCTGCCCAGATCCATGATGGCATCCAGGGCCGCCCTGACGGTACGCCCGGTGTAAAGCACATCGTCGACCAGCACCAGCTTTTTACCGGCTACCGGGAAGGGTACCTCCGTTTGATGTACCTGGGGCTGATTGGCCAAAGTGGTCAAGTCGTCCCGGTACAGGGTTATATCCAGAATTCCCACCGGCACGGTGGTTCCCTCAATATCTGAAATATATTTGGCCAAACGCTGGGCCAGGGGCACACCCCGCCTGCGCACGCCAATCAGGGCCAGGTTTTCTACGCCCTTATTCCGTTCAATAATTTCGTGGGCAATGCGCACCATCGCCCTTCTCATTCCTTTATCATCCAGTATCTGGGCTTTTTCATGCAAATCTTTTTCATCCACTGGCAGCTCACCTCCAAAATACCTAAGGACACTAAAAAATGCTTACCCTATTCGGTAAGCAGGCATAGTTTAACCCATATAAAGCGGTTCTATGTCCCTTACCGGCCTCCCAGGACCAAATTAAAGGTTTTCCTGTACAAGTTTACCATCGGCCCCTTGGACTTGTCAACCCCGATCGACTCGGCGTTGATTTACTCAGCGGATGCTAAAAAAATATAATGGAACGCGGATTTTGCGGATTTACGCGGATCTTCACGGATTTTTATTTGTAAATATAATTCAGTTAAGCTGCTTTCCTGTATGGGTTATTTTCGTAAAGTCATGCTGTTCCTTTTTTATAACGCCCATAAATCCGCGTTAATCCGCCTAATCCGTAAAATCCGTGTTCTATTTATTTTTATTCGTTTTATGGTTTAGTCAGGATTTATTAACGCCATAAAAAATCAGGACCACCCCGGAAAAAATAATCGCAATTTTGCTGATGGAAACTTTTCCCGCTAAACCTGCCAAGCCCAGGACGGTCACCAGAATCATCACTGAAGGCCCCACCAAGGCCAGAACGGCATTTATTTTCAGAGCGGTTTCCACTCTGCCAAATTTTAGCATTAAAAAGGCTGCCGTAAGCTCGATGCTGGCGGATACACAGCGAAGCATGGCCATGGCAAAGACAATTTTATCCGTAACAAAAAACATATTCTCCCTCCGCTTCCAGTTCCTAATCTTTAAATATGCCGGATTAAAGAATTAAATGCATACCGGAAGGTCTACCGAGAGAAAATACATTTTGCCGAACCTATCAATGATAAGGACGTGATGATCTTGTCGCAAGCAGCCCCAGCAGGCAACAATGAAAATAAGGTGAACAAATTTACCCTGGCCGCACTCGCCGGTGTGCCCCTGATTATGGTGCTGGGGAACTCCATGCTGATTCCTGTTCTGCCGCAAATGGCCAAGTCTTTACAGGTTTCTCAAATGCAAATCAGCTTAATTATTACCCTGTTTTCCGTTCCGGCCGGATTGGTGATTCCCTTTGCGGGGTTCCTTTCCGACCGCTTTGGACGAAAAAAGATTATTTTGCCCGGCCTTTTCCTTTATGGCCTGGGAGGTCTTTTGGCCGGCGTGGCAGCACTCTTTTTTAAAGAAAATGCCTTTCCCTGGATTTTGGGCAGCCGAGTGCTGCAGGGCATCGGGGCCGCCGGTACCGCGCCCATTGCCATGGCCTTCTGCGGCGACCTCTGGAAAGGCAAGGAAAGGGCCAAATCTTTGGGTGTCATTGAAGCTTCCAACGGCATGGGCAAAGTCAGCAGCCCCATTCTGGGAGCGCTGGTGGGTCTGATTGCTTGGTGGGCCATTTTTTTCTTTTTTCCTATTGTCATTACCCTGGTTATCCTGGCAGTCTGGTTTCTCACCAAAGAACCCGAAACTCAGAAAAAAACTCAAAAAGTCAGCGAATATGTAGGGTCCATAAAAAAAGTATTCAAGAAAAAGGCGCCGCTGCTGCTTACCAGTTTTTTTGCCGGTTCTGCCGCCCTGCTCATTTTGTTTGGCGTGCTCTTCTATTTATCCGACTTCCTGGAAAAAAAATATGGCCTGGATGGCGTTTTAAAAGGCGCCGCCCTGGCCATTCCGGTACTCTTTATGAGCACCACTTCTTATATCACCGGAGCGCTGATCAAGAAAAAAGTGAAATTAATGAAATGGCTGGTGGTTATAGGTCATGCATTAATTGCCATTTCACTGGTCACCCTGCCCTTGTTTAATAACGTGTACATTTTTTTTGCCGGCATTTCCGTGGCGGGAATTGGCACCGGTCTGGTGCTTCCCTGCCTGAATACCTTGATTACCGGTGCTACGGATAAAGACGAACGGGGTTTGGTTACTTCCCTGTACGGAAGTGTACGCTTCCTCGGGGTAGCAGCCGGTCCTCCCCTCTTTGGCTGGCTGGTGGGTATTGGCCCGGACGCCATGTTCTGGGCCTCGGCAGGGCTGGCGGCGGTGGCGGCGGTCCTGGCCTTTATCTTTATTAAAGTCAAAGCCATCCAGTCATCCCAGCAGGAGGCTCCCCAGGGGGAACCTTCTACCGGGGACAAAAAGCAGCCGTCCCAGGTGGTTATCCAAGCCGCCGGTCAACCGGCTTTCTTTTACAAAAGTCTGGCCTGGCGCCCCACGGGACAGGTGATTCCGGCAGCCCGCAAGCCCATGCCGGGGGTTCATCGGGCCAAGCAGGAAGGACAGGTAAATAATGGTGATCAGCAAAACCGGTGACCACCTTTTTCCTTATCGCATATGTTAACTCATGGAACGCAGCAATCCAAACACGGGAAATGGACGGAGGTGTCAGACGGAACCCGTTTTTCCACCGGGACCCGTGAAAGGAGATGTCAGTTTTATGAATAACAGCAGTAAAAAAACGTGGCAGGAACTGCTGCGTTTCCCTCTGGGCGATCGCTGCCAGAAACCCCGGAACACCGGTCTAACCATGATTATTGATAAAGGCCTGGGGTTAGGCCAAACCAAAGATCTGCTCAATCTGGCCGGAGATTATATTGACTTCTTAAAACTTGGCTTTGGAACGTCCGCTCTTTATTACAATGAGGTATTGGAAGAGAAGATTCATCTGGTACGTTCCCACGGGGTGGATATTTACCCCGGAGGCACTTTTCTGGAAGTAGCGATTCTTCAGGACAAGCTCAGGGAATATCTGGTAATGGCTCGAGATTTTGGTTTTTCCGCTGTTGAAGTTTCCGACGGAACCATTGATTTGGATCCGGAAATCCGTACCCGGGCCATTACTCTTGCTGCTGAGATGGGTTTTAAGGTTTTGACCGAGGTGGGCAAAAAAGACCCTCAGGATGAGTTTGAAATTAAGCAAATTATTCAGTTGGTTAGCAGGGATATTGCCAACGGCGCTGCCCACGTTATTGTGGAAGGTCGGGAATCCGGTAAAGCAGTGGGGCTTTATGATCAAGACGGAAACCTGATTGTATCGGATTTGGAGGAACTGGTTCACGGCTTGGAACAACCCGATAAGCTCATATGGGAAGCACCTTTGAAGGAACAGCAACAGGAATTGATTTTGCGTTTTGGCCCCAATGTCAGCATTGGCAACGTGAATGCTCATGAAATCCTGGCTCTGGAGGCCTTACGGGTTGGCTTAAGGGCCGACACTTTAAAGGCAGTCCTACAAAGACAAAACTAAAGTCCCGCTCCTTGGCTGGAACCTTCCTTCCGGCAAGGAGTTTTTTATTAACCGGATCCTGTATCTTTTTTATATAGAAAAATTCCATTGGCCTTTGCCAACCCTTGGGACAAGGGATGGCAGAGGCGTTTATCCGGCTGCCATTTAATGATGCCGGGATACATTTTAATAATATCCATTGCAACTGTCCAAGTTTTTTACAAATGCTTGACAATTTTTCAAAAGGGAATTAATATAACAGTGTTATATAACTCTGTTATATCGAATTGGAGGATTCTGTATGAACCAGGAGGAACAAACAACGCAGCAGCGCATTTTACAGGCTGCCAAAGAGGAATTTCTGCGCTTGGGCTTCCAGGGGGCTTCCCTGCGCTCCATTGTGAAGGCGGCCGGTGTGACAACCGGGGCTTTGTACGGCTATTATTCCGACAAAAACGCGCTCTTTGACGCCCTGGTGCGGGAGGCTGCGGAAACACTGTACGAAATATACCTGCGGGCCCACGAGGAATTTGAAGCGCTGCCGCCTGAGCGGCAGGTTTCAGAGATGGTACAGTCTGCTCAGGCGGGCGTATGGGCGTGCTTTGAGTATATTTATGTACATTTTGACATCTTCAAGCTGCTTATCTGCCATGCCGAAGGCACATCTTACGAGCATTATCTGCATCGCCTGGCGGAGATTGAAGAAAAAAGCTCCTATTCTTTTTTCGGCTGTATGGAAGAGACGGGACACACTGTCCCTTTCATTTCAAAGGATCTCAACCATATGCTGGCCAGCGCTTACCTGTCGGGCTTTTTTGAAATTGTGGCCCATGACATGCCAAAAAAAGAGGCACAGGAATATGTCCGACAGCTTACGGATTTTTTTAGCGCCGGTTGGAAAAACCTCTTGGGGCTTAGTTAGTCCCCAAATTTTTACACAAGTTAGCAGTATCCAACTACCAAGGAGGTGTCATGATGGAGCAATCCAAAAAAACGGGGACCATCACCCGGCTTAAAGAATTTGCGGGTCCCCACCGGAAGAACTATCTGCTCTCGGTATTGTTGGCGGTGCTGGGGGTGCTGTGCAGTATGGTTCCCTATTTCGCGGTCTCCCAGATGATTCTGCGGCTGATTGAAGGCGGGCGGGATTTTACTTGGTATTTGAGCTGGTGCGCGGTTGCCGCCGCAGGTTTTCTGGGCAGGAGTATGCTGCACAATCTGTCCACCAGCCTGTCCCACAAAGCAACCTTTGCCGTTATTTCCGAAGTCCGGCGCCGCATTGCCCAAAAGCTGACCCGCGTTCCCATGGGCTATGTGCTGAATACTCCCTCGGGCAAATTTAAAAACACCATGGTGGAGAAGGTTGACAGCATCGAGCCCACCCTGGCCCATGTGCTGCCGGAAATGACCTCCAACCTGCTGGTGCCCCTGGCCATCATCGCCTATCTCTTTATTTTGGACTGGCGTATGGCGCTGGTTTCCCTCATCACGCTGCCCATCGGCGCTCTCTGCTATATGGGCATGATGAAGGACTACGAGCGCCGCTATGCCGAGTATGTGGGGGTGAGCCGGCACATGAACGCCACGGCGGTGGAATATACCAAGGGCATTGAGGTCATCAAGGCCTTCGGTCAGTCCGCTACCTCATACCAAAAATTTTCCGATGCGGTGCATCGCAATGCCACCTACGGCCTGGATTGGATGCGGGATGTTCAGTTGTACTTTTCCATGGGCATCGGCATCTGGCCCGCCGTCCTCATCGGCGTGCTGCCCGTTGGTTGCATCTTCTATGGAAACGGCTCCCTGACCGGCGCCGACTTTATCACCATTATGATTCTAGCGCTGGGGATCATGGCGCCGCTGCTCTCGGCCATGTATTACACCGATGACTTGGCCAAGATAAGGATTATTGTGGGTGAAATCGGGGCTATTCTTGATGAACCGGAACAGATACGCCCCACCCAGCCGGCCCAGCTTAGCAGTACGGACATCGAGCTGCGCGGCGTCACCTTTGGCTACGGTGAAAGCGAAGTCCTGCATGGCGTCGACCTGAACATCCCGGCGGGTTCGCTCACCGCACTGGTGGGACCCTCCGGCAGCGGCAAGTCCACCATCGCCAAACTCATCGCTTCTTTTTGGGACGTATCCGGCGGTTCGGTGTCCATCGGCGGCGTGGATGTGCGAAAGATCCCGGCCCATCAGCTAATGGATACCATTGCCTATGTGGCACAGGACAATTATCTGTTTGATCAGAGCATATTGGAAAACATCCGCCTGGGCCGCCCCTCCGCCACCGATCAGGAGGTCAAAGCAGCGGCCCAGGCAGCCGGTTGCCATGAATTTATCATGGGGCTGGAAAAAGGGTACGATACTGTGGCCGGTGGAGCCGGCGGACATCTCTCCGGCGGGGAGCGGCAGCGCATCACCATTGCCCGGGCCATGCTCAAAGATGCGCCCATTGTGATTCTGGATGAAGCCACCGCCTATACCGACCCGGAAAACGAGGCGGTAATCCAGAGTGCCGTGGCCAAGCTGGTGAAGGGAAAAACCCTCATTGTAATTGCCCACCGCCTTTCCACCATCATTGATTCCGATCAAATTGCCCTTATCGCCAAGGGACGTGTGGCGGCCGTCGGCACCCACAGTGAGCTTTTGGACAACAGCCCGCTGTACAAAGAATTATGGCAGGCGCATATCAGCGCCAAAGACGCCGCCTAAAGGAGGAAATCCTATGCTGGAAACCATTCGCAAGTTTTTCGCCTTTGCGGGAAGGCATGGTCGCCTCATGAAAAAGGGCATCATCATCACCCTGATTAATTCCATTTTTCAGGCCCTGCAGATTTTGGCGCTGGCAGTGGTGCTGCAGGCCATGGTGGATGGAAATGTGACGGCTGAAACCGCCTGGACCTCCTTCGGTATTATGTTTGTCAGTATGCTGGGCGCTATCCTCACCCGGCAACGGGCCACCATGGCCCAAGCCGAGGGAAGCTTCATGATGTGCGCCGACAAGCGTACCGAAATCGGCGACCGTATGAAATATATGCCCATGGGCTATTTCAATGACAACAGTCTGGGAGCCATCACCGCCGCCATTACCACTACCATGGAGGATGTACAGGACATTGCTCCCCGGGTGATGGATAAAATCATTCACGGTTATGTTCACGCAGGGGTGATCACCCTGATGCTGCTGATTTTTGACTGGCGCATCGGGTTGATCATTATGGCAGGAATCCTTCTATTTATGGCCGCGAATTCACTGATGCAGCAAAAATCCCGCCAAATTTCTCCGGCACGGGTGGCGGCCCAGACTTCTCTGGTGGGTGCGGTGCTGGAATATGTGCAGGGAATCAGTGTGGTGCGCGCATTCAATCTGGAGAGAGCAGCCGGCAATACCCTTGACCGAGCCATTGCTGAATGTGAAAAAAACAACATTAAACTGGAAATGGCTTTTCTCCCCTTTATGCTTGTGCAAACCCTGATTCTTAAATTTACCAGCGTTCTGATAATCCTCGCCTCCATTGCCTTTTTCCTTGGCGGCACCATGACGCTGACCACTTGCCTGCTGATGCTCATTTCCGCTTTCATCATTTTTAGTCAGTTGGAAACCGCGGGTAGCATGTCCGCCCTGCTGCGGTCCATCGACGTGTCCATCGACCGGGTGGCGGCCATCCATCATACCCCGGTCATGGATGAACAGGGCCGGGACATCCGCCCGCAAAATTATACCATTGAAGGCCGTCAGGTAAGTTTCTCCTATGACCAACGGAAAATCCTGGACAATGTTTCCTTTACCATCCCCGCCGGCAGCACCACCGCCATCGTGGGCCCTTCCGGCGGCGGGAAAACCACGCTGTGCAATCTGATCACCCGGTTCTGGGACGTGGACAGCGGCTCCATTACGCTGGGCGGCGTAGATGTACGGGAATATACCCTGGACAGTCTGCTGGCCAATTTCAGCATGGTGTTTCAGAGCGTGTACCTGTTTAACGATACCCTCTTCAACAATATTAAATTTGGAAAACCGGAGGCAAGTCTGGAAGAGGTGCGTGCCGCCGCGCAAAAGGCCCGCTGCGACGACTTTATCATGGCGCTGCCCCAAGGCTATGACACTATCATCGGCGAAGGGGGCGCCACCCTTTCAGGCGGCGAACGCCAGCGCATCGCCATTGCCCGGGCCATACTGAAGGATGCGCCCATTGTCATTCTGGACGAGGCCACCGCCAACGTGGATCCTGAAAACGAAAGCCATCTGCTGGAAGCCATTGAAGAAATGACCCGCAATAAGACCATTATCATGATCGCCCACCGGTTGAAAACCGTGCGCAGCGCCGACCAGATCTTAGTTCTGGACGGAGGAAAGATCATTCAGCGAGGCAACCACCAGCAGCTATTGTCCCAAGGAGGCCTGTATGCCGACTTCGTCGGCATGCGGCAGGCGGCCATCGGCTGGAAGCTGGGCTAGCCCCTCCAAATCAGACCTAAGGCATAGAAAAACGCTCCGCTATTTTCTAGATGTCAAGGGAGTAGGCAAAAATAAAGCAGGAGTATACTGTTGACGGCTAAACCAAGAAAGGACAGGCCTCTCATGGCCTGCCCTTTCTTTAAATCTCCGTTTAAAATCTGACACAAAAAAGTGAGGCTGCCGACACTCTTGCTCTCCTTTGATGCAATACGGTAGGGAAAGAGAACGGAAGCCTTTTTGTTTATTTTTTTCAGTTAATTAGCTGATTAAAATATTGGTTTACTTAAACACCAGCAATTGGCTAGGATCAACATCAAGAGCTTTAGCAATTCTGTAAAGGGCAATGACCGATAAACCATAGACAGACGTGCTTTCCAGGTGGCTGATGGTTGTATAACTTAAATCTGCTTTTTCGGCAAGCTCATTTTGGCTGAGACCTCGCTGCTTCCGAAAAAATTGAATCTTAAATCCTATATTCTTAAGAAACTGCTTTTCCTCCTTTGTGTAAGATTTTTTGTTAATTGGGGGCATAGCATTTTTTCCTCCATTTATGTAAAGCAAAGTATGTAGTATAATTTTATATAATATACAATTGCAAATATACGTTGTAAAAAGGTATAATATTGTTGTATAACAACAATATTATTTTTTAATTACCAGATGAAAGGTCAAGCAATGTCCAATAATAAACAACAAAGAGTAATGACAAATGTAATTATTCTTTCGGACCGCCTCATGGGTGAGGCGAAGAAACTATCATCTTTCATCTACTCCTGTGCCGATAATATGAATGTACTTGGTATTGCTGCAAACAGCCAGGAAGTTATGCAGCTTGCAAAAAATCACTTTGTTGATTTTCTAATTATTGTGGGTTATCTAAGAGATGAAAAAAGCTATGGCGTGGTTCAAGAGCTTTACGAGCAGAATAAGAATTATACTCCGGTCCATTATGCCATGCTTGATTCCTTAATTTTTGATCTGTGCGAACAATATAATATCTCGTTACGTTTTGACCGCACCTTGCCAAAAGCAGAATTTATTGATTACCTGGAAAAATATAAGAATTATAAATATCAACGTGATTTAAAAACACAAAAAAAAATGACCACTTCTTTAAAAAACAAAAAGCCAGGTAATCCATGGCCTGGCTTTTTCAGTAAATTTTTAAAGTTATTTTTAAATTTTTTACCGTGAATTAAGCTGTTTCGGAAAAGGGAGTCATTTTTAAACAGGATAAAACAAGGGGATAGGCATGTGTTTTTTCAACGTATTACCTTTTAAAACAGAATGCCTGTCCCCTCTTGTGTTGCTGTTAAATTTTTTCAGGCTCTTTGACGGTTCTTTCATTGATAACATCCCCGGTATTTAACGTTGTCTTTGCCTCAATTAGCATCACATGTGTTTCAACTTCAGCCACCGGCATATGTTCAATTCCTTTTGGAATAATCAAAAATTCTCCTTCATTTAAAAAGATATCCCTGTCCCGGAATCGAATTGTCAGCCGACCTTTTATAACAAAAAACATTTCATCTTCATCTTTATGGCTATGCCATAAAAATTCACCCTTTAGTTTAACTACTTTCACATAGGATTCATTAACTTCATCTACTATTTTGGGGCTCCAGTACTCATTAAAATCATTCAGCTTTTCATAAATATTAACTTTATCCATGGCTATTCCTCCAAAATTGCTTAGATTTATCTACCCGCCGCGTCCTTCTCTGTTCAGGTTCATGGACAACGATTTTCTCTACAAACTCATTAAGCATGGGTGTGTTAAGCCGTTGAAATCCGTATACCTTTCTACCAATTCCAAAAATTTATCAGACCCACGCTGTATTTCTCGAAGCTGTACATTCGCTGTGGCTTGCTCTAATTCCTTCTACTCCCGCTCATACCCGCGGAAGGCTTTTAAAACCGTTTTTTCTGTTTTTATATTCTTTGCGACAACCGCTATACGATGATTGAAGTTGAAATTTAGTAAGCTCATTTGTTAGAAGACAATTGTATATCTGCGGATTCATTTTTTCCCATGGACAGTGCTGGAATGAGTGCAATAGTGCCAAAGCCAATGGACCACCAAAAGGCAGTATTGTATGCGCTTGCAACCGTTTGAATATTGGCTGCGGAACCACTGGAAAGCTGATGCTGGACGATGGTTGCCAGTATGGCCGTTCCGAATGCTCCGCCAATCTGCTGTAAAATCCTGCTGGCAATACTGGCATGAGGAACTTGCTCTCTGCTTAATCCTTCATATACGGAAGCCATGATGGGAATGGTCACTCCACCGAGACCCGCTCCCCGTATCAGCAGTGCCGCTGCCATAAAAGGTGATTGGTATCGGAACCGGCAAAAGCAAAGGGTAACGAACCAACTAGCGTAACCATAAGGCTGACCACAACGATTATACGGGGACCTATGCGGTCGGTTAGGCTTCCGAACCAGCTTCTGGTCAATAACATGCCCACCCCTTGTGGAATCAACAAAAGGCCGGTAACCAGAACGTTTTCACCCTGGACCTGCTGGTAGTATAATGGTAGAAGAAGCATGGCTCCAGAAGTGACGATGCCGGCAGGAAAAGCAAAATAATTGAAGCAGAAAAATTACGGGATTGAAACAAATGCAAGTCAATCACCGGCGCATTTTTTGTTCGTAAGACGTAGACAATAAAGGCTACCGCCAGGAGCAAGCCGATCCCCAGCGGAACCATCACTGGGGCCGATTCTTGGCCCCATGCTGGGTGGCATTATTGTAAACGGCTTAAACAGGCGTTGGACTTTTTATGTCAATATTCCCATTTGTATGGTGGCATTATTGCTGGCCTGGCGGGGATTACCGACGGATAAACCTACAAGCTTATGGGCATCGGCGTGCTTAAATAAGTGTTCTTTGGGGGACAACCGGAAGTGATTTTGGCAGGATGATTTATAAAAGTCTGCTTCTTTGTGTATAATGAGAAGCAAAATAACACCAAGGAGAGCTACCATGGAGACGAATAAGACGGAGTTCAAAACCATTGACGATTACATTGCCAGTACCCCTCCTGAGATTCAGGAAAAACTCCATGGGTTAAGAACTCTGATTAAAAAAGAAGTTCCCGAAGCACAAGAAAAAATGAGCTGGCAAATGCCAACTTTTTATCTGCATGGAAACCTGGTTCATTTTTTTGCTCATAAGCACCACATCGGATTTTATCCCGGCGCCAGCGGAGTGGCAGCTTTTCAGGATGAACTGACAAACTACAAAACTTCAAAGGGCGGGATACAATTGCCCCTGTCTCAGCCATTGCCTTTTGACTTGATTCGGCGGATTGTACAGTTCAGAGTTGCTGAAAACATTGAAAACGCTCGGCAGAAAGCAAAAAAGAAAAAGTGATGGCAAATTCCTGCCTGTGGCTCCTTTCTGCCCATAACGCCGATCACATACTAAACAACCTTATTTCTACCATTGTATTTTGCTTTATATAATTTTTTATCCGCAAGTTCAACCACTTCACGGGCGGTTATTTTATGTTTTTTACCACATAGGGTCTCAACACCAAAGCTGCAAGTGATATGCAGGACTTTCTCGCCAATTTGAAACTCCTCTTGCATAATGGCTTTCCTCAGGCGTTCCGCTATTTGCAGGGCGGTTTTACAATCGATTCCAGGAAGGCATATAAGGAATTCTTCCCCACCGTATCTGGCCACCCAACTCTCTTCGCTGCGCACATTCTCCTGAAATACTTTTCCAACACCGCATAATACCTGGTCTCCCACCACATGCCCGTAAGCATCATTGACGCTTTTAAAAAAATCCAGATCGGCATAAATTACCGACAAAGGCTCGCCGGATTTGTGCATTTCCTCCAATGCACCAGGGAGTCTTTCATCAATAAAACGACGGTTATATAAGCCCGTTAATTCATCTCTGGTAAGCAGGTATTCGATATGCTTGGAGATAGACGTCATCAGCAAATTAGGATCGTTGCAAGTTTCTCCCGTTTCAAAACACAAATTGCCTGTTACATCTTGGATAAGTTCCATTACCAATCTTCTGTCAGCGATAAGCACAGGTACTGCGGTCACTGCATAGATCCCTCTGCTCTTGCCGGCAATTTTAATGGCCGTGCCATTGCCATTTAGCGCACGCATGGAAATGCAGTTTTCACAAATTCTCCCGGTATCCCAAAATTGATAGCATAAGGGAAGCTTCGCTGTTGGCGATTGGTGCAGCACATCTACCGCCGCTTTACTTTTAGGATCAACAATGCGTATACCGATATATAAATTCTTCAACATCTTTATTTTCTCTGCAGCGTCATCCATGCTGGCAAATTTCATCATCGGGTTCCTCCACCTTTGTTCTTCCAATTATCACTACAAAATGGCCCGGTTATACCTTGGGTCTATTGATATTTTATTTGCCTAATGGCCTTCCATGATGTCGTTCGTCCTCGATACTTAGTTTTTTGTTCCCAATAACAGCCTCCATTCACTCTAAATAAAATAGGATCAACAGCAAAAAAACCATGGGCTGCTTCGTTCCATGGTTTACTTTACTTGCTCAAGATAAGCGTAAAGGACGGCATACACATTCCATGGGTAATATGGATAATCCTGCAAAAAAGTGGAAGAATAATGGCCAAGGACGTTGATGCAGCTATGATCTCCAACCGGCAATTTACCTTTATATTGATTCTTTTTATAACTTCCACGGCGGATGTTTTTCTTCCTTCCATCTCCGTCCAGTTGGCCGGACGGGATACCTGGCTTGCGGTAATGGTTGCAGCCTTCATCGCCAGTGGCATTGTCTTGATCCAGGCCGAACTGGCGCAAAGGTTTCCGGGCCAGCCCCCTAGTGCTTATGCCGGTAAATTGCTGGGGCCGCTGGGGGGAGCTTTGTTCATTTTCTGCTACCTGTTCTTTCTATTCTATCTTACCGCTGTGGTCATCGGGGAACTGGTACAGATAACCAACTCTATTTTTTTTAGCAATACACCCAATATACTCATTGTCTTATTGCTTACTCTTGCGGCAGGCTACGCAGCACTACTGGGGCTTGAAGTGGTGGCCCGGGTGATTGAGTTTGTCTTTCCCCTGGGCCTCTTGATACGCATACTGATTGTGGCTTTTGCACTGAGCGACCTGGAAATGATCCGGTTTATGCCGGTTCTGGAGCATGGCGTCGGTCCGGTTCTCCAGTCTTCCATGCGCATTACCGCATGGCTGGGCGAAGGGGTCATTTTATTGTTCCTGGCACAATTTATTAAATCCCCGGCAGCCTACAAAAAGTCCATGTTAGCGGCCATTTGGACGGTTGCCTTTTTGCTCCTGCTGAGTTCCTTATCCGTTGGCTTGTTCGGTTCCCAGCAGGCTGCAGATATTACTTTTTCACTTTTTGAAATCATTCGTATTTTAGAGTTTGGCGGGAGTCGTGGTTTTGAGGCCATCCTAATGGTTTTCTGGTATTCGGCGACCTTTTTCAAAGTATCCATTTTAATGATTATCCTGTTTACAACCCTGCAGAAAATCACCCGGGCTGAAGCCACCCGCACTTTACTGTTGCCCCTGATTCTGTTGGTTACCATTCTGCCGCTATTTTTATCTTCGGAAGTGAGCAAAACCCTGCTTATTCTTAAAAATACCTGGCCGGGCCTGGCCCTGACCTTTGAATTGCTGCTTCCGGCCCTATTGCTGATGATTGGCCTTCTGAAAAAAAAGAACAACCGGGGTGGGTCGCAAAATGAAAGCTGAAGCTCAAATTTCCTCTTGGCAGGCAACCGCCTATATCGTGATCCTGATCCTTCCCACCGCCATTTTATTTGTCCCAGCCACTACTGCCGCCTCAGCCGGTCCGGATGCTTGGCTGTCCCTGCTGGCGGCCTTGGTTTTCGGACTTCTGGTAGCAGGAATCGCCTCGGCCCTGGCCTCCCGCTTTCCCCAGGAAACACCGGTGGAATACGCACCCAGGCTGCTGGGCCGATATCTGGGTAAGCTGGTGGGTTTGATCTTCGCCTGTTACTTTTATTACGTGGCCTACTTTGTACAGAGGCAGTTCACGGAACTAATGTCCACTACCTATTTATTCAATACGCCGGTTTTAGTCAATATCGGCTTGTTAACGCTTATTGCCTGTTACGCCCTGTACCTGGGCATGGAACCGCTGGCCCGTACCAATACCGTGATTACCTGTTTTTTTCTGATCAGTATCGTGGTCATATTTTTACTCATCCTAAAACACATTCGGCTGGAAAATTTTACACCGTTATTGGCCACTCCTCCGGGTAAAATCCTCTTTGGAGCGCTCTCTCCAGGCAGTTGGTTCGGGGAGTGTGCGGTCATTTTGATGCTGGCGCCTTTTCTGGCGGATAAAAAAAAGATTGCCCGGATTACCTTCGGGGCTGTCCTTATCGTTTTTTTCAGCATGGTTTTGGTCACCATCGGCGCCGTAGGACTTTTCGGACCCGAGACCACTTCCAGGCTGGTGTTCCCTACTTTCTCCCTGGCCCGCTACACCATGATCGAAACCTTTATGTCCCTGGATCGTGTGGATGTTTTGTTTATGGCCGTCTGGGTAGCCGGTATGGCCTTTAAATTAACCACCTTTTTTTATGCCGGTACCCTGGCCTTTGCCCAGTTATTTGGACTTAAATCCTACCGGCCGTTGATCATTCCCGGAGGAATCCTGTTAACGGTTTTATCTTTGAACTCCTGGACCAATATTGCGGAATTGATGGAGTTTTCCGCCCAGGTGTTCCCACCTTCCGTTTCCTTTGTTAACTTTTTTCTTACTTTTTTACTTTACTTAATTTCATTTAAAGAACCATCACCAGGGGGCCAATGAAAGAATGATTAAATTTCTAAAAAAAATGACCCGGGTTCGCCAAAATAAAAATAAGTTTAAATCAGAGAAATCCGCCGGTCTCTCCGCAGAGGATAACCCTAAGATTTATACCGGAAAAGAACTAAGAAACACCCTCATTCTCCCGTCTTTGAAAAAAAATCTGGATTTTCTTAAAGAAATGTTGGGCGCCAATGTGGATCTGGTTATCCGGGATATTCAGATTGGCCGCAGCGAGATTAGACCTGCCGCCCTGCTCTATTTTGACAACCTTACGGACTCCTCCCTGCTGGATCAGCATGTTTTGCGCCCTCTGGTTTTAGAAGTCTATGCCACCGGCCTGCGCACCGGTCCGGAAATCATTGATCAATTGGAAGCCGGCAACCTGATCACCCGGGCCGAGTTAAAAAAGGTGGAAAACTTTGACGCCCTGCTGGACGGTTTGCTGATCGGTGAAGTGGCGCTCCTTATTGACGGGTTCCCCTACGCTGTGTCCATCAGCATTAAAGGCTATAAATCCAGAAATGTGGCGGAACCCGATTCGGAACCGGTGGTCCGAGGGCCCAGGGATTCCTTTGTGGAAACCCTGAGCACCAACATCTCCTTAATTCGCAGAAGATTGCAGAGTCCCAACCTGGTCTTTGAACCCATAACCCTTGGCTATATTACCAAAACGAAGGTTTCCATGGCTTATCTGCGGGGGGTTTGTTCCCCGGATTTGGTCCGTGAAGTCCGCACCCGTTTAAAAAGAATTCATATCGACGGCGTGCTGGAAAGCGGTTACCTGGAAGAATTAATCCAGGATCACCCTTATTCGCCCTTTCCCCAGGTGGGTGTCACCGAGCGCCCGGACCGTGCCGCAGCCGGCCTTTTAGAGGGACGTGTGGTCATTCTTACGGACAATACGCCCATGGCCCTGTTGGCACCGGGGGAGTTTTTTTCTTTAATGCAGGCGGCGGAAGATTATTACAACCGCTATATTTTTTCAACTTTAATCCGCTTCTTTCGCTATACCGCCTTTATCATGGCTCTGCTGCTGCCTGCCGCTTACATTGCCATCACCACTTATCACCAGGAGATGATCCCCACCCAACTGCTGGTCAGCATCATGGCCGCCCGGCTGGGGGTTCCCTTTCCGGCCTTTTTGGAAGCTCTGCTGATGGAATTTTCCTTTGAACTGCTGCGGGAAGCCGGAGTCCGACTGCCCAGACCGGTGGGCCAGGCCGTCAGCATTGTAGGCGCTCTGGTGATCGGACAGGCTGCGGTGCAGGCTTCCCTGGTATCCCCTTTGATGGTAATTGTGGTGGCTGTAACTGGGATTGCCAATTTCACCATTCCCCAGTTCAATATTTCCGTGGCCATACGAACCCTGCGCTTTCCCTTAATGCTTTTAGCCGCCTTTCTGGGTCTGTACGGTGTAATGACCGGCGTGCTACTTCTATTGCTGCACATGTTTTCTTTAAGAAGCTTTGGGGTTCCTTACCTTTCCCCGCTGTCTCCCTTTAAACCCGGGGATTTGAAGGATGTGGCTGTGCGGGCTCCCTGGTGGACCTTAACCCGCCGCCCCTCGGAAACCGCCGATGCTTCCCTCAGAATGACTCCCGGTCAGATACCCCATCCTCCTAAAAAAGGAAGTGATCCCTCATGATGAAGAAAGTCATCATTCTGCTGGTGATTTGTCTTTTTCTTCCCGGCTGCTGGGATTTAACGGAACCAGAAAAACTGGGTCTGGTTATGGCCCTGGGAGTGGACCTGGCCGAGAACAATCAAATTGAGCTGATTTGCGCCGAAGTAAATGTGCGTGCGGTAGCCGGCGGGGGTATGGGAAGCAACGGCGCTACCGTTGAACCCCCCTTCCATATTCACTCCGGCACCGGCATCACCATTTTTGACGCCATTCGAAGAATGTCCAGGGAAGCCGCCTACCGGTTGTTTTTCGGACATATTCAAGCCATCATTCTTTCCGAAGAACTGGCAACCACCCGGGGTATTCGACCGGTTATTGATTTTTTTGAACGGGATCCCGAAATGCGGCGGGGCACTTGGCTGCTGATCGCCAAAAAGGGGCAACTGACCAAGGTGCTTACCTCAGATATGCCGATCAAGGACAGTAAAGGCCAGTTTTTGGCAGGCATCATTAAACACCGGGAAAGAAGTTCCTTTTATGCGCCCAACCGGCTGGGGGATTTTGTAGAATTTTTTACGGAGCAGGGTCATGAAACCTATACCGCCGGAGTCATTGTAACCTCCGTCCCCTCCGAAGAGAATCCTGCCTCTACCGGTAATCCCTCCAAACCCCAAACCGCTGATTTAGCTGTTCTGGATACCGCTATTTTTAAAAACGATAAAATGGTTGGCTGGTTTAATGACAGGGAGAGCCGGGGATTGTTGTGGGTCAAGGGACAGGTACGGGGCGGGGTGATCAACGCCCCCTGGAAGGATCAGCAAATTGCCTTGGAAATTTTATCCTCCCAGGCCCAGGTGAAGCCGGTCATTGTGGATGGAAAAATTCAATTCAATATTCATATCAAGGTAAAGTCCAATATTGGAGAAAGTCAAACTGATTTAGACTTCAGCCAAACCAAAGTGATTGAAGAAATTCAAAAATTGCAGTCTCAAGAGGTGAAAAAAGAAATTGTCATGGCTTTTAACAAATCCAAGGAATTGGAAAGCGACCCCTTCGGATTTGGTCGACACTTCTATGCCAGCTTCCCGCAGCAATGGAATCAAATCAAGGAACAATGGTATGAATACTATCCCAATATCGCCTTAAATATTACCGTTGATTCGGAAATCAGCCGTATTGGGATTATCTCTAAAACCGCCAGAAAATCCGACGGAAAAGAGGAGTGAGAAGGTCATGCCTGCGGTGCTGTTAACCTGCTTTTTTGCGGTGGTTTTATGGATACAACTGCCTTCTTTAATCAAAAGAAAAAACTTCCGGGAAATCATTGCCTATTCTCTGATGATGATAATGGGTATGGTCTATAGTTACGCTTATCTTTGGGATATTAAACTGCCCAATCCCACCCATGCCGTTGATGCGGTATTTCGACCCATAACGAAGTTTTTGGACCATCTGCTGGTGTAAAGAACCCTGTTTAAAATTTAGGGTAGTATTTTCTAACTTTTCTTTTCGGTTCATGATAACCTAACTGGATGCCCGCAATCTCCGCCACCTCTTTGTCAATGGCAAAGAGGTCTTCCTTGGAAACCTCCCGGATGGAGGTTTTGCCAAGGGCCTTAACCCCTTCTTCCATTTCGTAAACCGTGGCGTGCAGGAACCGGGCCAGGCTTTTAGCCCCCTCCTCCACCTTAAATTTGTTTTTATATTTGCCATTTTCCCAGGCCAATTGCGTGGGAGGCTCAAAGGGAACCACTTTTAAAACCTGGGTATGGGTTGTGGCAAAGAGTACCGCCGTACCCAGGTATACGGCGTCGGCTCCCAGAGCCAGCATCTTCAGGCAGTCACCGGGAGTGGAAAGTCCACCGCCTACCAGCAGGCTCACTTTTCCCCGCAAATGATGTTTCTCCCAAAACTTGGCGGCTCTGGCAGCGGCAATAAAGGTAGGTACGCCAAAGTCATCCTCCAATAGGGGCAGAGAGCCATGGGTGCCCCCCTCAGCCCCATCAACACTGACAAAATCCGCTCCGGCCCCCACAATGATCTTTAAGTCCTCTTCCAGATCCTTGCCCGCCCCGATTTTGACCCCTACCGGGACTCCACCGGTCACCTTGCGCAGATATTCAATCAGCTCCTTTAAATCCTCCTGGCTGGCCACACCTTCCAGCCGGTTATGGATGACCGCATCCTGTCCCCTGCGGAGACCCAGCCGTTTTCTAAGCAACCCGCTCATATGCTCGGCCTTCAGTGTTTTTCCCGTTCCGGCATTGGCTCCGTGGCCAAATTGAATCTCAATGGCGTCACTTTGTTTCAGGTATTTCTCATCCCGGTTCCAGGATATGCGCGAAAACTGCAGAATGAGGTGTCGGGCCGCTTTTCTTTCTGCCTCCAGCCAAGGTCCCAGACCGGTGTTGGTGGCGGTTCCGGCCCTGGCCGAGCCCTTGGCAAAGGCAATTTTATATGCCTCGGAAAGGGCCAGACCGTAAGCCATCCCTGCCACTAACAGGGGAATTTTTAACCGTAAGGGTTTTCTTGCTTGGGGGCCAATGGTTACGCCGGTATCGATATTGGTCTCCCTTTTAGTGGGCAGCTTATGAAGCTGGGCAATGTTAAACAGGATTTTATCCAAATAATTGAAAGTACGCGGACCTCCAATGGGTCTTTCAATGAAACTGTCGGTACCTGCCCGCAGTTCCGTCTGAATAAGTTTATTGACATCGTAGCGCTGGATGGAGGTGGCCAGCATCCACAGGTTCTTTTCATGTTGATCCTGAATAAGCGGATAGGTAATCCAATCGGCGATATAATCCACAATCTTGCGGGTGGCCAGGATTCCTCCGAAGGTCAGCAAACCAGCCGCCCCAAGCCTTTTAATCAGAGACATCTTTCTTTCTGACACTGCATCATCCTCCCGCTGTTAACGGATTCCTGTAGATTGCAATTTCACATTCGTTTTTAAAGGGTTGTCCGGTTTTCGTGCTAGCTTGTTCCACGAAGGCATATATTTTATCAACATCCATTGTAAAGGGGTTCTGGCCATGCACTCCGGGGAAATCATCATGGTTATTTTATTAATTATTGGTTTGGTAGCCCGTTCCAATCTTATTTCCGTCTGTGCCTGCATTTTGCTCTTCCTTCAGTTCAGTAAACTGGATTTTCTCTTCCCTTATTTAGAAACTCACGGACTGGAGCTGGGCCTGTTGTTTTTATTGCTGTCCATCCTGGTTCCCATCGCCACTGAAAGGGTTACCGGCCGGGACCTGCTTTACAATGTCACCTCGCTGCCCGGTATTTTGGCCATTGTCGGCGGAGTCATGGCCACGCACCTTAACAGCGAGGGATTAAAATTAATGCAAATTGATCCCGGCATTATTTTTGGTCTCATTGTAGGTTCCGTTATTGGCATTCTTTTTTTTAACGGACAACCGGTGGGCCCCCTTATGGCCGCAGGCGTTGCCTCCCTCTTTCTGGAGGTTTTAAGCTGGTTTAGCTAATACATCTTAATTTGCACCATCTGCACCACCTGGGCAATAAAACCTCCAATAACCGGTAGATTAAGCACCACCAGCTTTCTTAACAGGTAAAGCAGCACTGCGCCCAAAATGGTAAAACCCACGGCAATGCCCAGTCCTCTGGCAATTCCGGAAATGAAATTGACCCATAACAACCGGCGGGTATCGCCTAGAAGCTCTACGTATTCCGCCAGTTTCATTTTTTCCATATTTTCAGCCAGCCGGTCAATCCTTCCTTGTAAGGAAGTGACTCCTTTTTTAACCTGTTCCATCACCATTCCTCCTGCCGCTATTTTTTCCAGAGAAGGCCTTTTTATCTCGCAAGAATTAAAGCCATTTGCTGGTACTGACTTTGGAGAAATTGAAAACGATCTGGAGCTGCTCTAAACGGGCCAATTAGAATAGACCACGGATTAATCATCCAATATTTTAAAATCCGCGCAAATCCGTAAAATCCGTTCAATCCGCGTTCTATTGCTTTTTAAAAAAGAAGGAGCTGCGCATTAACCTTGTCAGGTTCTTTTTGCCTCAGCTCCCTCTATATCTATTAAATTCTAGGCCGGTTTTTCCACGGTATTTTTCCCTCTCAGCCATTCTATCCAGGAAAGGCAGCCTTCTCCTGTAACAGCCGAAAGCTCCAAAACCGGAACCGCCGGATGAATCTTTTTAATATTGTCTATGAGCTGTTGGGTATCTGCCTGCAGCCTATTTTTGAGATCCATTTTATTAATGACCACCAGATCCGCCCCCCGGAACATTACCGGATATTTCAAGGGCTTTTCCGGTCCTTCTGTCAGGCTGGTAACCACCACCCGTTGATGTTCTCCCAGGTTAAAAGCTGCCGGGCAGATGAGATTGCCAATGTTTTCAATAAATAGTAAATCCAGACCCTTTAAATGGATATGGGTCAGGGCACTGGCAATCATCCTGGCGTTTAGGTGACAACTGCCGCCAAAGGTTTCGGTAGCAATTTGCACCGCCTGAATGCCAAACTTGGCCAGCCGCTCAGCATCATAGGTGCTGGCAACATCTCCTTCAATTACCGCGGTTTGCAAGTCTCCGGCCAACAGTTCCAGGGTTTTCTCCAACAAAGCCGTCTTTCCACAGCCGGGAGAACCCATCAGATTCACCGCGCGGATGCCGTGCTCCTCAAAAAGCTGCCGGTTCTCTTCGGCCATATTCTCATTGGCCTCCAAGAGCTGTTTTAAAAGAGTTATCTTCATCTTGCGTCATTCCCTCCTTTTCTGCCTCTTCCACCTGGATGAAATCAATGATCATTTCTCCCCCTGCCACCATTTCCACATCTTCACTGGAACAATCGGGGCAATGAAACCGGGGCGTTTCCAGGTTTTTTTGCCTCAGACAACGGCGGCAGCGGATCACCAGCGGTATTTCCTCAATTATTAGCCTGGTTCCCGCGAATGAGGTATTTTGCACCAGCAACTCATAACAGAAACCCAGTGTTTCCGGAACAACCGATGTAAATTTACCGACTTTAAGATGGACCTCTTTGATCTGCCGACCGCTTCCCAGCTCCTCTTGGTATTCACCAAGGATTTTTAACAAATCCTGGGCCATGGATAATTCATGCAAGATGACGGCTCCTTTATACTAACATTGATTCAACAAATCCTCGGCAGTTGGTCTGCCGCCAGGGTGTCTACCAGACGCTTTCCCCCCGTCGCGGTGTGCAGCAAAACCCTGCCGGCAGGCCCTGAGGTTACCTCGCCGATGATCCGGCTTTCCCTGCCCTGGGGGTGGCTGCGCATGGTCTTCAGTAAAAGATCCGCATCCTCCCGGGCTGCAATCACCACCACTTTGCCTTCATTGGCCACATACAGGGGATCAAAACCAATCAGCCGGCACAGAGTAAGGATTTCTTTGCTTACAGGCAGGGCTTCTTCCTCCAGGGTCAAACCAAAATTCATGCCCCGAACCAGTTCATTCAGTGTGGTGGCCAGTCCGCCCCGGGTGGGATCACGCATGATTTTAATTTGATCCGACACTTCCAGCATCCCGGCAATCAAGGAGTGCAGCGGGGCCGCGTCACTTTGTATGGCTGTTTCAAAATGAAGTTTCTCCCGGGCGGAAAGAACCGCTATACCATGATCCCCAATGGTTCCGTTAATCAACACCTTGTCTCCCACGCGAATTTTCTCCTGGCCCAAAGAAATCCCCTCCTTGACCATTCCCAGCCCGGACATATGAATAAACAACCCGTCCGCCTCGCCTCGGCCCACCACTTTGGTATCTCCTGTCACCACTTCAACCCCTGCCAGCCGGGCCGTTTGACCCATGGAGCAAACAACCCTTTCCAGCGTATCCATGGTCAGCCCCTCCTCCATGATCAGCCCGCAGGAAAGATACATCGGTGCCGCCCCCATTACCGCCAGATCATTGATCGTCCCGCAGACCGCCAGCTTTCCGATGTCTCCCCCGGGAAAGAAAAGGGGTTTTATGACATAGGCATCAGTGGTAAAGGCCCATGATGCTTCCTTCAGGTCAACCACCGCCGCATCCGCTAAAGGCGCCAGCCTGGGATTGTTAAAACGGGGCAGCAGCAGGCGGTCAATTAAACCGGAGGTCAGCCTTCCGCCGCTGCCATGAGCCAACAGGATTGTTTCGGTCTTTTGCTCAGAAATGTCAGATCACCCCTCGGTATTTTAAATGGGTTGCGCAGGTTCCCTCGGAAGAAACCATGCAGGGACCCGCCGGGTTATCCGGAGTGCAGGATACAGCAAATAAAGAACAATCGCCGGGTGTATTGAGTCCCCGCAAAATCCTGCCGCAAAGACACCCGGGCCTTTCCCGGGAAGAAACGGCTGCCATGGGAAAAGCGGCCTGGGCATCGTAGAACCGGTATTTTTCTCTGAGCTTGAGCCCGCTGCGG
Source organism: Desulforamulus ruminis DSM 2154 (assembly GCF_000215085.1). Lineage (NCBI taxonomy): Bacteria > Bacillati > Bacillota > Clostridia > Eubacteriales > Peptococcaceae > Desulforamulus > Desulforamulus ruminis. The sequence goes on from NC_015589.1 coordinate 2,393,402, forward strand.
GGAATGGTTCCCAAACCGCGCCATTCCGTATCCGCCGGTTCAAAAACACTGTACAGGGTCTTTAAAGCCTTGGGGTTTCCCTCTGGCCGGACCGCTCTAAGGTATTGATTGATCACCCGCGGTTTCTTCCTTATAATCTGTGCTGCCAGAAGAGCAATGGATTCCAGTATATCCGCCGCTTCAAAGCCTGCCACCACACAGGGAAGGGCAAAATCCCGGGGCAAAAATTGGTATATTTCTGTTCCGGCAACCGCACTGACATGCCCTGGACAAAGGATGCCGTCGATATTGACTTCTCCGCCTGCCACCAGGGCGTGCAGCACCGGAGGCATTTGTTTACAAAGACTGTACAGGTAAAAATTCTTCAGCCGCATTTTTTCGGCCATAAGTATGGCTGCTGCCACCGTAGGGGCGGTGGTTTCGAAACCTGCTGCCCAAAAGATGACCCGTTTCTGTGGATGATCCGCCGCCAGTTGCAATGGGTCCATGGCGGAAAGGACTATGCGTACATCACATCCCTTGGCCTTTTCCTCCAGCAGACTGGATTGGGAACCGGGGATTTTCATCATATCGCCGTAAGTTGCCAGAATGGTGTCGGGCTGCCGGGCATAAACAACAGCTTGGTCAATGGCGGAAACCGGTGTCACGCACACGGGACAGCCGGGCCCGGAAACCAGCCGGATGTTGGGAGGGAGGATGCTTTTTAACCCGTGCCGGAAAACAGCAACGGCATGGGTGCCGCAAACCTCCATCACGGTAAGGGACCTGCCCCCGGAAATTTTTTCAATCAGCTTGACCAGTTGATCTATTTTTTCCCGTTCCCGGTATTCAGCCCTTTGCCCCATGCACCAACTCACCCCTTTGCGGTATCTGCTTCAGCAGCGTCGATGCCTGACAACATCTCCAAAATTTCCAACGCTTCCGTCTCTTTCATTTCCTGAATGGCAAAACCGGCATGAATTAAAACATAGCTATTGAGGGAAGCCTGTTCCAACAACTGCAGATTCACCCGCTGGCGAACCCCCGCCAATTCAGCGATGCCCCACTGGCCGGTGATCTCCGTTATTTTCATGGGCACTGCAAGGCACATTTTTTCCACCTCTCATTGGCAATGGCCACCTGGCCCAGAGCAATGCCGCCATCGTTGGCAGGAATTTCTTTATGGGTATAAACGGAAAATCCTCTCTTGGCCAGGACTCCATGGGATCGTTCCAGAAGATAGAGATTTTGAAAAACCCCCCCGGTAAGTACCACGGAATTGATTCCCTGGCGAGCCCGTATCTCTTCACAGGTGCTCCCGATTACTTCCACCAGACTGTTATGGAACTTGGCCGCGATGATGGGTAAGGGAATGCCTGTCTCCACATCCTTGACAATCCCGTCAAGCACAGGGGCCAAGTCAAATTTCAAAGACTTCAGCCTCTGAAGGGAGAAATCGTATCTTTGGCCGCAGTTCTTATCCGCAATGGCTTCCAATTCAAGGGCCGCCTGTCCTTCATAGGTTACTTTCATGCGCAGGCCCAGCAGGGCGGCAACCAGATCAAAGTAGCGGCCCACCCCACAGGCCTCAGGACAGTTGATCCCGGTCTGCAGCAGGGCCTCCAGCAGGGCCCATTCCTTTCCATTTAAACCCTCTATCAAGGGAATCTTTAAGCCTCCGAAATTTTTACCATACATTTGCTTCAGACAGGCCGCGGCAATCCGCCAGGGTTCCCGCAGGGCCTGTTCCCCCCCGGGCAAAAAGAGATAGGGAAAATGGGCCAACCGCTGATAACCGGCCAAGTCCGCCAGAAAGAATTCCCCGCCCCACAGCTTGCCGTCCTCGCCATATCCGGTGCCGTCAAAAACCACACCGATCACCGGGCTGCTCAAACGGTTTTCAACCATGCAACTGGCCACATGAGCGTGGTGATGCTGTACTCCCAGGGTTTTCACCCGGGGCAGCGATAAGGCATAGCGGGTGGAAAGATATTCGGGATGCAGGTCATGAGCCACCAGTTCCGGCTGGATGGAAAAAAGCCGCTGAAAATGAAGAATGGTTTTTTCAAAAAAATCCATCACATCCGCATGATCCAGGTCTCCAATGTGCTGGCTTAAAAAAACCCTGTCGTCCCTGGCCAGGGCAAAAACACATTTTTGTTGCGCGCCGCAGGCCAGGATATGCTTCTCCAGTTTATAAGCCAATGAAATGGGCCGGGGAACATAACCCCGGGCCCGGCGGAGGACATACTCCTGATCCCGGTATAGTTTAACCACCGAATCATCACAACGGATGTGAATGGGCCGGTTATGGACCAAAAAATAATCCGCCGCCCCGGACAAACTCTCCAGGGCCAAAGAATCCTGGAAAACAATGGGTTCCTCAGAGAGATTTCCGCTGGTAGCCACCAATACCAGTCCGGAGTCTTTAAGCAATAAATGATGGATGGGCGTGTAGGGAAGCATCACGCCAAAATATCGTTGCCCCGGGGCTACGCCGGAGGATATCCTGTTAGGTTGCCGTTTCTCCAGCAGCACAATGGGCCGCCTGTAATCACAGAGGTATTTTTCTGTCCCTTTGTCCAGCCGGCAAAAAGCTGCCACCGCTTTCTGATCTTCCGCCATCAGGGCAAAGGGTTTATCCGGTCTGTTTTTTTGTTGGCGCAAACGGCTTACAGCTAAATCATCCGCCGCGTTGCAAACCAGATGATAACCGCCAATCCCTTTAATGGCTAAAATCTTCCCCTCTCGCAGTAAACCGGCAGCCTCCCGGACCTCATCTTCACAGGAAATCCGCCTTCCTTTACGGTCCCGGAGTTGCATCTCCGGACCGCAACGGCAACAGGCATTGGGCTGGGCATGAAACCTTCGGTCCAATGGATTCTCATATTCATGCAGGCAGTGATCACACATGGCAAAGGCCTTCATGGTGGTTTTGTCCCGGTCGTAGGGCAGGCCCTCCACCAGGGTAAAGCGGGGACCGCAGTGGGTGCAGTTAATCAGGGGGTAGCGGTAACGAGGGTTGTCCGGGTCCATTAATTCCTGCAGGCAGTCTGGACAAGTGGCCAGATCCGGGCAAATATAAGGAAGAGGTTCACCCATTCCCTGACTAGATAAAATAATAAAGTTTTTATCCCTCTTGCTTGGAATTTCCCGGCAGGATACCTCTTTAACCAAAGCCCTGGGGGGTGCCTGAAGGGGCAACTGGGTTAAAAAGCTCTTTAACTTTTCCGGCGCTCCTTCCACTTCCGCCAACACCCCACCGGGATCATTCAGAACAAAACCGCTTAACCCACATCCTTTAGCCAGTCTAAAAAGATAGGGCCGGAAGCCCACTCCCTGCACAATACCCCCGACTCTTATTTCCCAGCGCAATGCATCCGTCACTTCCCGGCAATAAAATCTATGATAAGTTTTCCAGTTTTGACAAATTTTTATTCAGTTTATCCGGATATAGCAACTGATCACAAAGATCCCTTATCTTTTGAATCACCCGGGGAAGGATGCTTAAAATTTCAGGAGATAGCCCATAGCCTAAAGTAATCTCCTTTGGTTCAACACCCAGAATGGTAACTGCCGGCGATAGACCAAAAAATTTCATAATCTCAACCACGCTTAAAAAGTCGTCTTCATGTTTTAACAGGACCGGGGCCCTTGGCAGCATCTCCTCCGGTTTAAGCAAATAAAGGGTGCCCGGAGCATGCCCCCCCTGCAGGGCGTCCAGCGCAATAATATGCCGGCAAGCAGCAAAGGCGTCCCAGTAATGATAAAAGGAACCCCCTGCGTTATAAGCCTCCACACCGGCTGGCAGTCCGCTTTTCAGAAGTTCCTCAACAATCCGGGGGCCAATGCCGTCATCTTTCCATAAGGGATTGCCAATGCCCAGGATGGTGATTTCCGGCAGATTAAGCCCCTCCCTTCCATCTACTTTTTTGGATCACTTTTTGCCGGTAAAGATCGACTTGAGTTTTCTCAAATTATCCGTCAGTGCAAAATAAATATGTCCGGAAATCATGGAAGTAGTTAACAAGGCGATGAAATAATGCAATTTGCGGATGGGATTCAGGCCGCCAAAGATCTTTCGAGTCTTCATCCACCGGCCGGAGGCATAAAGAGGCAGCCCGGTGGCGATTTGAGCGGTGAGCAAAACGCCCAGCCCGGTAAATAAAATTTTCTGGATGGGATTATACTTTTTATATTGCGGTTTATTTGGGGTTAAAAACAATTGATATTTTAAGTATTTAGGCAAGCTGTGGATATCTTTCCTTTGCAGGCTGAAATCTTTATAATTTTTGCTTTTGTAACCGTAACAAAGGCGGCCTAAAAAGGAGGCCAAAAAAATCTGTTGGGCCACGAAATGGGTTTTCTGGGCTGAACGCATATCTTTAAATCCGAGCTTACGATTCGGATCGTTGATATAAAAGCCGCTGAAGATGCAAGCCAGTACCGCCGACGCATAGCTCCAGTGAAACAGCCTGTTTGGCAGGGAATGACGCGGTTTGGACCTATTTTTAAAAATCATTCGGTGCTGCCCTCCGTAACAGTTATGGCATGATCATCATTTTTTTTACCGGTTTTCCCGCTACCATCACATGGGCGGAGCAGGAGGAACAAAGGTCAAAGGCACGAATCACCCGGCAGATTTCCACCGGTTCCTGCTCGTTCTCCACCTGGACGCCCAGCAAGGACTCTTCCACCGGCCCCGGTTGTCCCCGGTTGTCCTTGGGAGAAAAGTTCCAGGCAGTGGGCGTTACAATATCGTAATTGACGATTCTCCCTTTTTCAATCCGTACCCAGTGCCCCAAAGGACCTCGCATGGCGTCCGTAAGCCCTGCCCCTACCCCTTTGCGGGGTGCCTGGTAAGGAAAATATATCGGCTCGGTGAATTTAAGCTCCCGCAGCCACCCCAGCATCAAGAGGCCGATTTCTTGGGCCTCCAATGCCCTGGCCAGCAAACGATCCATGGTGGAGATGCCCCGGCAGTCTCCTTTGATCCACATCCGGGCCAAAGGTCCTCCCTCCAGGGCCTGTCCCTGATAGCGGGGAGCCTTAATCCAGGAATAGGCCCCTTTCTTTTCCCGGTCCGGTTCGCCGGGTATTTGTCCGGGGCTTTTTACTCCCTCCCCATCCTGAGCATACCAGGAACGACTGACGTCCTCACGAATAAAAGAAGCATGGAAATTCCGGGCCTGCCCGTCTATGAGAACTCCTTTAGGAAAATACCGTTCTTGATCGTCTTCATCCACCGGAAATAAGCCGAAAGACAAAAAATTAATTTTTCTTACCCCCATGTGATAGTAGTCCTCATAGACCTTAGCCAGGGTATAAACATCCGGGATCATGACCTGGGTGATAAAATGATTGATTTTCTCCAATTTGACCTTAAAATCCCCGATGATCTCCGGGGACGGAGGGACGGTACCGCCGCCGGCCAAAACACCATGATTAAAGGGGGTTTTGCCGCCCAGCAATATGATTAATTCATTGGCCAGCCGGCTAAATTCCACCGCCATAAAATAATGCTTCACCATGGCTTGATTAACTTTGCGGGACAACCGCAAATCCTGATTAAACCCGTTGGTCAACGGCCCTAAATTGGGCATCCGAACATAATCCGGCATAGAAAAAAGGTAGATTTGCCGGATATGGTTTTGCAGTATATCGGCGCCAAAAATTAAATTTCTTAAAATAATCCCGTTACGGGGCGGCTTTACACCGGCGGCTTGCTCCAGGGCCATGGAGGATGCAACACTATGGGCTGAAGAGCAAATACCGCAAATCCGCCCGGTAAGATAAGGAGCATCCCGGGGATCCCTGCCCCGGAGAATGAACTCAAAGCCCCTGAAAGAATCTCCGATGATCCGGGCGTCAACAACCTTTTTATTTTCTACCATCACTTCCACAGAGGTGGGTGAGTGAACCCTTTGCAGCGGGCTGACGGTGATTTTTTTCAAGCCATCATCCCTTCCTTTTATTCTTTAAAAGGCCTTGCAACCGCATTAAAGTACCGTGCTTCTGATCCTTAAAACCCTTTCGTAGGTTCCGGGAAAGTCTGCCGGTAACAATGTTGCCGGCCAGGTGCGTCCCGATGCCCAGGGCGCTTATCAGACCGGCGGCCCGGCCCAATTCCTTGGCGGATAACCGGATTCCCGGCCATTGAAAATCCGGTAAGTGCTCAAAGAAAGGCATATCATCATCCGGAAATTCCGGACTGGTACATCCGATGCAGGGTGTGTTTGCCTTTACCGGCCAGCTTATCGGGTCGCCGCTCCACTGGCGGCGGGGACAATCGGCATAGGTGACCGGGCCTTTGCACCCCAGCTTATACATGCACCAAGGCTCCCCCAACTGCTTGGAGAAGACTCCCTCTTCAAAATAAGGCCGTCTTTCACAAAGTTCGTGAATGGTTTGCCCGTAAAACATGGTAGGACGATGATAAGCGTCCAGCTCCGGTATGCCATACCAAACCAGATGAGCCAGGGTACCCATTAACCAGTCCGGATGGATCGGGCAGCCGGGTACATTAATGACCGGCCTCTCCAGAATGGCCTGAACCGGTTTGCTTTGCGACGGATTGGGCGCGGCGGAATAGGGTCCGCCAAAAGAAGCGCAGGTCCCCGCAGCCACCACGTATTTTGCCTTTGCTCCCAATTCTTGCACGGTCTGTAAAGAGGTGAGGGGTTGGCCGTTTTTCTTCCTGCCCATGACGGAATATAAACCATTGGAGCGGGTGGCAATACTTCCTTCAACGATTAAAATGTACTGACCCGGGGCCTCATCCATCACCTGGTACAGACACCGGGTTGCCCGCTCTCCCTCCGCAGCCATCAGCAAATAAGAGAAGCGGAAATCAATTAAATCCTCGATCATTTTCTGATAACCGGGATCCAGGGAATTTAATAAAGAGAGGTGATCCCCGGAACAGGTATTGGTTCCCAGCCAAATGACCGGAGGTTTGAAATTGTTTTTAGTCTTAGTTAACCGGGAAAGCAGTTGTGGAGTAAAATCTTCTCTTTGCCTTTTATCCCGGCACCATTTTACAAACTGGTCCCTTGAAAAGCGGCTTTTTCCGGTGAAAAAATGACTCATCCTGCTTCTCCTCTGATTATCACAATTTTTCCCTCTGAAATATTTGCCTCCGCTTATCCAAAGGACCTATAATCCCTATTTTCCCCATCATTTGCCAGTCTATGTAAAACCCTCGGCAATCTTTTTCATCCTTCGCTGTGATCTCATGGATTTATAGTGTTGCAAACAAAAAAGGGGTTGATGCAAAAACAACCCGGACAGTTCCAAATGCGCACCCCTTATTAATAAAAAGAATGGAACGCGGATTGAACGGATTTCCACGGATTTTATAAAAAAATTTAAAAATCCGTGAGAATCCGTGGAAATCCGCGTTCCATTATCTTTAACCGGTTGTTCGTTGTGTTATCTCGCCTGTTTTTTGGCGCACTATAATAAAGTTCCCTTTAAAAATCAAGGGATTCCTGGGTTCTTAACTGTTCCAGAATTTTTTCAAACACGTCGGGCAACGGGGCTGAAAAGGAAAGATAGGCGCCGGTGGAAGGATGAGTAAACCCCAGAACACCCGCATGCAGCAACTGACCGTCCAGGCCAAAATGGGCCTTAGCGGGACCATACTTGGGATCGCCCACCAGCGGGTGCTTGATGTAGGCCATATGCACTCGGATCTGATGAGTCCGCCCGGTCTCCAGGCGACATTCCGCCAGCGTATAGTACTGAAAGCGTTCCAGGACACGGTAGTGCGTTACCGCGGACTTCGAGTTTTTTTCAACCACCGCCATGCGCTGCCTTTCCCGGGGGTCTCTGCCAATGGGCGCATCAATGGTTCCCTTTTCTTCCTTGATTACCCCGTGGGCGAGAGCGGTATACCTGCGGGTCACCGTCCTGTCCTTCAACTGCTGGGTCAGACACTGATGGGCATGATCATTCTTGGCCACCATGATCAGGCCCGAGGTATCCTTATCCAGCCGGTGCACAATGCCCGGCCGCAGGATCCCGTTGATTCCGGATAAATCCCGGCAGTGATAGAGCAAGGCGTTCACCAGCGTTCCCGAGTGATTTCCTTCCGCCGGGTGCACCACCATGCCCCGGACTTTATTAACCACCACCACATCGGCATCCTCGTAATAAATATCCAGGGGTATTTTTTCCGGCTCTACCCGCAATTCCTCCGCAGGGGGAACCTCCAGTTGTACCCGGTCCCCGGCCCGGAGCTTATAATTGGCCTTGCTTGGATTGTCGTTGACGGTCACCCGGCCCTCTTCAATGAGTTTTTGCACATAGGACCGGCTCAGTTCCGCACATTGACCGGTAATAAAAATATCCAGCCTGCACTTTGCCCTTTCCCCATCGACAATAAAGGAATAACGGTTCACCTGTCACACCCCGTCTAAATGAATTCACTCCTTGGTGCACGTAGCAAAAGGATTACCCTAGAAAAGAATAAAACACAGATTAACGAATGATGCGGATTCACACGGATTTTATTTAGAATTTAAAAATCCGTGTGAATCCGTGGAAATCCGTAAAATCCGTGTTCTATAATTTTTTAGTTTTTTAAGCTTTGAATGGGCGCGGGAATGCGTCCTCCCCGGGCAACAAATTCCGCCGCCGCGGCCCCTTTTACCGGAATAATGGGGGCGTGACCTAATAAACCGCCAAACTCCACACTGTCCCCCACTTCTTTGCCCGGTGCCGGAATAATTCTTACCGCGGTGGTTTTAAAGTTTACCATGCCGATGGCCATTTCGTCCGCGATAATGGCGGCAATGGTTTCCGCGGAAGTAGAGCCGGGAATGGCAATCATATCCAAGCCCACGGAACAGACGCAAGTCATGGCTTCTAATTTTTCCAGGGTTAGTATGCCCCGTTCAGCGGCCCGGATCATTCCGGCATCTTCACTTAAGGGAATAAAGGCCCCGGAAAGACCGCCAACATAAGAGGAAGCCATAGCTCCGCCCTTCTTCACAGCATCGTTCAGCAAGGCCAGGGCCGCCGTGGTGCCGTGGGTGCCGCAACATTCCAGACCCATGGCTTCCAGCACCTCGGCCACACTGTCGCCCACCGCCGGAGTGGGTGCCAGGGAAAGATCCACGATTCCAAAGGGAACCCCCAGTTTTCCGGCTGCCGCCCGTCCCACCAGTTCACCCATGCGGGTAATCTTAAAGGCGGTCTTTTTTACGGTTTCCGCCAGGGTTCCAAAATCACTGCCCTTTACCTTCTGTACCGCATTTTTTACCACGCCGGGTCCGCTAACCCCAACATTAATCACACACTCCGGTTCGCCAATGCCGTGGAAGGCCCCTGCCATAAAGGGATTATCCTCCGGAACATTACAAAAGACAACCAGTTTGGCGCAGGCCAGACCGTCCTGATCGGCGGTTCGTTCGGCGCATTCCTTAACAATTTTTCCCATACGGTAGACTGCATCCATGTTGATGCCATCCTTGGTGCTGCCTACGTTTACTGAGGAACAGACCCTTTCGGTGGTGGATAAGGCCTCGGGGATGGAATCTATCAAAATGCGATCGCCTTTGGTAAATCCCTTATGTACCAGAGCCGTAAAGCCGCCGATAAAATTGACTCCCACCTCTTTCGCCGCCCGGTCCATGGCCATGGCAAAAGCCGTATAGTTCTCGGCATTACTGCTTTCAGCCACCAGGGACATGGGAGTAACCGAAATACGCTTATTAATAATGGGAATGCCGTATTCCCGTTCAATTTCCTCCCCGCTTTTTACCAGATTTCCGGCTAGGGAGGTAATTTTATCATAAATCTTTTGGCAGGATTTTTTATAGTCCGCATCCGCACAATCCCGTAAGCTGATACCCATGGTAATGGTACGAATGTCCAGGTTTTCCTCCTGCACCATGCGGATCGTTTCCAAAACTTCACTTAAACTGTACACCCTTAAACCTCCCGATTGCTTATTCAAACTTAAATACGGTGCATATAGCGGAAAACATCCTCGTGCTGGGCATCAATCTTAACGCCCAGTTCTTGACCCAGTTGGTTCAGTTTTTCCTTTAGCTTGCTCAGTTCGCTGGTACTTTTTTCAATATCCGCCACCAGCACCATGGAAAAAAAACCCTGCAAAATGGTCTGACTAATGTCAAGAATGTTTACCTTGTTTTCTGCCAGAACGCCGGAAACACCGGCAATGATGCCAACCCGGTCCTGACCGATCACGGTAATGATAACACGGTTGCCCGGCTTTTCCTTTACAATTTGATCCAACATCACACTTTTACCTCCTTAAAAAATGAAAGAAACAGGGCAGGCGCCAACCCACAGACAGACAGCCGCCACATGTTTGCAACAGTGGAATAAAGCAGCGCGAGGAATTCCCCGCGCTGCTATTGTATCCTGTATTATGCTTGAGCCTTGGCAGCCTTTTTGCGGTTTTGCAACTGCCTTAAATCATACCACAGGGGGCCTGCGGTGAAGATTGAGGAATAAGCCCCGCAAACAATACCAATTAGCAGCAACGCTACAAAGCTGTGAATGGTGCTGCCTCCGAGAAGGAATAACGACAACAGCACAAACACAACGGTCAATACGGTGTTAATGGAACGGGCCATGGTCTGCCACAAAGATTTATTGATCAAGGTGGTCAGTTCTTCCTTCCGATTAATGCGCAGGTTCTCACGGATCCGGTCAAAGATAATGATGGAGTCGTGAATGGAATAACCAATCACTGTTAACACCGCCGCCACAAAGGAACTGTCAATTTCAATCTGGAATACCGAGGCCAGACCGACCATAATCAGGGCATCGTGCAGCAGTCCAATAAAAGCTGACACACCCTGCCAAAATTCAAAACGCCAGGAAATATAGATCAAAATCAAAACGGAAGCAACCGCCAAAGCCAGCAGCGCTTTTTGGGTCAGTTCCTTCCCCACCACCGGTCCCACCAATTCATTGCGCAGGATGGTGGCTCCGCCCAGCTTTTCACCAATATTGCTAAAAGCCTTGTCGCTTTCTTCCTGGGACAGTACCCGGGTGCGAATAAAGAAGTCATTTTCCCCGCCGCTTTGAATCTGGCTGTCTTCCAGCTTATATTCCGCAAGGATGTTGCGAACATCTTCGGTGGTAGTGGGATTCTTAAACTTTAGTTCCACGATGTTGCCACCGGTAAAATCAATGCCTAAATTCAGTCCCTGAGTAGACAAGGAAACCACACTAATAACCACAAGTATCAGGGAGATGGCATACCAAATCTTACGTAGTTTAATAATATGAAACATTGTTTAACCTCCCTTACGCCCCGTAGAATTTCCGACCCTTAAGTCCGGTGTCGGCTGTGGTGTGCAGCATCCACCGGGTAAAGGAAATCGCGGTGATTAAGCTAACCAGAACACCGATGGCCAGGGAAACGGCAAAACTTTTGACCAGACCGGTGCCAAAATAAAACAATACGGCCGTGGAAATCAACGTGGTGCAGTTGGAGTCAATGACGGCGGTGATGCCTCGTTTAAAACCGTCATCAATGGCGGATCTCAAGGGTTTACCGCTGCGCAGTTCTTCCTTTAAACGCTCAAAGATAATAATATTGGTGTCCACCGCCATACCCATGGAGAGTACAAAGGCGGCAATTCCCGGCAAAGTTAACACTACATGCATGGCCGCAAAGATGGCCAGCACCGCTAAAGCGTAAACGATCAGAGCAAAGTTTGCCACTAAACCGGGCAGGCGGTAGTAAGCCAGCATGAAAAATAAAATAGCAGCCAAACCGATAATACCGGCCTTCACCGATTTATTCAAAGAATCCGCTCCCAGGGTGGGACCCACGGTCCGCTTCTCAATCACTTCGGTCTTCAGGGGCAGGGAGCCGGATTTTAACAGAACTGCAATGGTATGGGCTTCATTTAAATCGGCATACCCGGTAATGCGGGCCTGACCTCCGGTGATAGGTTCCTCCACGGTGGGGTTTTGCAGGACTTGTCCATCCAACAGGATGGCAATCTTTTTACCCACATTGGCGGCGGTGGCATCGGCAAATTTCTTGGTGCCTGCCTGGTTAAACTCCAGGGATACCTGTATCTGGCCGCTGGTGGGGTCCTTTCCTTCGGTAGCGTTCTTTAGATCCGCACCGGTTAAAATGGTATTGCCGTTTTCATCTTTAAATTCAAGAAAGGCTGTTTTCACAATATCCCGGACCGCCTGATCCGGGTCCTGGATGCCTGCTAATTCAACGATGATACGATCCTTGCCTTCCTGTTGAATAATCGGCTCGGATACGCCGAAAGCATTTACACGGCGTTCAATGGCTTCAATCAATTGGTTCATCCCATCCTGGGTGACCTTCGCCTCATCCGTATCATGGGCCTGCACGGTTACGTGCACACCGCCCTGTAAGTCAAGCCCCAGCGGGATTGAATTAACCACTGGCAACCATTTCACATTCGGAAAGATGGGCTGTACGCTAAATACCGCGATGACAGCAACGGCAACGATAACTGCGAACAGTCTAAGAACACTGCCCCATTTCATCTCCATATTTCCCCCTTTTTATACTGCAGGTAAACAAAATTAATTATATACCTGCAAAATTCCCCTGTCAATGAAGCGATTTCTTCACTTTACAGCAGTTTTGCGCCATTGATAACCAGCTCAAAATTGCAGCCGAGATAATTGGCTGCCCTGCGGCACAGCATCATTCTGGCCAGGAAGATTTCAAAATACTCCATGACCGGACAAATCTCAATATCAATGTTTAATTCCATGGTGATGGTCTTTTGATCCTCATTGACAAACACAAAAGCATGAGAAGCCGCATAGTTTACCCGGTCATGAATGTCAAAAGTGGCAAAATCCTGGTTCCGCACCCTGGAGCGGTGCACATCGGATTTATCGGCCACAATCAAAGCGGCAGCCACGGGATTGACCGGATAACCGTATTGCTCCTCATGATTGGCAATGGCGGAAACCACCGTGCAAACTTCTTCCGGGGGCATACCCATATTTAATAAGAGGGGAAAGGCAATATTGGCTCCTGAAATGCCATGATCGTTCCGGCTGACCACATTGCCGATATCGTGAAGATAGCCTGCGATGGCTGCCAATTCACACTCTCTTTGAGGACGCCCCAGCTTCTCTAAAATATTCCGGGCGATACTGGAAACCAAATTGATATGGCGGTAGCTGTGTTCTGTAAAACCCATTACACCTAGATACTCGTTGCCCTTGCGGATACAGGCATCCACCACGGGGTTGGCTTTAACATCTTCAAGCATGATACCCAAATGCTTCACTCCCAAAGTAAGGATACAGTCTCAAGGCCTATGATAAAAAGAGTAGGACTAAGCCTACTCTGTTTCTCTTCCTTATCAATCCACCGGTTTATTGGGTTCGACTGTCAGACTTTGCAGTCTTCATCAAAAAAGACGAAAAAAAGATCATTTTGTTTCTGCTGATTTATATAAGGTCTCAGTCGAAAAAACTCTTTTTAACGTTTATTCTTCCGGGGACTTTTCGGTGACCTGGGAGATGGCCGTCTTGAGCAGTTCAATATGCACTTTATCGGCAACCCTCACCATCACCGTATTATCCTTAATCTTAATCACAGAACCCACCATACCGCCCACGGTAATGATCTGGTCGCCCACCTTAAGAGCCTTAATCATGCTGGTGTGCTGCTTTTGACGCTTTTGCTGGGGCCGGATCATTAAAAAATAAAGAACGGCAAATAAAGCGACAATATAAATAATGGAACCTGCAGTTTGTGAATTAAAAAAATTCAACACGATACCTCCTTTTTTGGAATAGTTTAAAATTCTCCCTGCTGGCTTAAATTCCCTGCTTTGCAGGAAAAATTAACCTTCATTATATTGTTTGTAAAATTCATCCCGATATTCCAATAATTTGTCCTCTCGGATGGCTTCTTTTATTTTTTTCATCAAATTTTGGATGAAATGCAAATTATGAATGGTGGTTAAGCGTATTCCTAAGATTTCTTCACTTTTAATCAGATGCCGGATATAAGCCCTGGAATAATTACGGCAGGCATAGCAGTCACACTGCTCGTCCATAGGGCGGAAATCCCTGGCGAACTCGGCGTTGCGCACCGTCAGCCTGCCCCTGTGGGTGAAGACCGCGCCGTTTCGGGCAATCCGGGTAGGCAACACGCAATCAAACATGTCCACTCCGCGGATGACGCCTTCAATCAAACAATCCGGCGAACCCACACCCATCAAGTAACGCGGCTTATCCCGCGGCATGAGGGGGACTAAATGATCCAGCACTTCATACATGATTTCCTTGGGTTCGCCCACCGAAAGCCCGCCAATGCCGTAACCCGGAAAGTCCATCTCCATGAGTTCCCGGGCGCTGCGCTCCCGGAGATCTTTAAAAACCCCTCCCTGAATAATACCAAACAAAGCCTGATCTTTCCTTTGGTGGGAGGCCTTACACCGCTCCGCCCAGCGGGTGGTCCTTTCCAGGGCGGCCACCGCGTATTCCTTGTCGCAGGGATAGGGCGCGCATTCGTCAAAGGCCATGGCAATATCCGCTCCCAGTGCCTGTTCAATCTCCATCACCTTTTCCGGTGTAAACAAATGCTTAGAACCGTCAATATGGGAACGAAAGGTAACACCCTCTTCGGTGATGGTCCTCAGAGGTCCCAGGCTAAAAACCTGAAAACCGCCGCTGTCGGTCAGGATGGGGCCATTCCAATTCATAAAGCGGTGCAGTCCTCCGGCTTCCTTAACCAGTTCATGCCCGGGCCGCAAATACAGGTGGTAGGTATTGCTTAGAATTAATCTTCCCCCGGTGTCTTTAACTTCTTCGGGAGTCATGGTTTTCACCGTGGCCTGGGTGCCCACCGGCATAAAAATAGGGGTTTCCACCTCCCCGTGAGGAGTGGATAACCTCCCAAGTCGGGCCCGGGTATGTTTTTCTTCCTTATCAATGATTATTTTAACTGCCATCTCCGCCTCCTAAATGATTAACATGGCATCGCCAAAACTAAAAAAGCGATACTTTTCTTCCACCGCCCGGTGATAAGCCTCCAGGACTTTTTCCCGCCCCGCCAGGGCGCTAACCAGCATCAGCAGGGTGGATTTAGGCAGGTGAAAGTTGGTGATCAGTCCGTCGATCACTTTAAAAGAATACCCGGGATAAATAAAGATTTCCGTCATGCCCGAACCGGCTAGAACCTGTCCCTGTTCATTGGAAGAAGTCTCCAAACAGCGAACGCTGGTGGTGCCCACCGCAATCACCCTGCCGCCGGAGGCCTTGGCCCGGTTAATTTCTTCGGCGGACCGGTCGGTAATCTCGTAATATTCCTGGTGCATGGTATGCCGGGTCACATCCTCCACCTGAACCGGACGAAAGGTGCCTAGGCCCACATGAAGCAGGACATAGGCAATCTTTACACCCAAAGACTTTACTTCCGCCAAAAGCTCCGGGGTAAAATGAAGCCCGGCGGTGGGCGCTGCTGCCGACCCCTCCTGCCGGGCGTAAACCGTCTGGTAACGCTGCTGATCCACCAGTGGTTTTTTAATGTAAGGCGGTAACGGCATCGCTCCGATCCGTTCCAGCACTTGCAGAAAGGGTTCCCGGCAGCTAAATTCGATCACACGCCCGCCGGCATCGGTGTAATCCAATATTTTTCCCTGCATTTGTCCTGCACCGAAGTCCAATCGTTCCCCCACCCGGGCTTTTTTCCCGGGTTTAACCAGCACTTCCCAGCAGTTCTCCGCTACTTGCCTCAGTAAAAGCACTTCAATTTTGGCCCCGGTGGAAATCTTGATACCGTAAATGCGGGCCGGGATGACTTTGGTATCGTTCATTACCAGCACATCCCCCGACCGCAGATATTTCAGAAGATCTGTAAATTGTTGATGCTCAATGTTCTTATCTTTTTTATGTACAACCATTAACCGGGACTGGTCCCGTTTGGCAGCGGGCTCCTGAGCAATCAGCTCGTCCGGTAGTTCATAATCAAAGTCCGTTAACTGCAAACTTCTGTCTCCTTCTAACTTATATCTGTAAAATAGTATTCCATTATTTGCCGTTGGCTATAAGGCTCCGGTCATCAGCCGGCTTTACTCCGCCCACTAACCCTAGCGCCGCAAGAAAAGGTTTAAAATCACGGTCAGAAGCAGGCTCAGCAGAATGGATGTAACCAGGGGAAAATAAAAGGTGAAGTTTCCCTTTTGCACAAAGATATCTCCAGGCAGCCTGCCAAGGCCGGGTATTTTTCCCGCCAGCAGCAGGATGCCCCCCAGGATGACCAGCATAAGCCCAAAAAAAATCAGCATTTTTGCCAAAGGCGCTAAGGACGGGCCCATCATTGATCCCCCTTGCTTCGGTCCGGATTCTTTTCAGGACGGTAATACCGTTCCTTTTCACTGTAAATACAGCCGCAGTAGGACTGCCGGTACATTCCCATCTCCTTAGACTGCAGAGTGGCTTCTTTAAAACCCGGGCGAAAATCCTGATAATAAAAGGGGATGCCGTACTGCTCACCCAGATTTTCACCCATTTCTCGAATTAAATCATGTTTTTGAAAGGGACTGACCAGAAGGGTGGTGGAAAAGGCGTCAAAGTTGCCTTTTTTAGCGATCTGGGCGGTCTTTTCCAGCCGCATATGATAACATACCTGACAGCGCCGGGCTTCCCGGTGAACCACTTCCCGCAAATACTCTTCCAGCAGGTATTGATGTTCAAAAATAACTTTCCAGTTCTGTTGTCCGGCATAGTCCGCCAACTGATCCTTGCGCTTTTTAAATTCCATATAGGGATGAATATTGGGATTATAAAAAAGTCCGTATACGTCAAAGTTCTTTTCCCGCAGGGTTTGCAGCGGGTGTATGGAGCAGGGGGCGCAGCAGGCGTGCAAAAGCAATTTTTTCATAAACCGATCCTTATCCTATTCTTCAACATTTCAGACCCCTAAAATGATCCAACCTTCTCATGAGAAAATTTTTACAGTGAAAGTCTTTCTTTAATGGCAAAGATCTCTTTATCATGCTTGACCACCATACTAACGGCGTAATTGGCATTTAAGGCTACATCCGAGAGTTTTTCTGATAAGTCCTTAAAATATTCATCCAGCCGGGCGGATTGAGTAAACAGTTCTTCTCTAAAAATTTCCTGGTTTCTTATTAATTCCCTAACATCGATTTTTAACTCCGATACGTCGCGTTTTAACGCCGATACATCCGATTTTAATTCCGCCACATCCAACTTTAACCCTGTCACATCGGTTTTTAATTCCGCCACATCGGTTTTTAACACCGATACATCCGACTTTAATTCCGTTACATCCAGCTTTAAACCTGCCACCTCAGTTTTTAAACCGGCTACCTCCGACTTAACCCCGTCCATATCCCCTTTTAAATCTTTGACTGCGGTGTTATTGGCTCCAACCATTTTCACTAAATCCAACAGTAAATTTTCCATCCGTTCCAGCCGTTCCTCACTCATCCCCTTAAGCGCCCCCCTTTCCAGTGAATTTTTATTCCTTATTTTAACATACCGGCGCTAAAATAAACTCCCCTGAACCTTGCCGTTTTCGTCTTTTTTAACCGGCAGCCCCAGATGTTTATAGGCCTGGGGGGTCACCATTCTCCCCCGGGGAGTTCTGGTAATAAAGCCTAACTGCATTAAATAAGGTTCCAGAACATCCTCGACGGTATCCGCTTCCTCGCTGGTGGCGGCGGCAATGGTATCCAAACCCACCGGTCCCCCGTTAAACTTCTCAATCATGGTTCTTAGCAAGTGTCTGTCCGTTTGGTCTAGTCCCAGGGGGTCCACTTCAAAAAACTCCAGGGCCTGGGCAGCAGCTTCCCAGGTTATATCTCCCTGAGCCTTTACCTGGGCGTAGTCACGAACCCGCTTTAACAGACGGTTGGCCACCCTGGGCGTACCCCGGGAACGGCGGGCAATTTCCTCTGCTCCTGCCTGGTCAATGGCTACGTTTAAGATCCGGGCCGCCCTTTGCACAATGACGGTGAGTTCCTCCACCGTATAAAACTCCAGGCGGCTGATAATACCAAAGCGGTCCCGGAGAGGTGAAGCCAGCATCCCTGCCCGGGTGGTGGCGCCAATCAGGGTAAATTTGGGCAGGTCCAGCCGGATGGAACGGGCGCCGGGCCCCTTGCCCAGTACAATATCCAGGGCAAAATCTTCCATGGCCGGATATAAAATTTCTTCCACCGCCCGGCTGAGACGATGGATTTCATCAATAAAAAGAACATCTCCCTGGGCTAAATTGGTGAGTATGGCCGCCAGGTCCCCTTGCCTTTCAATGGCAGGGCCCGATGTGGTGCGGATGCTCACTCCCATCTCGTTGGCAATGATATTGCTGAGGGTGGTCTTTCCCAGTCCCGGAGGGCCGAACAACAGCACGTGGTCCAGGGCTTCTCCCCGTTGCCTGGCTGCTTCCACAAAAAGCGAAATGGTCTCTTTGGCTTTCTGCTGACCGATATATTCATTTAATTTTCTGGGACGTAATCCCGCTTCCAGTTCATTGTCTTCCATTTGCATCCCGGGGGATATGATTCTTTCCGTCATGCTTACCTCCGGTTACTTGGCCGGGGCCAGTTCTTTAAGGGCGTATTTAATAATATGGGAAACATCCCCAGGGGCAGTTTTTTTACAGGCCTTATCCACCGCCTGCCTGGCTTCCGCCTGACCGTAACCCAGGGATAAAAGGGCTGCCACCGCATCCTCTTCCGCTGCTGCCGTCTGCCCGGAGACCGGTCCAGCGGATTCCGAAAGATCGTTTCCTTCAAAAGGACCTTTCAGCTTATCCTTCAACTCCAGCAGAATGCGCTGGGCGGTCTTTTTGCCAACCCCCGGTACTTTAACTAACGGATTAACATCGCCGCCGGCCACAGCTAATCGTAAAGCCTCCGGTTGAAGAAAAGAAACCACGGCCAGAGCTACCTTGGGACCCACTCCGGCCACATCCAGGAGGGCTAAAAAACATTCCATCTGGTCCTCCCGGGAGAATCCATAAACTTGCAGGCCATCCTCCCGCACCACCATATGGGTATGAAATTTTACCTCCTGACCGATTCCCGGCAAGGGGGTCATGGCTGGAATATGTAGGCGGTAACCGATCCCCTGCACTTCCACCACCACCCATCCCATGGCCACGGTCGCCAGTTTTCCGCGAATATATGCAAGCATTTACCTAAGACCTCCCGGGGCTGAACTCCAATGAGCGTGACAGATAGCCACTGCCAGGGCGTCGGCCACATCATCCGGTTTGGGAACTTCCTTTAAAGAAAGAAGGGTTTTGACCATAAATTGCACCTGCTGTTTATCTGCTTTACCATATCCGGTAACCGCTTGCTTAACCTGCAGCGGCGTATACTCCGCCACAGGCAGGCCGTAATTGGCTCCGGCCAACAGGGCAATGCCCCGGGCATGTCCAACGGCAAGGGCGGTTTTCGCATTTTTATTAAAAAACAATTCTTCCACAGCCATATACCGGGGCTGATATTGCTCAATAATGCGGGTTATTTCCGTATACAATCTTTTTAAGCGCAAATCCAGCGTCAGTTGGGGACTTGTCCGCAGACATTCACAAGCAACCGGTGTATAACGGTTGCCCTTGTACTCCACCAAACCAACGCCGGTAATGGCCGTACCCGGGTCAATACCCAGTATAATCATCGTTACCTCCATCATCATACTGGGAATATTATACTACAAACCTCTGTTCTGTTGTTTGTGCTTTTAAAAATAATTCAATTACTCCTGCATTTCATCCAAGTTTTCCAGCACGGCATTCATGGCATCCTCACTGGCAAATTCCAATTCATCTCTTAGATTGGTCTGGGTTTTGGGCGTCATATGCCAAAAATCCATGGACTGCTGGAGTTTTACTTGAAAATCTTCTGACAGACTGTTCAAAGGAAAGGACTCTTCTACCTTTAGTAATTTCTGATTATACCCCAAAGGTCCTTGATAAACGGCCAGTTTATCCTGATAGGCACCGAAATGCCTGAAGTTTTTATGATAAGTACAAAAATCTTTCACTCTTTTCTGGGCTACAATTTCATCCTTATTTATCTGCAGGGTAAAATCCCTGGAGCCGTAATATTCCTTTAACTCTTTCTCCGTTGTTAATTTCGCCATCCCGGCGGTTTTCCTTCCCACCTCTTCAATATCGCCGCAGAGATAAACATTTTCTTCACGGATGATGATGTTTGGAGAAAGGGCCGGCCCTGCCTGCTGAGCAAATACCTCTAATATGGCCCAGCGGGCCTGCGCATCCTTGGCATCCATCTTGCCGCCAACCATAAACACAGTCACCAGGGCTACAACCAGCAAAGCCCCCAAACCCATCCAGAGTATTTTTTTCAGCATACCAACCACCCCTCCTAGTTGGTTAGTATTGCCACTTGCTCCCATTCCCTATACATTCCCGGAAAAGAAAACTTACCTTGAGTCCTATCCTAATTTAAGCAATAGAACACCGATTTAACGGATTCTACGGATTTACACGGAGATTTAGAGGGTATATAAAGATTTAAAAATCGTGGAATCTGTAAAGCTCCTGTTCTATTGTATTATAAAAAGGTAAAAGCCGGAAACCCGGCTTTAAAAGTTATTCTTCCATCTCAAAATTAGTATATACCGCCTGGACATCGTCGTTGTCTTCCAGCAGATCAATGATTTTGACCATTTTTTCCGCCTCGTCGCCCTGCAGCTTGACCATGGTTTGAGCAACCATGGATAATTCCGCGTCGGCCAGGGGGATCCCCTGCTGTTTCAAAGCCTCACAAACTTTTTCAAAATCCTCCGGTGCAGTGGTGATCTCAAAACTGTCCTCTTCGGTTTTAATATCTTCGGCACCGGCCTCCAAAGCTGCCAGCATCAGATCGTCTTCGCTCATCTTGATTTGAGAACGATCCAAAATCAGAATTCCTTTTTCCTTAAACATCCAGTTGACACAACCGGACTCCCCAAGGTTGCCCCCCTGTTTGGAAAGGATATGCCGAACCTCTGCGGCCGTGCGGTTTCGATTGTCGGTTGCGACATAAATTAAGACCGCCACGCCTCCGGGACCATATCCCTCATAGGCAAATTCCTCGAAATTAGCCCCTTCGCCTCCTCCGGCGCCCTTTTGGATGGCCCGCTGAATGTTGTCGTTGGGAATATTGGCTTCTCTGGCCTTCTCCACAGCGGTTTTCAGTCTCCTGTTCCCCGCAGGGTCCGGCCCGCCGTTTCTGGCGGCAATAATAATCTCCTTGGAAAGCCGGGTAAAAAGCTTACCCCTTTGGGCATCTATTTTCGCTTTTTTACGTTTAATGGTTGACCATTTGGAATGTCCGGACATACTGTATGATCTCTCTCCTTAAAAGAAACTTGCTAATAAATTAATTTTTAACTGCCGAAAAAAAGCTTGGTTACACGGCAGTGTACCAGCTTTTCTAAAGACAAGCGATCCCTTTTAAAAAACCGGGGGAATGGGGGGAAGGAATTTTTTGTGCTCCCTTTTCCTTTCCAGGTTCTGAATAATTTCTTTAACCTCCTCGGGACCTTCCTCGGTTAAAATGTAATGATCCAGATCCTTATAGGTTACACCCATTTCTTTCTCGTCACAGTGATCAAACCACAGTCCCGCCGAAGGGGCTTTATCAATAATGCGTCGGGGAATCCCCAGTTCCTCCGCCAGTTCTTTCACCTGGCATTTAACCAGGTTGGCAATGGGCAGAAGATCAACGCCTCCATCGCCGTATTTCGTAAAATGACCCACTACCAGTTCGGCTCTGTTGCCGGTTCCCACAACCAGATAATTGTGTCTAGCCGCCAAATGGTAAAGTGTTATCATTCTTAGCCTTGGCTTTATATTGACAATGGACATATCACAACAGTGTACATCGTAATCTTGACCTGTAAAACGATGAACAAACCATTTAAAGGGTTCATCCAGGTTGACGGTTTCTATCGGGACACCCAGTGTTTCGGCAACCAGTCTGGCGTCTTTGGCATCCTGAGGATTGCTAAAACAGGGCATGATTACACCCAGGACATGATCAGGAAAAGCTCTTTTGCATAATGCAGCAGTCACAGCGGAATCAATTCCTCCACTTAAGCCAACCACAGCCCCAAGGGCACCGGCCTTTTGGATTTCAGCCTTTATCCACTGTGTCAGTTTGTCTGCTAAGTAGTCCATCACAATAGACAAACCCCCCCGGATTTTTGATAAATTCATCATAACATACCGAATCTTAAGGCGCAAACCATTAAAAAGAATGATCCTGACGCATCTTTTATTTCAAAATTTTCAATATTGACTGAATTGTTTCTGTATTATTTCTTGTTATTATTATTAGATTGTTCAATCTATTTGTTTAACTTATTAGACGGGTTTGTTTTGTTAAATGACATTCTTTAATTGACAACCAAACATCACCATGCCTATAATATATTCAGAATGTTTCACTTATATAAAAAATTATGTCAAACTTGGCTTTCGAAATTGTTGCAAGCCCTTATTTTATTTGGTTTTATAAACATCACCCCAGGAATGGCTTAATTTAAGGAAGTTTTAACTCAGCGCATCTTTATTGTACAATAAATGTTCAATTTTTTGTAATACTTTTTCATCACAAAATTTACATATCTAAGCTGATTTAATTCAACATTTGATGAAACCGTTTGTCCTTACCTTATAAAAAATTAAAGAGGTGGTGGTTTGATTTTTCTATAAAGACAACAGGTGAGGATATTTAATTAGACAATTGGTTGAACCACGTTTTTTAGTGGGCTTTTCCCACACCAAAGGGGGGTTTATGATGGAAAACAGAGATATAAAATTTTTAAAGTTACAACAAATTATTGATTCCCATGAAGGAAAAGTGTCTCATCTTATCGCTATTTTGCAGGAAACTCAGACAGAATACGGTTACCTGCCCAAAGAAATCTTAACCTATATTGCTTCAGCCATGGGGATCTCCCCTGCCACCGTGTTGGGTGTGGCTACCTTTTATGCTCAATTCTCCCTCATTCCCAAAGGAAAATATGTTATCCGTGTCTGTGACGGCACGGCCTGTCACGTACGGGGCTCAGAACCCATCATGATGGCTGTACGCAAAGAATTGTGCCTTACCCCTGACAAACCGACAACCGATGATTTAACTTTTACAATAGAAACCGTCTCCTGCTTAGGGGCATGTGGTTTGGCTCCGGTGGTTGTGGCTGACGAAGAAGTACACGGTCAAATGACTCCGGATGCAATTTTAGAAGTAATTAAAAAATTGGCACCCACTGCCAGTGAGAACTAAGGGGGGACCACAGATGCTAAAATCACGTAAAGATCTTTTGAACCTGCAGCAAAAAGCGAAAACCGCCCTGGCTGATCAAAAAATGCGCATCTTGGTCTGTGCGGGTACCGGTTGCGTGGCCAACGGTTCGTTAAAGGTTTATGAAAGTTTAAAGAAGCTCATTGCCGAAAAGGGTTTACTGGCCGAAATTGATTTAGTCAAAGAAGTCTCTCACGAAGGCATTGGCGTCAACATCAGCGGCTGTCATGGTTTCTGCCAGATGGGTCCTCTGGTTCGCTTTGAACCTTCCGGACTCCTTTATGTTAAAGTAAAAGAAACCGATTGCGAAGAAATTGTTGAGTCCACCGTGGCCGCCAATACCATTATTGAACGCCTATTGTATTCCGACCCCAATACCGGCGAAAAAGTAAAAACCCAAGATGAAAATCCGTTCTATAAGCGTCAGGTTCGCGTAACCCTGAAGGACTGCGGCCGGATTAATCCCGATGATATAAACGACTATATTGCTCATGGCGGTTATCAGGCCATTGCCAAAATTTTAACCGGTATGACCAATGAAGAGGTTATTAAGGAAGTACTGGATTCCGGCTTGCGCGGTCGTGGCGGCGGCGGTTTCCCCACCGGACGTAAATGGTCCTTTGCCGCAGTCCAGCCCGGTCCTAAGAAATACATCATCTGTAACGGCGACGAAGGTGACCCGGGCGCCTTTATGGATCGCTCCGTCATGGAAGGCAATCCTCACTCCGTCCTGGAAGGCATGATGATTGCCGGTTTCGCCATTGGCGCCGATGAAGGTTATATTTATGCCCGTGCCGAGTATCCTCTGGCCATCAAACGGATACGCAAAGCCATTGTGGATGCCGAGGCCCTTGGGGTTTTAGGCAAAAATATTTTGGGCACTGACTTTAATTTTAAGATTAACGTTAAAGAAGGCGCCGGCGCTTTTGTGTGCGGCGAGGAAACGGCCTTGATTGCTTCCATCGAAGGTGAGCGCGGTATGCCTCGTCCCCGTCCTCCTTTCCCGGCGGTAAAGGGTCTCTGGGCATGCCCCACCGTAATTAATAACGTGGAAACCCTCGCCAACCTTCCTGCTATTATTCTGAACGGCGCCACCTGGTTTAAAGGATTCGGCACCGCTACCAGTGCCGGCACTAAAACCTTTGCCCTGGCCGGTCAAGTTGAAAATACCGGTCTGGTGGAGGTTCCCATGGGCATGACCCTGCGGGAAATCGTATTTGATATCGGCGGCGGCTTGCGGGAAGGCAAAAAATATAAATCGGTACAAATCGGCGGTCCTTCCGGTGGCTGTCTCACGGAAGAAAAACTGGATTTACCCCTGGATTATGACGAGCTCCTAAAGGTTGGCGCCATGATTGGCTCCGGCGGTCTGGTTGTTATGGGCGATGATACCTGTATGGTGGAAACCGCCAAATTCTTTATGGGCTTTGTGCAAAACGAATCCTGCGGCAAGTGTGTTCCCTGCCGCGAAGGTACCAAACAAATGCTGGCCATGCTAACCAAGATTACAGAAGGAAAGGGCACTGAACAAGACCTCGTGCTCCTGGAGGAATTGGCCCAGAATGTGAAGGACGGCTCACTCTGTGGTCTTGGTAAGACTGCTCCTAACCCGGTTCTTACCACTCTACGTTACTTCCGGGATGAATATGTAGCCCATGTTCGGGATAAGAAGTGTCCTGCCGGTGCTTGTCAAGCATTGAAAGAATACTACATCGATCCTGAAAAATGCAAAGGCTGTACTCTCTGCTCCAGGGTTTGCCCCACCGGTGCCATTACCGGTGAAAAGAAACAACCCCATGTGATTAATGTGGAGCTTTGCATCAAGTGCGGTACCTGTGCAGAGAAGTGCAAGTTTGGCTCCATCGGTGTCCGGTAGTAGCCCATTATGGAGAAAGGGAGTGACAAGATGAGTGGAAAAATAACCATTAACGGACAGATATTGGAATTTACTGATGAAAAAAATATTCTTGAAGTTGCCCGTAAAGCCGGTTTTGATATTCCTACCCTGTGCTATCATCCTGAATTAACGGTCGTTGGTGCCTGTAGGCTATGCGTTGTGGAAATTGAACGCATGGGCATTCAGGCCTCCTGCTCTACCGCCCCTGCGGACGGTATGGTTGTATTTACCCACTCCGAGCGGGTAAACAAAGTGCGCAAAATGGTTCTGGAACTGCTGCTGGCCAATCACGACCGCGAGTGCACCACCTGCGATGCCAGCGGTTCCTGCAAGCTGCAAACCTACTCCAATGATTATAATATTAAAAGACTGCGTTATCCCAGCCGTACGGAACAGGTTCCCTTGGACACCTCCAGCTTATCCGTGGTTCGGGACCCCAACAAATGTATTCTGTGCGGTTTATGCGTACGGGTTTGTAAGGAAAAACAGGGAATTGGCGTGTGGGACTTTAAAAACCGTGGTTCCCGTACGCAGATCATTGCCGCCATGGACCAGTCTCTGGCGGATTCCGCCTGCATTAACTGCGGTCAGTGTATTGCTGTTTGCCCTTGTGGCGCCCTGTCCAGCAACAGCTCGATAGCAGAAGTCTGGGCTGCCATCCGGGATCCTAAGAAAACCGTTGTTTGCCAGATCGCACCGGCTCCCCGGGCCGCTCTGGGCGAAATGTTCGGCCTGGGCTCGGTAGATGTAACCGGCAAGATTGTTACGGCCCTGCGGAAATCCGGTTTTGACAAAGTCTTTGATACAGTATTTACCGCAGACATGACTACCGTTGAAGAGTCCAACGAATTTTTGGGCCGCCTGACCAGCGGCGGGAAATTGCCCCTCTTTACCTCTTGCTGCCCCGGCTGGGTAAAATACGCCGAGGAATTCCACCCGGAACTGCTGGAGAACTTGTCCACCTGCCGCTCTCCCCAGCAGATGTTCGGCTCTGTTCTGAAGAAGAAGTACGCCAAGGACCTGGGGATTACTCCGGAAGAGATGTTTGTGGTCTCCATCATGCCCTGTACCGCCAAAAAGTACGAGGCCAAGCGTCCGGAATTTATGACCGACGGCGTTTATGATGTGGATGCTGTTTTAACCACCGTAGAAGCCGCCCAGCTCTTTAAAGAAGCCGGTATTCTCTTTGATAACCTGGAAGAGGGTATTTTTGACCAGCCCATGGAACAAACCACCGGTTCCGGCGTTCTCTTTGGAACCACCGGTGGCGTTATGGAATCGGTTGTCCGTTATGTGGCCGGAAAACTGCTCAATGCCGAGGGACGCATTGACGTTGAGTTTACCCGGGGCCTGGACGATACCAAGATTGCCGACTTAAATGTAGGCGATACCAAGTTAACCCTGGCTATTGTGAACGGTCTGGCCGCTGCGGAGGAACTGATTAAGAAAATCCAATCCGGCGAACTGGAAGTTCATGCCGTTGAAGTGATGGCCTGCCCGGCCGGTTGTGTGGGCGGCGGCGGACAGCCTGCTCAAAACGATCGGAAAGCCCGTCAGTGCAGGTCCGATGAGATTTACAACATTGACTCCAAGATGGTTCTTCATAAAGCCCAGGACAACGAAGATCTGGATAAAATATTCCAGAAATACTGGGGCGGGTGCTGCAACCACGATACGCACCACGACCTCCACACCCATTACCATGCTAAAAAACGTATTTCCGGAAATGAGATTGTTATCAAAGACAGCGAAGGCCCGGAAATTGCCGTCTGCCTCCGTGAAAGCTGCATGAAGAACGGCGCCTTGGCTGTGGTTGAAAAACTGGCTGAACTGCCGGTCAAATTAAAAGGCGTATTTTTCCTGGAAGGCTGCGGCGAAGGAGTCTCCATCCAATTGAATGGTGAAATTCTGCATGTCACTGCCGATAATGTTTTAGACACCGTTAAATCCAAGTGCGGCGGCCAGTGCAGTTGTTGCTCCTAGTTTAAAATAAAATATATATTTAAGGCGCTGGCCTGGCTAGCGCCTGTTTTTTTATGATAAAATAATTTTGGTGATGAATATGAGCGAAAAGCATCTTACTTTGTTAATTGGGCCCGCCAAGTATCCGGAAGATGACCGGCGGATGGTATCCATGTTCCTGGAAGAACCGGGGAAAAAGATTATTTGCGGCTCCAGTGCGGCGAATATGGTTTCCAGCGTCCTTTCTCTCCAGAAAGAAACTCCCGATGCGGACTCCGTGCCGGGTCTGTGCCTGATTACAGACGGAACACTGATCCTGAGCCAGGTGCTGGAGATTCTTTTAGGAACCCATGAATCCCAGGAACCCCCTGCCACCTGGGACGCGAAAATGTTATCCTCTTCTTTACTGGAAGCCGAATCCATCTCTTTTCTCATCGGCATGGCCGTTAATAAATCACAGCGAAGTTTGAGCCTCCCGGCCAAGACGGTGGTGAAGAGCCGTTTCGCCCGGGAACTTGTGGATTTACTCAAGGAAAAAGGAAAAAAGGTCATGGTGGAATATTTTTAACCACCATGACCTTTTTTCTTCGCATTGCAGTTCTTTTGGGGGCGATTATCCTTTCTTATCGCTTCCCCGCCAGTGGATTTATTCATATTCTAATGACAGCGAAATATGGTCAAAATATTATATAGAAAATTCCGGTCAAAAATACTTGACGCTCGCGAATGTTCTAAGTTAGAATTAATGTAGTTGTAATTGTTTGAATATTTATAATGTTTTAATTAGTCAAATTCAATATACAATAATTGCAATTCTGTCGTATTCTGGACGGTTTTATGTTAAGAAAAGTCATAAAATAAATGAAATGGAGGTGTAACGGTTGATTATTCAAGAGTTAGTCAACGGGAAAATGACCATTAAAACCCTTGCCAAATACTCTCTCCTCCCTTTAGAAAAATCTTCTGTAGCCAAATTCGAACCCTGCATCGACAGCTATGAGCAGCTTATTTTTATTGAAACCCGGCCTTACCAACAATTAAATCCTTATTTTGACCATTATGGTCAACTGATTTGCATATCTTAAAACCCATTTATAACGGATTTCCATGCCACAAGCACTGGTTTCCAGTGTTTCTTGTTTGAACCCTTTAGACCCTCTGCTTCACACGGTCTGGAAATCAGTTATTTTTATGAAAGGTGGTGGTACTAAAAAAGCTTACTGCTTAAGACAAAAAGGGGTTTTATTATGGTGGCAAAAAATTTTTTTAGAGATGCCACTGGTTTGCAAGACACAAGAAGTACCGCTATCTTCAAGACGCATGTTCAATAATGCGCTTCCGACGAAAGGAGGAACCCTTGCATGGCTGCAGATTGTCAATGCAGTTGCGAATCCAATACTCAGAAACTGGACGAAATCTTCGCCCAATACCGGTGCAATCCTAACGGCCTGATTGTGGTTATGGCTGCCATTCAGGAGGCCCATGGTTATTTACCCAAAGACCTGCTGGTAAAAACAGCGGAGGAACTGAGTGTTCCGCTCAGTGACGTATACGGCGTGGCCACCTTCTACGCGGCCTTTAGCCTGCGCCCCAGGGGCAGGCATTCCGTAAATCTCTGCCTGGGAACTGCCTGTTATGTTAAAGGCGCTCCGGAGGTCCAGATAATGCTGGAAAAAGAAATGGGCATTAAAGCCGGCAGCACCACGGAAGACCGCCGTTTTACCCTTGATTTGGTAAGATGTCTTGGCGCCTGTGGTATTGCTCCCGTTTTGACCGTCAACGGTGAAGTTTATCCCCGTATGACTGCGGATAAGGTATCCGAAGTATTAGCGAAATACGAATAACTTCCTCCAGGGAGGTGAATGGATATGAATTATGCTGAACTCGAATTATTAAGGGCAACCGCCAGAGAATCTATTAAAATCCGTTTAGGTGAAGACCCTTCCGATAACTTTAAATACCATGTGCTGGTTTGCGGCGGTACGGGATGTATCTCCATCGGCTGTCAGAATACCCTGCAGGCTTTGCAAAAATCCATTGAAAGTCATGGCTTACAGGATACGGTTAAGCTGGTGGTTACCGGCTGCATGGGCACCTGTGAAATGGGTCCGGTGATTACGGTATTCCCGGAAGGCTATTATTACTGCCGGGTTGAACCGGGCGATGTGGAGGAAATTGTTTCTTCTCATTTAAAAGAAGGAAAATATGTAGAACGTCTGTGCTATCACGCTGCAGATGCCACCGTACATCCTCGGAAAGCCGATATGGTATTTTTCAAGAAACAAAAACGAAATGCTCTGCGAAACTGCGGTATCATTAACCAAACTTCTTTGGAAGAATACATCGCCATGGACGGTTATAAAGCGCTGTCCAAGGTGCTGCAGGAAATGAGTTCCCAGCAGGTGGTCGACGAGATTAAAAAATCCGGTCTGCGCGGTCGTGGCGGCGCCGGTTTTCCCACCGGCGTAAAATGGCAGTTTGTGCTGGATCAGCAGTCCGACCAAAAGTATATTGTGTGCAACGGCGATGAGGGAGATCCGGGCGCCTTTATGGATCGTTCGGTTCTGGAGGATGATCCCTATTCGGTGATCGAAGCCATAACCATCGGCGGTTATGCCGTTGGGGCCAATAAAGGCTACGCCTATATCCGTCTGGAATATCCCCGGGCCATTGATCACTTTACCAAAGCCCTGAACCGCGCCAGGGAAGTGGGTTTACTGGGCAGTAACATCTTAGGCAGCGGTTTTAATTTTGATATTGAAATCCGCGTGGGCGCCGGCGCCTTTGTCTGCGGTGAAGAGACCGCCCTGCTGGCCTCCATTGAAGGCCGCCGGGGCGAACCCCGTCCGCGTCCCCCCTTCCCTGCGGTTTCCGGTTTATTCGGTAAACCCACTGTTATTAATAACGTTGAAACCTGGGCCAATATTTGTCCCATCCTGATCCATGGAGGAGATTGGTACGCCTCCATGGGTACGGAAAAAAGCAAAGGTACCAAGGTCTTTACACTGGCCGGCAAAATTACCAATACCGGGTTGGTTGAAGTGCCTCTGGGAATTACCCTGCGGGAGATGGTTGAAGATATCGGCGGCGGCGTGCCGGACGGTAAGGCCTTTAAGTCGGCCCAGACCGGCGGTCCTTCCGGCGGCTGTATTCCTGCAGCCTATCTGGATACGCCCATTGACTATGAAAATCTGGCGGCCCTGGGTTCCATTGTTGGTTCAGGCGGTATGATTATCCTGGATGAGGGAACCTGTATGGTGGACATCGCCAAGTTTTATCTGGGCTTTACCCAGGATGAATCCTGCGGCAAGTGCACCCCCTGCCGGATTGGCACCAAAAGAATGCTGGAGATTCTGGAACGCATTACCAAGGGACTGGGCAAGGAGGGTGATCTGGAACTGCTGATTGAACTGGCCAACTCCATTAAGGCTTCCGCCCTTTGTGGCCTGGGTCAGACGGCTCCTAACCCGATCCTCAGTACACTGCGTTACTTCCGTGATGAATATGAAGCGCACATCAAGGATAAAACCTGTCCGGCCGGTGTTTGTAAAATGCCCCGTAAAGGCCTAAAATCCTAAAGGTTAGGAGGGAAGAGGCATATGGCAACCGTAACACTAACCATTGACAATGTAAAACTTGAAGTTGAACAAGGTTCAACGATATTGGAAGCTGCTAAAAAAATAGGTATCAATATCCCTACCCTTTGCTATATGAAAGAGATTAACGCCATCGGCGCTTGCCGTATTTGCGTAGTGGAAGTTCAGGGTGCCCGGGCCCTCCAGGCTGCCTGTGTGACTCCTGTAGCCGAAGGCATGGTTGTAAAAACCAATTCCGCCGTAGTTCGTGCTTCGCGCAAGATGACGCTGGAATTAATTCAATCCAATCACCCGCAGGAATGCAACACCTGCTTGCGGAACAATAATTGCGAACTGCAATCCCTGTCTGAGGCAATGGGACTTAAGGAAATTCGTTTTGTAAGACCGGCCCAGAGCCATGGCAGGGACGACATTGATTCTTCGTCTCCTTCCATTATTCGCGACCCCCGTAAGTGCATCCTATGCCGCCGCTGCGTGGCGGTTTGTGAAAAAGTCCAGGGCATTAAGTGCATCAGCGCGGTTAACCGTGGTTTTGAGACCATTGTTGCTCCCCCCTTCAATCAGGGTCTGCTGGATGTTAACTGCGCCATGTGCGGTCAATGCTCCCTGGTCTGTCCCACCGGCGCCATTACGGAAGTGGATGATACCGGGAAGGTTTGGCGCGCCCTGGATGATCCTAAAAAACACGTGTTGGTACAAACAGCCCCGGCGGTTCGTGTAGCCATTGCCGAGGAATTTGGCATGGAACCCGGCACGGTTAGCACCGGCAAACTGGTTGCCGCCCTGCGTCGTCTGGGGTTTGACAGTGTCATGGATACGGATTTCACCGCCGACCTTACCATTATTGAAGAAGGACATGAATTTATTCAACGGGTTACCAGCGGAGGCGTCCTGCCCATGATCACCTCCTGCAGTCCTGGCTGGATCAAATACATTGAAATGTATTACCCTGATTTATTGGCCCACCTTTCCACCTGTAAATCTCCGCAACAGATGTTTGGCGCTCTGGCCAAAACCTTCTATGCGGAGAAAAAGGGCATCGACCCGGGCACCATTGTCAGTGTTTCTATCATGCCCTGCACGGCCAAGAAATTTGAAGCCCAGCGGGATGAATTAAAGGACAGCGGCCACCAGGATGTTGATATTGTACTTACTACCCGGGAACTGGCACGCATGCTTCGTGAAATTGGCATTGACTGGGATAGCCTTCCCGATGAAGAATACGATGCGCCCATGGGTCTTTCCACCGGCGCCGCCGTGATCTTCGGCGCCACCGGGGGCGTGATGGAAGCTGCGGTAAGAACGGTCTACGAGGTTCTCACCAAAGAACCCCTGCCGGACATTAACCTTACACCGGTCCGTGGTATGGAAGGAATCAAGGAAGCCACCCTTAAGGTGGGCGATCTGGATGTAAAAGTAGCCGTGGCCCATACTTTAGGCAACGCCCGTAAACTTTTGGATAAGATTCGGGCTGGAGAAGCCGATTATCACTTTATCGAAGTGATGTGCTGCCCCGGCGGCTGCATTGGCGGCGGTGGCCAGCCCATCCCCACCAACCTGGAAGTCCGTCTCAAGCGCATTGCCGGAACCTATCAGGCCGACGAAGCCTTACCGCTCCGCAAATCCCATGAAAATCCGGCCATCACCGCCATTTATGAAGAATTCCTGGGTGAACCCCTGGGTGAAAGATCCCATCATCTGCTGCACACCCATTATGTTCCCCGTGGGGTCTACCATAAACCGGAAGGTCTGCCGGAAAGAGTCCCCTGCGACGACCACCACTAGGTTTCGCTCGGTCTGATTAAATGAAGTCTGTTGTGCAATTAAGGAGGGCCTGCAGGATGCAGCCCTCCTTACTCTTTTTATTCAACCTTCTTTTCCGGACCAGTCTTTAAAGACACGCCCAAAAGAACTTCTACTCTAAGCAAAGCTCCTAATTTTCTATCCGTGGAAAGACCCTGAAGCAAGCTTATCGGCCCTGCAGCCATATTTTTATTGTGCCGCTGCCGGACTCGGCCGGAACCAGGCGAAAACGAATGCGGACATACCGGGTAAAGAAAGTGCTTACTAAAATATACGACTGTCCCGGAGCCAGCTCAATCTCAGGCTCTTCGTCCATAAACAAAATATTGTCGGCACTATTTTGCAATTTGACCAGTATGTTCTTTGTCCCTATATTATGAATGATATAGCTGTATCTTGAGTAATTCCAAACCTCCTGGGCTTCACTAAAGCCCGGCGTGCTTTGCACAACATAGGTCTCTTCCAGGTTCACTACCGGCCGGGTACAGCCGCCGGAAACCGTGCTGACCTCAAGCAGCGGATGCTTAGCGCTGTCGGGACTGTAGGAGCTATGAAAAAGCGCCACTCCCGGACTGTTAGCCGCTCCCAGGGCCAGTCCGTAATTAGTCCTTTGCCCCAAATGCCATTGCTTTATATATTTGGTAATATCCATGGAAACCATGGTTGTTTCGGAGGGCAGAGGCGCCGTGATTAAACTTTTCGCTAGGGCACAGGGTCTGTTGATAAAACTGGTGGTACACTCAGCAAAGGGTTCCCCGAGAACTCCCAGGGCGATGGCTCCAGGCAGGGCTCCTATAAAAGCAGGATCATACAAATGCAAAATTAGATCGGCGGAAACAATCCTCTCCTCCCTAGGGATGCCGGAAAGATCAAAAAAGATATAGGAAATATAGCGGCTATAAAAAACGGACCCCACACTGGCTTTGCCAGTGGCCAGAAAGGATGGCCGGCACTGGGACTGACCCTTTCTTATGTTAGACACAAAAGTATCCCTCTCCGCGGGAATATTGATCATCGTCATCCTACCACACCCCATGCCTTTTAAAAACTAGGTTAAACCTCCAGCACCAGCAGTACTTCATCTTTATTTTTCCCGTGCCTCCCAGGGCACCAGACGGGGACAGGGGTCCAGAATGGAATCATATTGTTCCTGTATGCCGTAACGTCCCTGGGGATCCAATTCTTTGTAACGGTAATATTTACGAAGGCGATCCTCGGGCCTCATCCAGCCCAGATGTTTAACGCCTAAAGGATGATTTTTGCCCGGTGCGTCTCCAATATTGACAGGAAATCTTCCACAATGCAAAGGGGTTTGTTTCCACTGATAAGCAAACCCGGGGATATACCTTACCATAAAGGGGCGGTAGGTTTTGTGGGCATACCAGTAGCCGTCTTCCCGGAAATGATTCTCCGTCCACATGTCAAAAAGCCGAAAGGCATACCAGCAGACTTCCTTGGTCCGGGCCAGTTCTTTTAATGTTTCCGGAGCATGATCTTCAAAAATTTCATCGGCATCCAAGATCAAGATCCAGTCCGGATTGGTATCAATGGTCATTTGCCAGAGTTGCTTTCTTAAAGAAATTTCATTGTTAAAACAAGAAGCTTCATTGGACTTTATGATTAGGGGAATTCCCTGCAAAAGGTCTTTGCACAGGGCTACGGTATGATCTTCGCTGGCATCGTCCAGAATGACCGCCTGATTGATGTATTCCCGGGCCTGCTGCAAAACTTTTGCCAAGTACCGGCCAGCCTCATTACGAACCAGCATAGCCAGGGTAATCCTGCTCCCCCGTTCCTCCTCTTCCTGGTTCAACGGGGCTTGCGGTCCGGGTGTTGTTGCCCCGGTCATGAGAACCTTCCCTTTATGTTCTTTAAGTGCTGCCAGCTCCGATTCCCGGTAAATATGAAAGGGCGGGAAATGTGTATCTGCATATAACTCTAATCCCAGAGCCACCGCCCGGATGCAAAAATGTCTGTCTTCCCCCCACAAATGAAGGTTGTAGAGCTCACTGAAGGAAACGCCCAGGGCCAGACTTTTGCGGCTGATTAAGGTACAGGCTCCCAATCCCCCGACCTTATAAGTTCCGGGCCGGGATAACATTTCAAGAAACTCCAGGGTCCGCCGGCGAACTTCCTGTTCACTAAACTTCTGACCTCTGGGTGCATGGAACAACTGATATTGATCCGTTAGCCAAACCTGAGGCAAAGGAATGAACCCCGGGTCCCACCGGGTCCAAAATACTTCGGAAACAATGTCCTTTTGGAGAGATACTAAATGTACCAGGGTTTGGGGATGAAGATATAAATCCGAATCCACCAGAAACAAATAATCGTAACCTTCCTCATAAGCCATGGCAATAAACTTGTTTTTAAAATCAGCCACCCGCCAAATCAGTTCCTCACGCCAGTGGTGTGTTTTTTCATCCCGCAGATAAGGATTGTTTGACTCTGCTTTGATAATCCGAACAGCAGGGTTGGCCAGACGAAATGCTTCCAGCAAATGATGATCGTTTTGGTCGTCTATAAATACGAAATCCACCAAAAGATTCTCTTGATGCAAATTACCCAGGGATTCCAGAAACTCTTTTAGGATCGCCTCTTTCTGCTTGACCGGGCTTGCCACCAGCACTCTTTTTTTCATCCCGTCACCCCTTATGAACAAATAAAATCCATTACCAGGGGGCCACTCCGCCACTCCGGGCAGCCTTTGCCAATAACCAGTAAAAGCAGTTGGTGAATTAAACTCCTCATCCGCTCCCCCGCTTGAAAATAAATGCCGTCATATCCTTTCTCCAGCATTGAGGAACAACTGTAAATTTCCCGGACAGCCAGGGCAGCCTCTTCCATAATCCGGGGATCAGCAGACCCTAGGGATACCTTTTTCATTAACTCCAAAAGTTCTCCGGTTAAGTCCGTCCTACTCACCCCGGATTCCGGCGTCAGCGTACCCTGGTAAATTTCCAGCAGTAAAACCGCCAGGGCCAGGGGCTTTTCCCCGGAGCCAGACAAAAACTGCCGAAAGGAATCTTTTTGCTGAACAGACCATCCTTGAATCAGGCTTTTACAATCCAAAAGGATGTTCCCTTTTTGTATGAGCCCCAGGATTTGAGCTAAAGGATAAGTAAAGTCCGTGCTTTTTTTTAGGGCTTGAAGATACATCTTTTCTGCTTGCAAAAAATCTCCGGATAACCTGCAGGCGTCTCCAGCCAGACAAAATGCTTTGGCGTCGGAAAAGATCTTTTTGTCGGTTATTTTTATGACGGCCTGAAAAACCCGGGCTGCCTGGGAATATTTTTTTTGTTTCAGGCAGGCCAGCCCCTTCAGCAACAGCAGATCCCCTTGCACCGGCAGCATGGAGAGGGATTTATCCGTAAAGTTCAATAATTCCTCATAACGTCCCAAGGACCACAAGCCCATGGCCAGATGCACCAAAAGATCTGTAAAATATCCCTCTGCGCCACTCATTTTTACTAAAGCCTTTTCCAGGCACTCAACCCCTTGTTCTACCCGGTTGCCCTGGTAATATTCAAGGGCCAGGGAATATAAAAGGAAAGGATCGTCGGGGCTTCTTGCCAGTTCCCGGAAAAGGATGGAAGTATTACGGTTAAACTTATCTTTTTTTACTATTTCTTGTTCTAAATAGCCGTAATGAAAAACAACCAAAGGCGATACAGCCAGCCCGCTGCCGTTAACCTTTAAAATGGCAGGCGCCACCTGCTCGTGAATCGCCCCTGTAAAGCGGTATTCCGTTTTATTGCGAAACAGCCTTACCACCTTGTCAGCAGAAACCGATGGTCCGCTCTCCTCAAAGAAATTCACAATATCCAGGAAATACCCCTCAACCTCCTCATTGGCCAGCAAGGAATAAAATTCTTTGACTCCGGTGGGTGCCAAAACTTCGTCGGCATCCAGCACCAAAATCCACTGACCGGTGGCTTGCTGCAGGGAAAAATTTCTGGCTTGGGAAAAGTCCCCGGTCCACGGAAAATGAAACACCCTGAAACCTGAATCTCTTGCCAGGGAAACCGTACCATCGGAAGATCCGGTATCCACCACAATCACTTCATGCACCAGATCTTGCACGCTGTGAATACAGGATAAAATACAATGCTCCTCATTCTTGGTAATTAAGCATAAACTTACTTTTAACTCTTCACTCATGGCGCCACTTCACCCATCCGAAGCGGGAGTGGAAACACTCTTGAATTCCCTGTATTTTATCCTTGTAATATTCATCCAGCCAAGATACACCCCCGGTCGCACCCAATAAGCGGTTCTGCAAAATCCCTGTCAGCTTCTTTAAATGATGGCAGCCGACAGCGGGAAGATCCGGTAAATAACGACCGCATAAATCAAAGAGAAGCGAAGCTTCTGTAAACTCCAGACCCTCCCGGTGTTCCTTGGGCTCCAGCGTCAAATCCTGCTGCAGGCGACTGCTTATCTCCAGCAGAACCTTGGCCAGGGGTCTTAATCCCGGGTTCTTCCATAGGGTCAAAGCCAGTTCCCTGCCCTCCTGATAAGCTCCCGACAACCACAAAGCCAGCGCCTTATGCAGGTAAACCTTTTCTAAGAATATACTGTTTTCCGGCAGCAGATCGAAATAGATGAGTCCCCGTCGAAAATCGCCGCAATAAATATGGTACTTTCCCCGTTGGAATAAAATCTCCTCATAAGAATCAGTAGAAACTTCTCCCTCCAGACATTCCCTGGCCATACCGGGACTTCCCAGGGCGAACAACATCTCTGCCAAGGTCAAAGCAATAGGAGGATGGTTAAAAAATTTCTCTCCTTTAAAATAATCAACCGCTCGGCGAGCTCCCTGGTTTCTCAGCAATAATAAGAATAAACTGCCCACGGGATAAAAAAACCGGTGATTTTCCCTGAGGGCCTTTTCGTAACAAGCCTTTGCTTCGGCCTCTTGACCCAACTTTTCATGACAATAGCCCTTATGGTAATAGGCCAAGAAACCTCCGCTGCCCTGCATATGGCTGTAATAAGCCGGCGGAACACCGCATTGGACGGACTGCTCAAGCCATTTAACCGCCAGCTTATACTCCTGCTTCTCGGACAAAGCCAGGCCCGTCAGGTAATAGATATCGGTGTAGTCCGGATAGGCCAGGGCGGCCTCCTGCCCGAGACAAATGGTTTGGTCAAAGCGCCCCATGGCGTTAAGGCAAAGTAATAGATAGCGCAGGGCCGGAGCCCGGACAAGGATATGTTCATCGGTTAGATGACGGTAAGCCTTCTGCAGCAAAGGCAGAGCCCGCCGGGGTTTACCCAGACCAAGCCACTCCACCCCCAGGTAATATTGAAGAAAAGGGTCCTCCGGATTGGCCGCACAGGCTTTTTTTAAGGACGTTAAATTACGTCCTCTTTTACGGTTTCGTTCCTGAGCGGAAACCGGAGTGTGTTGAATGTGCAGGGAATCAACCTGGCCCACCGTCTCTTTTTTCTGAATGACTACTTGCTCATGAATGGGGCCGGTAAAAAAATACTCTTTTTTATTTTTAAACAGGCGAAGCACTAAAAAGCGATTGTACTCTCCCGTTTGCTCGTTAATTTGATAATCCAGCGGCAGCATGTAGGCCTCGATTCGGGGATCCCGGGAAAGAATTTCTTTTAAATGCCCTGTCGGGCAGACCAATCGCTCATCGGCATCCAAGGATAAAATCCATTCTCCTGTGGACTGGCCAATGGCATAATTGCGGGCTTCACTAAAATTTCCCTGCCATGGAAAAGGATATATTTTGTCCGTGTAGCCCGCTGCAATATGCAGCGTGTGATCCGTTGAACCGGTGTCCACGATGACAATTTCATCAACATGATCCTTCACGCTGTCCAGGCAGGCCGCCAAATAATGGGCTTCATTCCTTACAATCATGGCTAAGGTAATGGTACTCATGAAGGACAGACCTCCTCCGGGCAAAGAGTCATTTCACCCTGGTTCCCGTCATGTTCCTTCTTCAGCCTCTTCCTCCATTCTTCATAAAGCTGAATTTGTTGAATATAATATGCCGGTTGGTCCGGGTCCTGCTCAATGGCATAACGGTAATGAAGTTCAGCTTCCGTGAAATTGCCCAGTTCCTGATGGCTTTCCGCCAGAAGAAAATGAACCTCTCCGTTGCGTTTTTGGGTTAAATATTCTTCCGCAAGCTCCACGGCTTTCTCCAGGTAGCCATATTTGCGGTAAAGCAGGATAACGTCCCATTTCCAAGGGGCTAGGCATTCAGGGGCCACTGGTGACAGGATCTCTTCCGCCTTTTGGGGCTCCTTCAGATCAAGCAATCTTTTCAGGATATCCAGCAGAAGAATTATTCCCTCTTCACCCAGGGTTATTTTCCGCTGGGTTTTCCGGTTCTCCTGGGCCTTAACCACCAGTTTTAAAACATTGTCCGTATCTTTTGATAACCCCATCTGACGCAGGGTCTCTACAATTTCACGCACCTTTTTCCTTTTCCCCTGCAGCCAAAAGCAAAACAATTCATTTACTTTTACCTGAGGATAAAGCGTGCTTTCCGCAGTGTAGCCGCTTAATATGCGCAAGGCTTCCAGAAAACGTCTCTCCTGAATCAGGCAGTAGGCCTTTTGAAATAAAAATTCCTCCGACGCTACACCCCATTGCATAAGGTCATTCAAAAAATCCAATGTGAGCCTGTAGGCGTCCTGTTGAAAAAAGATCTCCGCCAATAACAGGGTAGCCTGGGGAGTGCTGAAGTCTAGTACCTTTTTCAAACATTCTCTGGTATATTCAGGATTTAAGCGGGGATCCAGAATTTTTACGATTTTTTCCAGGGACGGTCGAAAATCCGGGTTATCCCTTAGACTCTCAAGATAATAGCGCAGTGCTTCTTCCTGATTTAAAAAAAATTCGGCAATTTCTCCCAGATGATATAGAGAACGGAAACCCCGGACTCCCCCGAAGGAAGCATATTGCGGGGGCTGCTCCGGTAAAGCAACCGCCTGGGAAAAGAGCTCCGTAGCTTTGGCATATTGCTTTAATTCCATGCAGCAGCGTCCCCCATAATAATAAAGGTCCGCATAATCAGGGAAAAACCGCAGTGCCTGACGGATTACCTCCAGGGCCTTAGCCGGCTGCCCGGAGGAAGCATAAGCCATGGTGATGTATCTTAGTAACTTGGGGAAAAAAATGGTTTGTGGATCAATCCCATTGGCTACCTCTATAAAAACCGCTGCAGCTTCATCATATCTTTCGAACCTAAAAAGCTCTACTCCATAATGATAGCGCAGCAAATCATTTTCCGGCTGTTGTTCCAGTTCCCTTTGAATGATTCTCAAATTTCTATTTTTTTTATCCTTTTCATCAATCTGACGGTCTAAATAGCCATAATGAAAAATTTTGATATCATTGGCAATACGGTAAGCTGCCTGTGGGTTCTTCTCCAGGATGACGTCCACCATCTGCTCGTGAATCGCACCCCGAAAACGATATTCCGGCCTGTTTCTAAAAAGCCGGAAGACTAAATCCGGGCAGGTCTCCACCCAGCCCTCTTTTCCGATATAGTTAATAATCTTAATAAAATAACCCTCCACTTGTTCCTCAGCAGTATATTGGACCAGCCTATCCCTGCTTTCCCGGGCCAACTCCTCATCCGCATCTAAAAATAAAATCCAGTCCCCGGTAGCGTACGTTAAGGAAACATTCCGGGCCTCACCGAAATGATCCTTCCAGGTAAAGGAGTAAACCCTGGCTCCCATTTCCCGTGCGATCCGGGGTGTTTCATCCGTTGAACCCGTATCCACCACAATGATTTCATCCACAAGACCCGCAACACTTTCCAGGCACCGTCCGATGTTTTCTTCTTCATTTCTGACAATCATGCATAAACTAACCCGGTTACCCATCTTTGCGCTCCTTCTGTATTTTTTTGTAATAAAATATGCATTTGCGGTGGAACTTTCCACACCTGTCAGAAATATTGTATTAAAGGCATATTTTGCCAATCGTAATAAGGAGGAATAATCAGTGCCCAATTTTAAAATCTTTCAGGACAATCCAGATTACGCCAGGATAAAAATCTACGGCAATAACAATATACCCTTTAACACGGATGCAACCGGAAACCTGGGGATTACATCAGAAGGTCTGGCCGTTACCGCCCCGGTTGGCGGTTTAGCCATTACACCTCCCAGCGAAGGGATGACCATCACATCCACCGGTTTGGCGGTCACTGCTCCGGCCAACGGGCTTACCGTTACCGCCCCGGCCAGCGGTTTATCCATTACGCCCCCTACCGATGGCTTAACCATCACATCCACCGGTCTGGCGGTCACTGCTCCGGCCAACGGGCTTACCGTTACCGCCCCGGCCAGCGGTTTATCCATCACGCCGCCCACCGAAGGCTTACTGATTACCTCTACCGGGTTGGCGGTAACGGGTACTCTGTCGACAACTCTGGCTACCACCGACGTATCCACCGTCATAGCAAACATTACAGACATCGACGGATCTCCTGACGCAACCTATAATGTTTTGGGCATCGCCACCTGGACCTTTGGGGTGGTTAACGAATCCACCGAGGACAACGCGCAGGCTCTGGTTAAGCTCCAGCTCAGTCCGGACGGCACCAATTGGATGGATGATGTCAGCTATACCACCATCAATCAGAACTCCTTGGCAACCTTTGTAGCGACCCCCTTCCTGAAATACGCCAGGTTGTACTATGCAGCCGTTAATGCAGCCAGCGCCGTCACCTTAAACATCTTCTTCCAAGGTCAGACCTCTTAAACACAGCCTAGATCCGGAACTTTCCTTTAGTCAAATAAGGGCTGCTGCAAAAGAACCAAAAGGTTTCTTTGCACAGCCCCTTGGCGCCCAATTATAAATTAGTTTTTGTGACACGCCGTTTCTAATTTTAAAGGGACTGCTAAGCAGTCCCCTTAATGTATTATTTATAACATTTTTCCTATCCCGGCTAAAACTTGCTCATCATTTAAGTGATTTTCCAGCCAGGTAAAGGCATATTTCATCAGTGCTTCATCATCATGCTGAAGGTCCCCGGGCAAATCCTCCGGCTTACAACCCATGACTGTGGGGCCTGTTAAAAGCATTTTCCTGAAACGATCCAAATCGTAACAGGCGATAAAGATCATGTCCATCCGAACCTTCTCCAGAAATGGGTCCTTTAACGCTTTTATCTTTAAAGGAATCCCGCCAAATAAATCTTCGGTTTCATTATAAATTTCAAGCCCCTGGTTGTCCATCCATCCCTTCACGGTCCATTCCCGGGCTTCTTTTAAACCATGGCAACGGGAAGGTTCAAAGGCAATGCCATATTCT
Source organism: Desulforamulus ruminis DSM 2154 (assembly GCF_000215085.1). Taxonomy (NCBI): domain Bacteria; kingdom Bacillati; phylum Bacillota; class Clostridia; order Eubacteriales; family Peptococcaceae; genus Desulforamulus; species Desulforamulus ruminis. The sequence goes on from NC_015589.1 coordinate 2,435,231, forward strand.
CCTTTACCCCGGACTTCCACCGGAGCCATTCTGCAGGACCAGGGACGCACAGAATATACCTGGCACCCGTAATCGGTAATAAAAGGACAAACCAGGTTATCTTCCCTCATCTTTAATACCACCACCGGAAATCCGGAACCGGGCACCCTTAAAACGTGAGTATGCCGCTCCAGAAATTCGCCCGATGACAACCCCAATTGATTTTTCATGCGCAGTACGTCATAAGGAGTCAAAAAAATATTGATGTCCCTGCAGCATTGTTTAAAACATGCCAGTTGTTCGTGGCAGGAAAAACGAAATGTACCGTTGATGGTTAAGTTTTGGCCCATAAAACTGCTCCTCTACCTGTTTATCTTTTTATTTATTATAGCACAATCCTTAACCTAACACAGACAGGCAGGGAAATAAAAGGATTCTTTACGGATCCCTTTCAAAAATCAATGTTTTGATCACCACCGGAACGGTGCTCCCATCCATAATGGGAATTCCGATGTCAATGTAGTCGCCGTCCTCCACACGGATTTGATCTAAACAGATAACATCACACCTTTTTCTCGTTAATAGAACCCTTAAAGACTGTCCCAAAACTTTGGCGCAATCTTCTTCCAGTATTAAAACCAAGGGTTGTGACTTGGCATAGTCCTTTGTAACCTGGATAATCACGGCTGCAATTTCCTGTATTTTTTTAAAGCCAACTCTACCAAGACCTTTTAAAGCGATGGCAACGGGTTCTTGAAATCCTTCCGACCTGTAAGGCCATAATTGCCCTGCCAAGCCCTGGCTCATCTCCACTTGACTTAGCGGCACTTCGTCCGGAAAGGGCTTTATCACCGGAATGTTGCGCATGGGCAGCCGTTCAGGTGCAATATCGATGGTGCTGCCGCTTAAGTTCATAGTATGGGAACCTGCCCCAATAACCGTAGCCCGGAGGGTCTCTCTGGGCCTGACCAATTGCCAGGATTCATGATCAAAGTTTTCTTTAATGGCCCGTCCCAATAATGGGCCAATATCTCCAAAACGGCTACACTCTTGAACATTCCGGATTTCCTTCCCGGAATAAATAAAATCAGCCACGCCTCCGGAAAAGGTAACATAATGAATCGGGTAGTCCAGCCGAAGAGAGGGCCCCATGAGGATGCGGCTGGTCACGGGAGGCAGTAATCCGGGCTTTAATAAATTTCTGATTGCCCTGGCCATGTTTACGGTTAGGGCTTTAAGGGCTTCCAACTCTAATCCTTTTCCTACTTCCCAGCACTGTCCCCCTTCTTCCAGGATAATCTTTGCGGCAGGGGCCAAATATTGGATGAATTCTCCACCGGGATCCAATTCCACCAAACGTCCGCCTATATTGACACAGGTAGCATCAATGACTCTCCCTTCCCTAAACACCGCCAGATTGGAAGTTCCTCCACCCACATCGATATTCAGAACCACCCGGTGAAATTCGGAGGACATGGCGGCTGCTCCGGCACCCCTGCCGGCCAGAACCGATTCCAGTAAAGGCCCGGCGGTAGCGACCACGAAATTTCCGGCATAACCGGCCAGGGCCTCGGACAGACTCCTGGCGTTTTCTTTTTTTGCGGTTTCGCCGGTGATAATCACCGCTCCGGTATCCACCTGCTCCGGGCCAAGCCCGGCCTTTTGATATTCCCGAGCAATGATTTCGGTAACCCCCTGGGCGTCAATCCTTTCTCTAGTCAATAGCGGGGTAAAATAAACCTCACTGCGGTAAAGGATTTCTTTGCCTGTGATCGACATGTGGGGAACCATTGAACCGGGAGCTGTGTTGCATACCGATATGCGGCTGACAACCATTTGGGTGGTGGTAGTACCCACGTCAATACCCACACTGGTCATTTCCTCCATCTGCTTGGCCGTACTTAGCACCTCCTTGCTTACTGTAAGGCAAGCTTAACCCCACTGGCTTTCGCATCGTACATTTTCTTTAATACGGTGGCCAGATGAGCTCCCGCCTCCGCGGGAGGCGTACCTCCTTTGTGAATGTTGGAAACCACCGTGTGGTCTGCCATCAAGGTATCTTGATCGGGCTTATAAATCATGTACGCACTCATGCTGGCGGAAGTCCCCAAGCCGGGTCTTTCGCCCACCAGCAGTACAACCACCTCAGCCTCCAGGGCTACGCCGATAACATCCATAACCGCCACTCGCCCATATTTTACAAAAATATCGGTACCCACTTTCAGATCATAAGCCGCCAGTCCCTGCTTAAGGGCCGGCAGAATGTCTTCTAAATTAGCTTCAATGGCTTTAGAGCTTAGACCATCGGCAATGATGATCTGCACCTGAGGTTGAAACAAGCATTCTTGGCGAATTTTCTCCAATTCCTCTTCTGAAAGCACTCTGCCTAAATCCGGCCGGGTTAAATACTGGTCTTTATTCTTAACCTTGGTCTGAACCCTAACCAGATTAAAATCCGCTAAAAATTCTTCGCTAACTTCCTTAAATACGGAATCTTGGGCGGTGGCGTGGTCCGCCCTGAAGCGAAGCAGCGTTCTGGTGAGCGGCCTGGGACCGCTGCGCCAAACACCGATTCTGGCAGGAGTGCTTTGCTTGAAAAACTCCAGAGCAGCCCGGTCTTTGGGTTCAGGTATTAATATTTCCTTTTGCAAATCTACTGCCGCCAGGTCTTCCATCCCTTGGGCTTCCTTTTCATTCATTTAACAGCACTCCCTTGGCGGGTGAATATGGAAGGATCTCCTGCCTTTGGCGTAAGGCAGCCCTTTTCCATTAACCCCATCTTCTCCATCCACTTTTCAAATTCAGGCAGGGGGCGCAGACCCATTAACTGACGTAAGGTGGCTGCATCATGAAAACTGGTGCATTGATAATTCAACATCACATCGTCGCCCATGGGAATTCCCATAAAATAATTTACGCCGGCCGATGTGAGTAAAACCGCAAGATTCTCAATATCATTCTGATCCGCTTTCATGTGATTGGTGTAACAGGCGTCAACCCCCATGGGAACGCCGGTGAGCTTGCCCATAAAATGATCCTCCAACCCCGCCCGGATTACCTGCTTGGCATCATACAAATATTCCGGACCGATGAAACCCACCACGGTGTTAACCAGGAAGGGCTGGAATTGTTTCGCTAAACCGTAACAACGAGCCTCCAGCGTCACCTGATCTACATCCTTATGGGCATCGGAAGAGAGCTCCGAGCCCTGGCCGGTTTCAAAATACATGATGTTGGGGCCGGTACCGCGGCCATACTTCAGACCGATCTCTCTTGCTTCCTTTAAAATGGCCACATTAATACCAAAGGCGTCGTTGGCAGCCTGTGTTCCTGCCAAACTCTGGAAAATAAGATCCCCCGGCGCCCCTTTTTCAATGGCCTTCATCTGGGTTGTTACATGGGATAATACACAGACCTGGGTGGGTATCTCCCACTGCTGTACGAAATGATACATGGTTTCCAGCGATCGGGTGGTGCTGGCTACCGTATCCTCCACAGGGTTTAGGCCAATCAAGGCATCGCCTACCCCATAGGTTAAGCCCTCCCGCATGGAACTCAGAATTCCTTCGGGACGATCCGTAGGATGATTGGGTTGTAAGCGCATGCCCAGGCAGTTAACCAACCCGTTGCTGGTATTGCAGTGGGCCGTGACCGGCACTTTCTTTGCTCCATAAATCAGGTCCAGGTTAGACATGAGCTTGGCCACGGCGGCCACCATTTCGCTGGTTAAACCTCTGCTGACCCGGCGGATACCATTGGCATCCGCAGAATCACAGAGTATGAATTCCCTCAGTTGTCCCACGGTCCATCCTTTAATATCGTTATAAACCGACTGGTTGATCCCGTCGTAAATGGTTCTTGTAACTTCATCCTCTTCATAGGGTATAACCGGGTTGTTATAAATATCTTCCAAAGTAAGCTCACTCAATACAATTTTGGCCGCTACCCGCTCCCCGGCGGATTTTGCCGCTATACCGGCCAAAACATCCCCTGATTTCTCCTCATTGGCTTTAGCCAGCACCTCCCGAATATCCCGGAAAGAAAAAATCTGTCCAAAAAGCATGGTCTTCAACTTCATTCACTGTTCCTCCCCCGCTGCCATCCGGCATAGGCATGGTGGATGTTCCGGCAGCTACGGGCTACCGGAACATCAAACACTAGCCTAACTCTTCTTCCGCTTTCTTCAGGATAGCAAACTCTTCTTCCGGCGCCTTGGCTACCAAGTGATGGCGACTGTAAAAGGCAAAATAAGCTACAAAGATTGCGTAGACCAATGCGGTCCAGAGAATTACCTTGGGAGCGTAAAAGAAACCGGCGAACAAAGCAATTATGGCCAGCACCAGAGCAACATAGGGAGTCACCGGATAACCGGGAACCTTATAGGGTCTGTTCATATTGGGCTGTTTTTTTCTTAAAACAATGGCTGAAAGCATCATCATAATATAAGAGATCACCGCGCCAAATACCGCAATTTGAATTAAAACGTCACCATTCCCCAGGATAGCGCCTACGATACCGATGGCGCCGCCCGCCAGCAGGGCCACATGAGGGGTGCGGAAACGGGGATGAACCTTTGAAAGTCCCTGCGGCAGGTAACCTGCTCTGGATAAAGCGAAGATCGCCCGCCCGTAACCAAATATAATGCCATTGAAGCTGGCAATCAGACCGGCTAAGCCGATCAGCGCCAGTCCTTTAACGGACCAGTGAGCCTGACCCAGGGCCATGGACAGAGCTTCCGGCAGAGGACTGTCCGATTGCCCCATGACTTCGGCACCCCCAAGACCCACTGCTAAAAATAAAACTAAGAAACCTGTAATAACCAAAGTGGCAATGGAAGTAAGCAAACCCTTGGGCATATCTTTTGCCGGATTTTTACATTCCTCGGAAACAAGGGGTAAACCTTCAATGGCTAAAAAGAACCAAATGGCATAGGGAATGGCAGCCCAAATCCCCAGCCAGCCCATGGGTAAAAACGCTGTATTGCCTGCTGTGGGAGCAATTTCCCAGACTTTGCTGATATCAAAATGAGAGAAACCTACCAAGCCAAAAATAGCCAGACCAATGACGGCAATAGATGTAACGGCCAGTTCAAAATTTAGAGTTGTTTTTGCCCCCAGGGTGTTCATAGCCAGAAAGATGCCGTAAAATCCTACTACCCACAGCCAATCAGGAACACCCGGTATCAAAATATTTACATAGCCAACAATTCCGTTAACAATAACGGCGGGTGCCAAGACATATTCCAGGACGACGCCAATCCCTGCCAGATACCCTCCCCAAGGACCCATAGAGGCACGTCCAAAGGCATAGGCCCCGCCGGCAAAGGGAATGGCGGTTGCCAGCTCGGCGATGGTCAAACACATGGTAATATACATAATGGCCATTAAAATGGTGGCGATAAATAAACCCCAAAATCCACCGGCAGCGACACCAAAGTTCCAACCAAAATAATCGCCGGAGACAACATATCCCACTCCTAATCCCCAAAGCAGCAGGGGTCCGGCACATCTCTTCAATTGTTGGTTTTCCGTAATGTTTGTGTTTACACTGCATCCTAGTTCGCTCATACATTTTGCTCCTTTTCTTTTTGCCTTCTATAAGGAAACACTGCTCGCGGGTCCGGCATCACCTCCAATCTTTATAAATAAAAAAATCCATATAAAGTGGATAGAGATGAAATGCTCCCACCTTATATGGACCTCCTTGCCCAAGTTATTTTATTTTTGCTGAAATTTATCCCCGGCCTTTCAATCTTTCCAGGTAAATATTCCTGTCCAGGGTTTTCTTCAAAACCACTTTCTTTTGTTTTAGCGCCAGATAATCTTGGTATCTGGCATAGCCGATCCGCAGAGCAGGCTCAAGCTCTTTTTCAGTAACCGGTTTGGTAAGATAGCCTATTACCCCGGCATCCATGGCCCGCTTCACCATTTCTTCCTCATTATAGGCCGTTAATAAAAGAACCGCACAGAGCTTTTGTCCGGCAATCAGTTTAGCCACCTTTATGCCGTCTAATTTATCCATTTTAACATCCAGGATGGCCAGGTCCGGTTTAAGGGTATAAACTAAATCTAAAGCGGCTTTACCGTTTCCGGCTTCTCCCACCACCTGATGGCCGAGGTCGGTAAGCAATTCCTTAAGATCCATACGAATTAAAATTTCATCGTCTGCCACAATGATCCGTAACGGTTTCATTCTTTTCCGCCCCCCACTTCGGAAACTCGATCTCCACCACAGCACCGGCATCGTTGTACATTTTTATTTTCCCTCCCAGGCTCTCCGATACTAAAGCATGGGTGATCTGAAGCCCCAAATGGGCATTGGTTTCTTTATTAAACCCATTGGGAAAGCCTTTGCCATTATCACGGATAACTAACTTGATATGATGCTCCGCTTCCTCAACCAAGACAAAAATTTCCCCTTCCATTTGATGCGGAAAGGCATGCTTCAATGAATTTTGCAGAAGTTCATTGGCTACAATGGAGGTTGGTGTGGCTTGATCCGAGGTTATACGAAAGGCACTGCCACGCACCTCAATAGTAATTTTCTGTTCCGGGGAGAGCATGCTTTGGGTCAATATATTTCCTATGCGCTGCAGACACTCTTTTAATTCAATGGATTCCGATGTGTCTCTGGAGATAATATCATGAACCAGCGCGATGCAACTGATTCGGTTAATACTTTCTTGAAAGGCGGCGCTAACCTCCTTATTTTTCACTCTTCTCATTTGCAGCCTCATCAGGCTGGCGATGGTCTGCAAATTATTTTTAACTCTGTGATGGATTTCCTTAATGGCGACGGATTTGGCAATAAGCTGCTTTTCTTTCTTTCTTAATTCAGTAATATCCTTTAACAGGTAAACCGTTCCGCGAACTTCCGTCCCTTCAATAATCGGCAGTGATCTTACAAGGACCGTGTCACCCTGTACATTCAGTTCCTGAGCGTCAAAATCCTTAGAAAATATGGGTTCCAGTTCAGGTACCTGATGGATTAGCTGGTCTATATCAATGCTCACCGGATTAAGACCTTTAGTTAGCCCTAAAAGCAATTTGTGAGCCACATAATTCGCGTAAACAATCTTTTTTCTTGCGTCTACAATGAACAAGGCGTCATGAATGAGTGTTGGCAGAACTTCTCCCACCTCTGTTTGACTCAGCAGTGTATCGGTAAGTTTTTGTGTGGTTTTAGAAAGAAACTCCATGGTCTTTTCCTGGCGCACCTGAACCGAATTATCCCTTTCCATAATGAGCACACCAATAGACTT